>DASYTK010000016.1:0-36594 GCA_036002405.1 Candidatus Limnocylindrales bacterium
CGGATCGTCGCCTCGCCGTCGACGATCCGGATCTCGTGCGTCGCGGTCGGCCGGGCGGGAGCACCCCGGGCCTGGGGCGCGGCAGCGTGGACCCGGCGCGCAGCGCGAGGTGCGATGCGCAGCTGGCCATTCGCGGCCAGCGCCCGCGCGAAGGCGCGAGCGTCATTCTCGGCCTCGGGCGTCACCGGGGCGACGTCGCCGAGGACGCCTCCGATCGCGCGCCCCCGGCGAGTGACACGGGCCGCTGCGGGAACCATGATCCGAACCCCCTCCAGGCCGTCGCCGGTGAGACGGAGGGGACGGTAGGCGGTGACGTGGGCGATCCGCCCGTGGAGATCGGTCTCGACCGGAGTGGTCTCCAGGCGCGTGCCGCTCGGGACGTCGAGCTGGTCCTTCAGCGCTCGCGTCGCGGAGCGGCCACGCGTCGCCTCGAGCGGGACGGGCAGCGGCGCCGCCGGCGCGCCCAGGAGGATACCGTGGGCCTGGAAGGCGCTCGTGATCGCGGCCACGTTCTGTCCGCGGTTCATCGACACGTCGGCCTGGAGCATCCCCCGGCCGACGCCCTCGAAGAGTCGCGGCGTCGCCGGGACGGTCCGGATCGCGGACACGAGCAGACGCCCCGCCGTCCGCGCCGCTCGACGCAGGTTGGGGCCCGACCGCCGGCCGCTCGCGAAGATGTTCCTGAGGACGTCGTAGAACGCGCCCGTGAAGACGCGCGAGAAGCTGTGGACCTCGCCGCAGAGCTGCTCGGCCGGGGCGATCGGCGGCAGGGTCGTTGGATCACTCCAGCGGAACACGTTCAGGGCATGGCGGAGGGCACCTGACTCGACTGTCTCCGAGCCGAACTCGCGACGGATCGCATCACCGAGCTGCTCGGCCAGGCTCTCGAGGAACTGGTTCGAGGAGAGGTCCGGCGAGAGCGCGAGGACGCCGTCGCGGATCGACCGATCGCGGAGGCCCGTGAGAAGCGCAACGCAATCGCCGAACGCCTCGTGGAGCGCACCGGCTTCGATGAAAGGCACGTCGAAGAAGTCGGGTCGGATCGCGTCCAGCAGCGCGTGACCCTCCTCGTGCGTGACGACGTCGACGCTCTCCGCGGAGTGGACGGTCAGGCCGTCGTACGTGTGCGAGAAGAATTGGAGGCTGCTGCGATCGTAGAAGGCGTTGAGATCGTCGCCGGCATTCGTGTAAGCGGGTAGCCGCTGCTGCTCGCCGTACCAGCGAGGCAGGTAGCGCCCGTCGATCTCGCGCCATGCTCGCAAGCCTGCGATCAGCGCCGTCTGCGCCTGCCAATAGTCGAAGGCCGGCGTCTGTGGCGGATATGAGCCCGGCCTGGCCGGCGGCTGGACATCGAATCCGGCCGCCCCGGCGGGGAACCGCCCCGGGCTGACCTGCCGCGTCGCGGGCCCGTTACTCGCGAGCGGGTCATTCGGGATGTAGCTCACCGTGGCCATCGTGCCCTCCTTCCAGGCTTCCCGGTCCTTCGAGGCCTCCTCGTCTCGATGGCTTGCGGCGGAGCCTACATCCCTGGCGGGCCGGAGTCAAAACACACTTGACTGCTTAGAGAGCGTGGCCCCACGAGCGTGAGCCCGCGGCCCGTAGCCGACCGATTTCACCCCGGCCTGCCGATGGAGTGCGACTTTAGAGAGCCTGGCCGCCCGATTTCACCCCGCCTGCCGATGGAGTGCGACGTACGTTCACCAGTCGACCGATTCGGACGCCTGGATGCCCCGCGGCGAGCGCGCATCACGCCCAGACCCAGTCACGAACCACGAAGATGCGCCGCGATTCTCCGCGTAAGTCGCGCCCCATCGGCGAGGCGCCGAAATGGTAGGAGGCGGCGCCCCATCGGCGAGGCGCGGAAACCGGGAGGCTGCGCCTCATCGGCGAGGCGCATGGACCTCTCGACGCGGCAGATCCCTGCGGCCCCACATGAAACCCCAGGAGGCGGCCCCGCGCCGACCAGCGGGGTCCTGATAGGCGCCCCCAGGAGGCCGGCCTCTGCGCCGGCCGTTCAGGCGTCGAGCGCTTCCCTCGCCAGGCGGTAGGCGTTCTCGTGCTGCCCCAGGTCGGCGAGCGCGTCGGCCCATGCCCTGAGCACCGTGCGCAGCCTCGCCCGCGATGCGCTGCTCCGGGCCAGGTCGGCGGCGCGCTCGTACTCTGCGACCGCCTCGGCATTGAGGCCCTTCCGCCGGAGGATCGCGGCTCGTGTCAGGCGGGCGCTCAGGGCCGCCTTCCGGTTACCGGTGCGCTCTGCCAGGCTGAGGGCCTCGTCGGCATGCTGCGACGCTCCATGGAGCTTCCCGTCGGCAAGGTCGATCTGGGCCTGGGTCTCCGCGACGTGCGCCAGCAGGCGCTCGTCGCGGAGCTCGTCGAAGCGGGCCCGAGCCGACCCGGCCAGGTCGCGGGCCCGAGCCAGGTTGCCGAGCGCGAGATAGGCGAGCGCGAGGTCGTTCTCGAGCGAGGCAGCCTCGACATCGGCATGGGCCGCCCGGTAGAGCGCCAGGCTCTGGGTGCCAAGCCGGATCGCCGCCTCGATGTCTCCCGCCTCACGGTGCGCAGCCGCGAGTGAGAACAGGAACGTCGCCCGGCGGCGGTCGTCCAGGTCGCCGATCAGGCCCCGCGCCTCCTCGAGGTAGTCGAGGGCCTTCGCATGCTCCGCGTCCCGGACCTCCACAGCCGCGAGCGCGATCAGGACACGGAGCTTGAAGTCGGGCTCCGCCTCGAGATCCCGGCGCAGGTCGTCGAGGATCGACCGGAGCAGCGAGCGAGCCTCCTCGGTGTGATCCCGCTCGTAGAGTGCGAATGCGAGCCAGTAGTTCGCCCGGGCAGCGTCGAGCCGCCGCCCGATCCGCCCGAACGTCTCCGCGGCCTCGGTCGCCGCGGTGATCGCCTCGGCGCCCTGGTCCAGCCGGCAGCGGGCCTCGGCGAGGCCGAGCAGGAGCTCCGGTCGGATCCCCGCTGCGTCGGGCCCGGCGAGGAGTGACTCGTAGCCGTCCGCCGCCTCCTGCCAGCGGCCGGCCGCCAGGTGGACGTCGGTCTCGAGCCTCGTCCAGAGCGGTCCGCCATCCCCGATCAGGCTGGGCGCGGAGACGCCCAGGCGTCCGGCGAGGTACTCGAGGGCGGCCATCGAGGGCCTCGCGAGGCCATTCTCCAGCGCGCTCACGTACGCCTTCGTGTAGCGCTCACCGGCAAGCTGCTGCTGGGTCAGCCCGGCCCGCAGTCGGGCAGCGCGAAGTCGGCTCCCGATCCGCTCGGCGACCGGCGGGTCGGCGGGATCGGAGCGGTGCTTGACCGAACGCATGGCGGGCCTCCGTGCGTACGACGTGACTTGACGGACCGCGATGATACGCCGCGGACCTGGGCCCAGAACCGAGCTTTTGGGCTCGGCTTGCGATTACAAATACTTGTCCGGTGTGATCGCGGCGGGCTACCATCCTCCCTGCGGACTCCGAACGGGCGACGAAAGGAGTCGACTGTGGCGTACATTCGTCGCCATCGCGCCATCGCCCTCGCGTGGGCCATCAGTGCCGTCATCACGCTCGTGAACGCCGGTGTCGCACTGGCGGACGGCGTGGGGCCGCCCTTCCCTAGGTAGCGACCGCCGGCCGAGATCCCGGCTCTCCAGCCCGCCGAGCGTCCGTTCGGAATTCGCCTCGCGACGACGGATCGCGAGCCAGGACCCAGGGCATCGGAATCCGCCGGGATCGAGAAGGTCGGAAAACAGGCAAGCCCGCGCAGCGCGGGAAGGCTAGCCCGACGCGGCCGCCTGAGCGGGCGGCGGAGCGATCTCGGGCTGTTCTACCGCGGCTGGCTCCAGCTTCCTGCTCCATACCTGGCAGAGCGCCTCGAGGCTCGAGGGCGCCACGCGTCCGATCACGATCGTGGCCACGATTCCCGCGATCGCGGGCGCGATCGCTAGCTGTGCGACAAGGACCGTCGCGACGACGGCGGTGGCGGTCGCCGCGTCGGTGTTCAGGGCGGAGAGGATCCGCTCCAGGTGAAAGCCCTCGGCGTTCTGGCCGCAGATCGCCATGTGGCCCACTCGGGCCACGTGGACGAAGGCCCGGCGGCCGAAGTCGCGCAGGTCGGCCGCGGTGATGCCGAGTTCCTGCGCCGAGCCGACGTCAGGTGCGAATTGCCCCGCCTTTGCCGGGTCGCGCTCGATCGCCTTCAGGCGCATCCCCAGCAACCGATAGAGGTCGTCCTCCTCGAGATCCCCCAGCTCCCGGACCGCCGACTGGGTCATCGACATCGCATCGGCCACGAACCGTCCCTCCTCTTGCCTTGTGCTCAGGTCATCGTGCGCCCGGGAGTCAAGGGTCGCTTGACGGCGACCCGGGAGCGGCGGTGAACCCGACGCGCCGGAGGATGCGTCGGCCCTGGGCATCCGTTACGAGCTCGTGGGTCGGTCGGACGGGTGGACCGGGCGACCGCCGCGGACCGAGGGAGCTGGACGCGCCCCGGACCGCGCCCGTCGCGAGGAGGTTCCGCGCGTAGGCCTGCGCCTCTCGTGTGGCAGACTCGTCGGTCTCCACGTCCGCCTCCCGGATCGCGCCCCGGGCGTCGAGCTCGACCCGCACCGTGACCGGGACAGGGACGTAGACGTCCTCGAGCCCGGGATCATCGGGTGCCGCGGCGACGAGCCGGCTGGCCATGATCTCCGCGCTGAGGCCGCCCCGTGTGTCGCGTGCGGCGAGGACGCGAAGCGGGCCGCTCATGTCGGGACCAAGCTCACTCTCCCGGCCCTCGAGCAACGCCGCCACGCCGGCCGCGGACTTCGCGCTTTCTTCGCCCATCGGATCCTCCGCCTGCATCGTACGCTCCCTCGGCTTCCTTGCCGGGGAGTCGATCCCTCGGTATCGTGCGAATTGACCGGGAGGATCGAGGGACGCCAGGCGAGGCGGGAGGTGGCAGCTGGTCGGCGAACGGACGAGGCTCCGCCTGCTCGTCGTGCAGGCCGCCTTCGGCGACTGCCTGGTCGTGGAGATCGGGAGCCCGGACGGTCCGCGGTTCCTCCTCGTTGACGGCGGTCCCGCGGAGACCTACGAAGCGCACCTCCGTCCGCTCCTCAGCCGGCTCGCGGAGCGCGTCCCTTCGCTCGATCTCTGTGTCCTGAGCCACGTCGACAACGATCACGTGGGAGGCCTGCTCGGGTTCGTCCGAGAGCTCGAGCGGGAGGGCCGCTCGGCACCCACTATCCCGCGGATCGCACAGCTGTGGCACAACTCGTTCGCCCAGGCGGTGGGAAGCGCGGAGCTCGTGCCGCTCGTCGAGCGGGTCGTCCGGGTGGTCGGTCCCGTCGTCTCGGAGATGCCCGCCTTCGGCCGGGTCATGCGCGGGTTCGAGGAAGGGGACGAGCTTCGCAGCGCGGCGTTGCGGCTGCGCATCCCGCTCAACCGGGGCTTTCCGGCTGGCCAGGTCCTGGTCGACGGCTCCGTCCCGATCCGCCTCGGCGCCGCGACGGTCCACGTCATCGGACCCAGCCGACATGTGCTCGAGGACCTGCGCGAGGAATGGGTGCGCTGGCTGGCCAGGCACCGCGACCGGCTGCGGCGGGCTGCTCCCGGTGCCGCGGCCGCGATCGCCGCGGACCAGAGCGTCCCCAACCTGAGCAGCATCTGCCTGCTGGTCGAGGTCGGCAGCCGAAGCCTGCTCCTGACCGGCGATGCACGCGGCGACCAGGTCCTCGCCGGCCTCCGAGCGGCCGGCCTTCTCCACGAAGGCGGCCAGAGACACGTCTCCGTGATGAAGGTCCCGCATCACGGCAGCGCGCGGAACGTCGATCCGGCCTTCCTGCGGGCCGTGCCCGCGGAGATCTACGTCGTCTCGGCAGACGGCCGCTACGGCAACCCGGACCACGAGGCGCTGGCGATGATCGTGGAGGTCGCGCACGAATCCGGACGGCCGATCCGGCTGGCGGCAACGAATCGGACCGCCTCGATCGAGCGGCTCCTGGTGAGCCACCCGCCCGATTCGTTCGGCTACCGGATCAGCATCCTGCGACCGGGACGGGACTCCTTCGTCGTCGACGTGCCGGCCCGGAAGCTCCGGGCGCCGTGACGGTCGAGAAGCTCCGCCGGCCGTTCCTCCTCGCCGCGGTGATCCTCGTCGCGCTCGTCGTGCTCATCGAGATCGGCTCGCCGCTCGCCGAGCGGTTCCTGGCCACCTCCGAGCCGCCGGGCCTCGGGGTGCCCTATCTCGCCCTGATCGACGGGATCCTGCTTTACACGCTCGTCCTGATCGCCCTGGGCCTGGTCGTGCCCGAGCGGGTCCTGGGACGCGTCCAGGGTTGCGCCACGCTCATCCTGGCGCTCCTTCTGATCCTCGCCGGCATCGTCCTCGTGCTCGCCGCGATCGCGCTCCTCCTGCTCATGATCGGCCTGCTCGCGTCCTTCTTCGGGGCGATCGTCTACGCCGCGCTCTTCTGCTGCTTCCCACGTGACCGGGCGGCCGTCGTGCTCGGTCTGCTCCTGACGCTGAAGCTCGCAGCGGGAGCCTGCCTCGTCCTGGCCCAGCAGCGATTCCTCACCAACCCTGGTCTCGTCGCGCTCGTCCTCACGTCACTCGTCGCGAACCTCGTCGTGTCATTCCTCCATGCCTTCCTGCCCGGGTTCCTGACCAGCATCACGGACGCCGTGGCGGGCATCATCGTCGGGATCGTGGCGATCATCTGGGCCATCGTCCTACTCGTCTTCGCGGTCGTCGCCGTGCTCCGGGTCATCCAGCCGCCCAAGCTTCCGCAGGGCGCGGAATCCCGGCTCAGGGCCCCACCGTGAGCGTGCAGGTTGAGGCGCATTCGACGACGAGCGCCGTGTCGCCCGACCCGCTCGACGTCACGTCGAACGTCCTGCCGGGCCCGAACGTCTCGTCCGTGCTGACGGTCCTCTGAGGCTGGCGGACCTCGGTCACCCGGGCCGCGACGAACGCACCCCCTCCCACGGTCAGGACGAGCTTCCCTGGCCGGAAACCCGCCCGGGCCACGGTGATCGTGCAGGTCCCTGTTACGGTGATGACGCTCCCCGACCGCGAACACGCTGCCGACGGGCTCGCTGCCACTTCCTCGGCGCGCACTCGTCGCGGCGCGAGCAGGGGCAGGGAGTCGGCTCGTGCTCTGCCACTGGCGTCCGGAGTCTCCGCCGGACGCTTCTCGGGCCCGCGAAGGACCCCCAGTCCGCACGAGAGCGCGCCCAGGACGCTGATGACGAGGACGACGATCAGGAGCGGCCGCGGCAGGTTCATGGGTTCGACAGGCGGCCCCCCGGCCTAGAGGTGGCCCTCCTGGCGCAAGCGGGCATAGGCCCGGCCGGCGAGCGCGGGGACCGCGATGATCGTGGCAGCCCCCAGGACCACGAGAAGGAACGAGACGATCCCGGGTGCGTCGTTCAGCGCCTGCCCGATCCCTGTTCCAAGCAGTACGACCGCAAAGCCCCAGAAGGGCAGGAGGAGCGCCGCTGCCAGCGCCGTCCGCCAGGGATCCTTGAAACCAAGCGCCCGCAGCAGCAGGAACACGCCCACGGCCGCCCCGATCCACAGCCCGCCGGCCGCGAGCAGGACGGTCAGGATCACCAGGCCGATCAGACTGCCGATGAGCTGCCCGAGATCGTCGAACGAGCCGGCGCGCCCCACGACGAGCAGCGCGAGGATTCCCACGGCCGCGCCGACGAGCATCGAGCCGAGCCCACCCGCCGCAGCGCCACCGAGGGTCTCGAGGTATCCCGGCCGATCAGGCGGCGGTGGAGGAGGCGGCGTCGCCGGCACCTGGCAGATCACCGTCGGCCCCAGGGCGAATTCCTCGTCGGGGCGGTCGACCGAGACGACGTCGAGGCGGAAGGGGTAGTCGCCGCCCGGCGCCGTCCCCGCTACATCGATGGCAACGGTGATCTGCTCGAGACCGGCGATGTCGTAGTCACGTTCGCCCGGGCCGAGGACGGCGAGCCAGGCGGCTTCGGTGGGTGGGAGCGGGATCGGGCGGGCCTGGGCGCGGACGGCACGTCCCGTCTCGTTCTGGACAGTGAAAGACGCCTCGCCATGCCGCGTTAGATCGAGCGTGACGACGGTGGTTGCGATCGAGATCTCGAAACCGGCCATCGCTACAGCATCCCGAGCGCGCGGAAGCGACTGTAGGCGCGACCCGCGAGCGCAGAGGCGATCACCACGACGAGCTCGACGACGACCACGAGGACGATCTGTACGGGGAGGGCGAGCGTGGTGAGCTGGACCAGGCGGACGAGGACGGTGACTGCGATCAATCCGAGCAAGGTCGCGAGCACGCCGAAGGGAAGGGCCGTTCGCCAGGGCTCCGGCGCCAACAGCGCCCGGCGACGCAGGCTCACGATGATCCCGAATCCGCCCCCGGCAACCAGGCCGACGAAGAACTCCGCGAAGAGCGCCGCCCAGAAGACGAAGGCAAGGATCACGGTCGCGAACCCGAAGATCGCCACGAAGACGACGACGCCGAGGACGACGCCGGCCAGCCCGCCGAGTACCGAGCCCCCGAGCGCGCCGAGGAGGCTCTCGAGGTAGCCCTTCGGGGGCGGCGGTTGAGGCTTCGTCGGTGGCTCCGCGATCTCGAACCCGACCGCCGGGCCGTGGGCCCACTCGTCGTCGGGATGCTCGACCGAGACGACGTCGAGGCGGAAGGCCTGGCGGCCCGCGGCCGCGTCGGCGGGCACGGCCACCCGCACCGTGAACGTCTCGGCGCCGTCCAGCGGGAAGAGGCGCTCCGGCTCGCCCTCGATCGAGAACCACTCGGGCGAGGCGGGTTCGAAGGGGGAGACGGCGGCCCGAGCGCGAAGGGGCCGGCCGGTCTCGTTGACGACGGTGAAGACGGCGACGGCGCGTCGCTCCGCGTCGAGGCGGATCGCGTTCGTGCCGGTCGTGATCGAGAAGGCGGCGGCCATCGGAAGCTCAGCCGCGCTCGAACGGGTCGCTGCGCGATTCGCTGGCACGGGTCATGTCGCTGCCTCCATCCTTCTCCCTCGCCGACGCCGTGGGGCGGCGGGCCGTGCGAAGTCCAGCTCGTGGGTCACCGCGACCGGTTTCTCGGCCGCCACGATCCGCTCGACGAGTGGACGGTAGGGCTCGGCCTCCGCCGGGCCGACGACGCGCAGATGGAACGGCCGGGGCGCCCGCTCCGGGCCGGATACGTTCTCCTCGATCGTCCAGCCGCCAAGACCCGTCGCTGTCTCGAGGAATCGCCGGAGACCGAGGGCAGTGCCCCGCCAGCGGGCCAGCTCGGCGGCCGCGGCGACGAGCTCACGCAGCCGCCCGAGGCCGGTCGCGAGCAGCGTCGGCGAGAGGCTCGGATCGTCGGCCGCCGCGACGAGGAAACGGTCGAGATCGACCCAGCTCGCGAGGTACGGAACGAACGCCGGCGGCGCAAGCCGCGGGTCGACATAGGAAGAAAGATCCACCAGGACGCGCTCGCAGGGCTCGTGGAGGGCCTCCATCGCCTGGAGCGTCGCGCCGAGGCGTCGGTCGGGCTCGACGACCCCGCGCGCGGAGGGATGGAGCGCGAGCTGGAAGACGCCCGGGAGGAGCCGCTCGATCGCCTCGCTACGCACCGCTCCGGACCTCGATCTCGTTCCCGCCGTCGCAGAAGAGCCAGGTCGGGGGCAAGGTGACCTCTTCCGCGAAGGCACGCTTCGAGCAGTCTTCCCAGGCCGCGCCCGCCTCGTCCCAGCGGGCGGCGTTGGCGCTCCGGCGGAGACCCTTCACGCCGCCCGCCATCACCAGCCCGCTCCGCCGGTCGGCCGCCACGGCGTCGATCTGCTCGAAGCGGCCGTCCTCACGCAGGGGCAGGCCGCTGCCGGCGCCGGGCGCCTTCCAGGCCGGCTGCGCGCTGCCCGTGTCGAGCCAGAGGGCGCCGCCCGAATACGTACCCGCGACGACGCGGCCATCCTCGAGGAAGGCGATCGACCAGCACGTCCCACCCCGCCATCCGCTCCGCCAGGCTCGCCAGCCCTCGACCGGTCGCTCGCCTCCGAGCAGCTGCCAGCTCAGGCAGCCCTCACCGGCGTCGCCTGCCGCGCTCACCCCGGCCCAGAGGAAGCGATTCGGTCCCAGCGCCTGGACGCTCAGGACGCGCACATCCTTGCCGGCCGGGCCGATCGACTCGAACGTCCCGGATTGCCCGGCCTGGCTCGAGAGGAAGACGCCCTTCACCTCGCGCGCCGCCACGGCCACGCTCACTCCGCCGCGCACGTCGCGCGAGGCGACGACCGAGTAGAAGCCGAGGTCCTGCTCGGCGGGGTCGACCACGATCTGCGCCAGCTCCCGGGTCGGCGAGATGCGATAGAGACCCACGTCGGTGGCCATCAGCACGACGGCCCCGTCGTCCTCGTCGATCCAGGCCAGGTCGTCGACGGCGAAGGCCATCGGGTCGCCCCGCTCCCACGTCGCACCGCTGTCGCGCGAGACGTAGACCCGCGAGCGACGCTCGGCCACCCGGGTCGCGATCGCCACGAGTCCCGCTCGGTCAGGATGGGGCCGGACCCGAACGATCGTCTCTCCCGGGAACGCCGCCATCTTTTCCCAGCCCTGCCCGTCGTTCAGGGAGCGAAAGAGGGTCCCGGTGCTGCCGGTGTACCAGGTCGCCGGCTGGAAGGGATCGGCGGCCAGCGCCCGGACATCCCGGTCGGGCACGTCGTCCACGAGGAGCTGGATCCCGCGCGCGTAGCGCACGCCGGGCTCCGAGAGGATGATCTTGTAGACGCTCGAGGCGAAGAGCGACTGGCCGAACGGCCAGCCACCGGCGTTGAGCTCGGTGGGAAGAGGGTTCACGGTCAGGTGGATCCGCTCGTCGACGCGACGACGGACCTCTTCGCGGTCCTCCTCGCGGTGGACGTAGATCTCGGCGTTCACGCGCACGGTCTTGTAGCGAGCCCAGCTCACCAGGCACGTCGTCGCCAGCGTGCGTCGCCGGTCGAGCTCGCCCTGCACCCGATCGACCGCGTCCGCGGTCTGGGCGCCCTCGAGCGCTTCGGAGGTGATGGTCGCCGCGCTCGACCCTTCCGGCAGGCTGGGCACGAGGAAGACTTCGACCGTGCCCGGGGCGGCGTAGCGCCAGAGCTCGGCCTGGGTCACCGCCATCGCCCGCGCGACTGCGCCGGAGGCTCGCTCGGCGACGAGCTGGAAGTCGCGCGCCGTGACCGCGCGGCTGAGGGTGTGGAGCTCCTGCGGTCCGCGCACGAGGGCGTTCTCGAGCGGTTCGGCGTCCCGGCCGCCCGTCGCGGGCCCGGGGTTCGTGACCGCGACGCCCTCGGGGAGCGGGTCCTTCGCCGTGGTGAGGACTTCGGCGGCGACGTTGCCCTCCGCGCCGCCGCCGCGGCGGTACCAGACCCGGATGTCCCGGCCCGGTGGCGGCACGGCGGCGAGGGCGACGGGTTCCGCCGCCAGCCCGCCCTCGGCGCTCGTCATCCGCGCCTCGGCCGCGAACACGATCGTCCCCGACATCCGATCCGCCAGGTAGACGTATCCGTCGGCCCCGGGATCGCTGAAGTTCTCGACTTCGCGCCAGATCCGGTACGTCCGGCCGTCGTGCTCGATCGCCGGGTCACCCTGCTCGAGCTCACCGGGCAGGGCCTCGACGCCGACGACGAGGTCGAGGGCGTGTCCGGTCGGGGCGACGATCGGCGGCCTTCGAACGCGAACGCTGAGGCCCGGCTGCCCGCTCGCCGGGCCGACCGGCTCGGCCTCCACCTGCTCGGCGTGGTAGGCAAGGGTTTCTGCGGCCTCGTCATCCCGAGCCAGGACGAGGCTCTCTGCGGTCGCGAAGACGGGCGGCTCCGCCCCCGTGGCCGGTCGGTCGACGGTGATCCGTGTGCCCCGTGGGATCTCGATCCGGCCGCCTGGGCGGGTGCGCCGGAAACGCAGCATGACGCTTGCCGCGGCCGGCGGTTCGAGTCGCACGCCGATCAGGCGGAGGAACTCGACGTAGAGCTTGTCCGGCACCCGGTTGAGCCGGTAGATGAGCGCCTCGGTGAGGTAAGCGAAGACGTCGACGAGCGCCATGCCCGGATCGCCCGGTCCGAGGTCGTTCCACTCGGGCGCGACGCGCTGGATCCGCGCCCTCGCCTCGGCCACGAGCTGGTCGAACGAACGGTCGTCGAGATTTGGTGACGGGATCGGCATCAGGGCGGCCCGCCTGCGAGCTCGAGGGGGTAAGCGAGGATGCCGGTCCGGTTCGTCGCCCGGACCCGGTAATGGAGCGCGATCTGTAGCCGCTCCGAGGATTCCGGGTCGCGGGTCGCGTCGAGGGCGAGCACGTCGATGCGGGGCTCCCACCGCGCGAGCGCCTGCCGCACGTAGTGGATCGCCAGGCCTGCCGTCGTGTCATCGTTCGGCGAGAAGACGAGCCGCCGCAGGTGACAGCCGTATTCCGGCCGCATCACCCGCTCGCCGGGGGACGTCGACAGGAGGAGCAGGATCGCCTGGCGGACCGACTCGTCCTCCTCGACGACGTCGATCCGCCCCCGTGCGGACAGCTGGAGTCCGGCCGATCCGGTCGCCTCGGCAGCCACGAGATCCGGGTGGACGAAGCGCCAGGCGCGATAGCGGCGAGGGCTCATCCGGAGCTCGCCACGAGCTTCTGGCCGGGCTGGATCACGACGTACTCGACGATGCCGGGTGGCGTCCCGTCCGTGAGTCCGGTGACCGAATCGAGGGCCACCGGCGCCCCGTCGATCTTCAGGAACGTCGAGTAGCCCTGCTTGACCTTCAGCGTCGTCTGGCATGGCTTGATCGTCGCGCCGATGTTGGGGCAGAGCCGGATCGAGCGGCGCTCCGGGTCGTCCTCTACGAGGACCCGCCGCCGGTCGACTGTGACGAGGGACTGCGAGGGACGGTTCTCGACCCGGCCCAGTTGATGGAGGCAGACGAGGACGGCGTCCTCGGTCAGGAGCCGCATCAGCCCGTCTCGAAGTCGACCGAGGCGGCGCGGATGCGGACCGCCCGGCCCGGGGCTTCGATCTCGAGGTCGGCCGCGGCATGGATCCGGACGAGGTCCGGGGCCAGCTCGACGTAGCTGCCCTGGCTGTCCTCGAAACGGATCGAGCGGCGTTCGTCGTCGAGGCGGATCCGCTGCCCGCCCGAGGTCAGGAGCGTATAGCGACGGACCGAGCCGCCCACCACCCCGCTGTCGGGCGGGCCTCCGGCGCCGTAGAGCCCGCCGAGGACGATACCCCGAGCGGGATCCTCGTGGGCGAGCAGGACGAGGACCTGGTCGCCCGCGTCGGGCAGGGCCACGATCCCCTTGCCCGAGCCGGCGCCGACGCTGACGACTCCGAGCCAGGGCGTTTCGACGTCGCCGAACGTGGGCAGGGCGACCTGGACGCGGCCCAGGCCATCGGGGTCGTCAGCGCTCCGGACCGTACCCGTGGTGACGGTCGCGGCCCATGGCCGGGGAGCTGGCTCGGGGGGTTCGCTCGAGAGCTCCGAGAGGAACCCGCGCCCCCGCTCGATCGTGTGACGCACCTCGGTGAGCACGTATCGACCGTCGACGGTCTGCCCGACGCCGGCGATCTCGATGGGACGCCCGGGCCGCAGTCGCGGGTCGCCAGCCGCCACACCCCGGAAGACGACCTCCCTGGCCACCCGGCGGTCGAGCTCGGCCTGGGCCAGGGCGGCGGCCTGACGATCGTCCGCGGCCGCTTCGTCGAGGAGCGTCCGCTCGCCCGTCCCGCCCAGCGTTCCGGGCTCGACGGCGGCGCCCGCGGTCCGTCCGCTGCGCGCCGTGTCGGCCGTCCCGCGATGGCTCTCGATGCGTCCCGGATCCCAACCCAGGGCGGTGACGCTGCGGGTAGCGGGATCGCCGTTCGTCTCGATCGCGGCCTCGAGGAGCGTCTCGCCGAGGGTCAGCCGGACCGCCTCGCCGAACCCCGACAGAGGCAGGAGCCGAAGCACGCCATCGTCGACGGTGGCATAGAGGCCGCTGCGCTCGCAGACATCGAGGAGGAGCTCGAGGTCCGACTGGCGATGCTGGATGAGGCGGGCCCAGGTCGGCCCAGGGTCGGTCGTCTCGACGGTCAGTCCGACGTCTGCCACGAGCTCGGCGGCGAGGTCTCTGGGGGTGACGCCGACGCGAGTCCGCGGCCCCTGGCGCTTTCGCAGACGATGAAGGGCGTCGTAGGCACGGACGCGGATCTCCCGGCCGTGCGCCGGGTCGACGACATGCTCGATCGCGGTCACCTCGCCGAGGAAGAGCGCCCCTTCGGCGGCCTCGACGCCGAGGCGGAGCGGGCTGCCCGGGCCGAGCCGCTCCGCGAGGCTCGGGCTCGCCGGAGGATCGACGAAGGCGAGCTCGCAGACCGTCGGCGCGGACAGCAGCTGCCGGACGACGACATCGGCGAGGGAGCCGGCCGCAGCGGGGTCGAGCGGCTGGCCGTCGACCTCCAGGGTGACCCGCGGCGGCGCCAGCACCGGGCTCACGGGAACTCCCGACGGCAGTCGCTCATGTCGTGGCCCGGATCGCGGAGAGCGGCGGGATCCGGATCACCGGGGGCGGAGGGATGCGAAGCGGATCGGCGATCCCGTTGAAGGCGGCCAGGACGCGCCACAGCCCGGGCTCGCCGTAGTAACGGGCCGCGATGTCGTCGAGCCGCTCGCCCGCAGCGTCGCCGCCCCCGGCCACGACCTCGTGGTAGGTCAGCTGGTCGTCGGGGACCTCGGGTAGCGTCGTGTCCGGCGGCGGCCCAGGCTCACCCGGCTCCTGAGTGGTCGTCGGCCCGACGACCGCCTCGCCGACGCGGAGGAGCCGCATCCGCAGCCACGAGCGCTCCGGGACACCGGTCGTCGTGAACCGCTCGAAGCGCTCGGCGATCGCGGCGACGACGACCGGGACGTTCCAGGCCTTGCCCCAGACGAAGCGGACCTGTCGGGGCGCGCCGTAGCCGTCCGGCCCGACCACGTTCTCGGCCAGTTGCCAGAGCGGGCGGGTCAGGTCCTGGACGTTCTCGCTCGTGATCGAGGACCCGGCAAGCGTGACGTCGAAGAGCAGGTCGAGCTCGAGTTCCGTCCGGCCGCCGCCGGTCGCGAGGAGCGGATCGTCCGCCAGGCGTGTTCCGGTCAGCAGGCCCCCGGCGGAGCGCCGCGCCCGGAGCCCGGCCTGCCGGCGGACGACGACGCTCTCCGGGTTCAGCAGGCAGCCGAGCCGTTCGCCGGTCGCCTCGATGAGGAAGCAGACGCGCTCCATCTAGCGTGCCCGCTGCTCGCGCTCGAGACGGACTGCACGCTCGAGGCGACGCTCGAGCGACGACGTATCGTCGGCTGGCTCGCGGGCCTCGTGGGGCGCGTCGGGGAGAGCGGGCCAGGGGCGCTCCGGCTGCGGCGCGGCCGCGGCGACGAGATGCTCCAGCCCCGCATCCCAGGCCCACGCCTGGGCGCCGGGTCGATCGGCGGCGGCGCGGGAGAGACTCGACGGCGGGCGAGGGCCCGGATCGTGGGACGAGCCGGAGTCCTCCGCCGCCGCACCGGAGGCGGGCGGCCGCCATTGGGCGCGCCCGGTTGCGAAGGAGTCGTCCGCCCCCGTGGCCGATGCTCCGGCCCGCGGGTCGGCGTCGCCGACTCGAGATCCCGGATCCGGGCGCGCGATCAGGGCCTCACCCGAGGCAGGTGGGTCTCGTCGCCCCGCCGGATCGGCCCTCGCGGGCGGAACCGGGGCAGGTTCTGCGCCCGTCGGTCCCCCCTCGGCCGATTCGGCCCGCGGGCGCGGCAGCCACCCGTCCGGCCGGTCTCCCAGGAGCGACAACCGATCTGCCTCTCGTTTCTGTCGCGCCGATCCGGCGACTCGTGGCGCGGGCCAACGCGGGTCAGCCCGTCCCCGGTGCGGTCGAGCCTGGTCCCGGCCGACCGGCAGGCGCCGTGCCGGCTCGGAAGCGGGCGACGACCGGTCGCGCGGTCCGGCGGAATCCCCGGGCCCCGCCCTGTCCGCCCGGACCCGACGCTCCGGAGCTCCTCCCGCGGTCCGCCCGGCGTGATCGGCGTCCTCCCGCGGTTGCCCGCCCTCCGCGCGGGTGCCGGCCATTCCGGCAGTCCCCGTTCCGACAACTCTCTCCGAGACCTGGACGCCGGGCTCGCGACCGGTCCGGCCCGGTTCGGACCGGGGTCGGGCGCGTGGCCCTGCCGGCAGCGCCGCGCGCATCGGCGGCATCCCGCCGGGCTCGAGGAGCTGCGGAGCACGTCGCCGAACGTGCTCGACCCACTGTCTCGGCCGGCCATCGACGGCTCGACCCCGATCCGGGGAGACGAGCACATCCGGGAGGGCCCGCGGCTCCGGCGCTGGCGGCATACCGCCCGGGACGCCTGGCTCGATCAGTGCCTCGGCGATCGCGCGCAGGACCCGCGCCGCCGCCCGGGCGAGGCGCTTGCGGAGGGCCGCCATCGGTTCAGGCGCGCTGGAGCGACTCGAAGACGAGCGTCAGGCTCTCGATCGCGACTTCGCGAGACATCGCGTCGAGCGGCGCCCCGCGCCACTCCGAGGGCCAGGCGTTGATGAGATCCCAGCGCAGAACCTCCGTGACGCCGTCGGTGTCGAGGATGAGGATCGAGACGTTCCGGCGCTCGACGCGACCCTGGACGGCGGCCATGAACCAGTTCCACAGCTCGCTCGTGGCTGTCAGGCCGTAGCGGAGCGTCACGTCGCCATAGTCGATCGGGCCCGGGATCCGGTGGACGACGTTCGCGCCGCCCTCCTGGTAGCGGATCGCCTGGACATGCACCGAGAGGCCGCTGCACTCCACGAAGTGGCCCTGCGTGATGCCCTGGATGACGAGCTTGAAGTTGTAGGCGCGGTAGGGATCGATCCAGACCCCCGGCTGGGCGCCGGACTCGGCGACCTGGCCTCCATTCGCAGCTGTTGGCTCAGCCACCGGTCACTCCTTCCGCTTCGATCTCCACGCCTCCGGCGTGCTGGCTGATCCGGAAGATCACGAACTCGGCCGGCTTGACCGGCGCGAGCCCGACGATCGCGATCACCCGCCCGGCATCGATCTCCTCGGGTGGGTTCGTCTCCTCGTCGCACTTGACGAAGAAGGCCTCGCCAGGCGTGCGACCCATGAGGGCGCCGTCGCGCCAGACGCGCGTGAGGAAGGCTCCGATGTCGCGGCGGATCGACTTCCAGAGCTGGCGGTCGTTCGGCTCGAAGACGATCCAGCGGGTCGCTTCTGCGATCGACTCCTCGACCATGTTGAAGAGGCGGCGAACGTTCAGGTAGCGCCACTCGCTGGCACCGGCCGCGAGCGTGCGGGCGCCCCAGACGCGGATCCCTTCGCGCGGGAAGTAGCGGATGCAGTTGATGCCCAGCGGGTTGAGGACGCCCTGCTCCTGGCGCGTCAGGCGCTGGGTCACGTCGAGGGCCCCGCGGACGAGCTCGTTCGCGGGGGCCTTGTGGACTCCGCGCGTGGCGTCCGTCCGGGCCCAGATCCCGGCCACGTGACCGGACGGATAGACCTCGACGCGCTCGCCGGAAAGAGCATCGCGGGTCGCGATGCCGGGGAAGTAGACGGCCCCGTAGCCGCCGTCGCTGGGCCGCGGTCGCAGGCCGGGCGTCTCGTCGCCGGCTGCCTTCGGCTCGCGTCCTTCGCGGCGTCTCGTCACGCCCGTCACGACCCGGTCGAAGAGGCCGATGTCCTCGACGCGGAGGGGCGCATCGAGGATCGCGACTCGGTCCTGGAGCGTCTCGCAGTGGTTCAGCAGCGCGTCATAGGCCGCCGCATCGGTGTAGCCGGGTGCCGCGACGATCGCGACCTCGTCCTGAGCCTCGAGCGCTTCCAGCCCTCGCGCCACGTCGGCGCCGCGGGCGATGTTGACCACGAAACAGCGGCTCCCGCCGTTCTGGAAGAAGCCGAACACCGCTTGCGACAGCGGGGTGCTCTGGGAGCCGCGCTCCACGTAGGCGCTCGTGAACTGGAGCCAGTTGTTGACGGCCACCGCCTCGGCCCGACGCGCGTCGGCCCTCGGGGCAAGCCCCACGAAGGCGGCCGTGCGCGTCCCCACGGCCTCGATCGGGCGAGGCCCGGCGGGGACCTCTTCGACGTAGATGTCAGGCGTCAGGTAGTCCGGCATATCCCTTCTCCATTGGGTCGACGTGGACGACGACGGGCTGGCTCGGGTCTGCGCCCGAGACGGTCAGCGACACCTCGCGGCCCTTGGCGCGTACGACGAGCGCGGTCGAAACGGGCGGGCCGGGAAGGCCGCGGAAGCGAAACCGACCGCGTGGGTCGGTGTGCGTCTCCCGCTGGAGCGCCGGGATCTCGACGCTCGCGTCGGCGATCGGGACGTCACCGGGGCCGACGACGAGGCCGATCAGGGTGCTGGGCCGGCCCGGCTCGATCCGGAGCGGCCATCGGACGAGCGGCGCCGCGACGACCGGTCGCTCGCGACGGGCGGGGGCGCGCAGGACGAAGGCGGGTCGGGGTCGTGCCCCGAGCGCGAGCCAGAGCTCCGGCGGCGTGGGCTCCAGGTCGACCTCCATCTCGGCGTCCTCCATCGCCGCGAAACAGATCTCCAGGAGCAACTGCTGAGCTCGCTCCGGCTCCTCCGCCCAGGCCGTGACGAGATAGCGCAGCCAGACCTGGAGTGGCGGGCGCTCGGAGCCGCGGCCCGCCGGTCGCTTGGCCATCCCAAGCAGGTAGAGGCCGACCCCCAGGCCGGGTCGGTCGTCACCCGGCGGCGCGACCGAGAGATCCGCGTCGGGATCGATCGCCCGGAGCCACTCGCGGACGCGCTGGTCCGTCTGCTCGATCACGGGATCCCCTCGTTCCTCCTCGGGGCGCGATCCGGTCAAATGGGACTTTACCGACGAGCACGAGGAGACGCAAGTCGCTTCCGCGCCCCAAATCCGAGGGCGCGTGCCTCAAGATCGGCGCCGGCGACTACCCGCTAGGCTCCCGCCGGGAGGGCGATCCGGTCGGCGAAGCGATCCGCCAGGGCGGCGATCGTCAGGCTCGGGTTCGGGCCGACCGGGCCGGGCATGACCGATCCGTCGGCGACGTACAGCCCGGGATACCCGTAGACCTCGCCGTAGGGCGAAACGACGCCCTCGCGCTCGTCCCGGCCCATCGGGCAGCCGCCCAGCGGATGGACCGTGATCACCCGCTGGCCGAAGTGCCAGAGGGGGTTGTCCCGGAAGCTCCCGCCGAGCGCGTCGGCGAACCGCTCCATCGCCCCGCGGACTCGGCGGAAATAGGCATCCGAACGATCGATCCTCCAGTCCGCCTCGAGCCGATCCCCGCGCAGGCGCAGCAGGCCGTCGGGCACATCCCGCCCCATCCCGGCCAGCGGCATCATCCCGGCCGAGAGCCTGGTGTCTCCGAGCAGGGCCGCGACCTCGGCGCTGACGTCCGTCTCGCGCTCGCGCCGGAGGAGCGCCCAGAGGAGTCGAAGCGCGATCGTCCTCCAGCGCCACAGTGCGCCGGGCGTCTCGACAACCTGGAGCATCCAGTTGAGGAACTCGGGATAGCCCACGTCCTCGAGGTAGAAGCCCCGGCCATCGCCGCCCTCGACTTCGTCGGGGAAGCGCACCGCGGCCGTGATCGTCGGCCCGCGTCCGGCCTCGATGATCCGCGGGATGCGCTCGCCGTCGACGATCTGGCTCGCATTCATCGCCAGCGTCAAGAGGTCGCCGTTGCCGCTGAACCGGGTGCCGAGCATCCGTGGCAGGCGGGGCAGGTTCCTCAGCATCAGGTAGGTCGTGCCCAGCGTCCCGGCCGAGACGACGAGCCGGTCGGCGCTGATCGTCTCGAGAGGAAGCGTCGCCGTGTCGAAGGGCTGTCCCTCCCGCTCCGGCTCATGTCGCACGAAGCCGACGAGCCAGCCCCCGCCCTCGCGAGGAGCGAACGTCCGCACCTCGGTGAAGGTGTGGATCTCCGCCCCCAGCCGCGCGGCCTCCGAGAGGTAGTTGTAGTCGAGGGTGTTCTTCGACCCGTAGTTGCAGCCGATGTCGCACTCCCCGCAGAGCCGGCACGTGGTCCGGGTCCGACCGTGGAGATTGGGGTGGGCCTCCCGGATCGGCTCGCCGGTCACGGGCGGGTCGCCGCGGTTCGCGAACGTGACCGCCAGGTTTGGCGTGTACGCCTCCCAGCCCAGGCTCCGGGCCGCATCGAAGAAGGCCCTCGTGCGCGGCGTCCGGTCGTACGGCGGGTGCTCGAAGGGAAAGGGTTGGGCGTCGAGCATCCGTTCGGCCCGCTCGTAGTGGGGATCGAGCTCCTCCCGCGTGACCGGCCACGATTCGTGGCCACCCTCGGGCCCAGCGTCGCGCACGAACCAGGCCGGATCCTTGCGGAGCAGGACGTTCGCGTAGATCAGCGATCCCCCGCCCAGCCCGCTCGAGACGACCGCTCCCGAGTGCTCGAAGGACCAGACGTTGTACATCCCGTAGAGCCCCTCGCTCGGATCCCAGAACGCGCGGCTGAACTCGTGCGGGCTGCGTGGGAAGGAGCCCGGCGGATACGGCCGGCCCCGCTCGAGCAGGCAGATGCGCTGGCCCGCCTCGCGGAGCCGGTACGTCATGACCGAGCCGCCGAAGCCCGAGCCGACGACGATCGTGTCGTAGTGGCTCTCGTCCGTCGTGCGCTTCGCGCTCATCGCCTGCGTGGGGCGCGCCGGGTCCGGCGGGCCGCTCGCCCCGCCTGTCGCTCCGCGATCGCGGCTACGCGCTGCCGGAGCGCGTACGTCCCGCTCGGGACCTGGGCGATGGCGTGGCCCGGGCTGGGTGCCACGCCCGCGATCGCCAGGCTCGCCGCCTCGCGGTAGTAGTCCCCCCACCACTTCGCGGCCTGCCAGATCGCCTCCGGGCAGCTCGACGTCGAGGCGAGCCCGGGAGTCAGCTCGACGTTCGCGATCGCGTAGGCCGACTCGACGAAAGCGGCGCTGGGAAGCCCCTTGCCGTCGAGGAGGGGAGCTCGATCGTCGACACCCCAGGCGTAGGCCAGCCAGGCGAGGACGAGGGCAGGCAGGTCGAGGACGCTCCGCTGGCGGCTGACCTGGTCGGCCGCCGCGCGGATCGGTTCGGTCCCGGCCACGAAACGGAGGACCGCGATGTTCGGATAGAGGGCCGGATCGTCGTAATCGGCGAGCGAACATTCCCGTGCGCCGTTCGTCGCGGGGACGGCCGAGATGTCCGCCCCCAGGTCGAGCGGCACTGACAGGAAGCGGCCGCCACCCACCAGGATCCCCGCCATGGACCAGTGGCTGGGCGTCAGATCGTGCCGGACCAGCGATTGGGCGACCCGAACGCGGAAATCGACCAGCGAGGCGCCCCCCAGGAGGAGCACGCCCTCATCGGCGCCGGCCCGGTCGAGCCAGGCGCGATTCGTCTCGGCGCGTTTTGGCTCGAGCTCGGCGAGCGCCGTGTTCGGGCGTTCGGCCGCCGACTGACGCAGCGCGAACATGCTCAGTGGAGATCGGTCGTCAGGATGACCCGGCCCACGGTCGGTCGCCCCGGCGCGATCGACCAGCTCGTGGCCGTCAAGCGGACCGCAGATCCCACCCCCGCGAAGGCGAGGCTGAGGAAGTGCTCGTCCGCCCGGGCGTACGGGTCGGTCGTGACGGGCGCCTGCGCCGCAGCGGGCTCGGCTCGGGCCGGGAACGTCGTGGGCGCGACCTTCCATTTCCCCGTGGCGAGCGGATCGACGAGCGCGAGCGGGGACGAGATCAACTCGATGACTCGCCGCCCGTTCGGCAGTTGACAGGTCGCGACGCGGCCGAAGTGGACGTCACCCGTGAGCACGAGGAGATCGTGCCTCGTCCGGGACAGGATCCGGACGAGGTCGCGGTACTGGGCGTAGTCGGCCAGGCCGCGATCGGTGAGGATCCCCCGCCAGCCGGTCTCCTCGACGAAGATCGGCTGGCCCACGACGAGGGCGCCAGGTCCGCTGAGCGCCGCCGTCCAGGCCTCGAGGGCGGCGAGCTGGGTGCCGTCCATGAAGGCCCTGCTGTCGGGGGTCCGGGCGAGGCGCGTATCGGCGACGAAGAACGAGAGCGGGTCGACCCGGACGACTGCCCCGGGGGCCGGCGCCTGGAAGAGTGCGTACAGGGTGCGCGCGAGCTCGAGCCAGGTCGATCGTCCGGCGGCGGTCCATGAGTCACGCACGTACGGCGTCGGGAGGGGAGCGTTGTTCCAGAGCTCGTGATCGTCGGCGCTGAGATACGTGGCCGACGAGGCGAGCGCGTCGCGGAAGCCTCCCCCGGGCGTGCGCTGGCTCCACGTGGCGAGGTAGTTCGCGAGCAGCTCCGCGGCGAGCTCCTCTCGACGGTGGGTGCAGATGAGGAAGTGGAGCCCGGGCGAGTCGAGGTAGACCTGGTCGCCACAGAGGATCGAGAGATCGGCTCGAGCCTGGGCCGGCAGGGCGCGCACGGCGGCACCCGCGATGCCCGCCGGATCCTGGGCCACACAGAAGCAGGAGCCGAGCAGGACGGTGAACGGCCGCTCCCCGGGGGAGGGGAGACGACCGGGGAGCGTAGTGGCGCTGCCCTCGGCGACGACCTGCGGACCGCGCAGCAGCCTGACGGGATAGCTCTGCCGCGGCGAGAGCCCGTCGACCGGGACGCGCTGGGCCTGGATCGTCCGACCCCCCGCTTCGAAGCGCTGCCACGAGTCGGGCAGCGATCGCAGCCGAGTGCCGATTCCGAGCCGAAGCCCGTCCGTGGCCGCGTCGACCAGGCCGACCCAGATCTCCGCTCGGTCGCGGCCGATCTGCTGGGGAACGACGAGGTGGACCGGCTCGGCCGCGCTCACGAGGCGCCGGGGACCTGGCGGCGCAGGGCATCCGCCGCGGCTCGGAGCTTGCGCTCGACGGCCTCGAGATAGCGTCGCTGCTCGGCCACGACGGCCGCCTCGACCCGGGCCATCTCCTCGTCGTCGAGCACTCGCCGGAGGAGATGGAGGGGAACCGACTCGGCCGGTGCGGGGCCCGCGATCTCGGCCGAGATCCCGGTCCGGGGTGGGGGCGGCGGTGAGAGACCCAGCAGCTGGCAGATGAACGGGAACGTCGAGCAGAGCATCCCGAGGTCCACGAGCGGATTACCCAACGGGTCGACCGGATCGAGCGCGCCGTCGCCATCCGTGTCGCGCCAGCCGAGATGGACGGGCGTATGGGCGCACATCGCCCAGGTGTTCGCGGCCATCAGGCAGGCGGTGAAGGAGCCCGCGCAGCGCTCGCAGTTGCCGTTCGGCTCCCGGAGGTAGCCGGCCCGGGCGGTGCAGCTGCAGTTGCTCGCCGCGTACTCGTCGGGGCAGCCGAAGATGTGGCCCGTCTCGTGGGTGAAGACGCGATCGATGTTGTCCGGCCCCCAGCCGTCGTTCTGGTACTGCATCACGAGGCGGGGCTTCAGCGCGTAGGCGAAGTGCTGGACCGGGTACTTCGTAAAGAAGGCCATGTACCCCCAGCGAGTGGCGAGGGAACGTCGGATCCGGGCGACGTACTCGCGCACGCCGAGCATCCCGCCTGGGACGCCGAGCTTGGCCAGGGCAGGATCGCGCCAGCGGGATTCCAGCGGCTCGTATCCGTTCAGACCCGGATCGGGGGCGGCGTCGATCCGGACGGTCCTGATGTCATAGGCGAACGTCGCGCTCGCTTTCGGCTCCCGGCTACCGAGCCACGACAGGCCCTCCTGGACCTCGGCCGCGACCTTCGTCCGCTCGGCATCGCTGAAGCGCAGGTCGGCCGAGGGGCCCTCGACGATCACGAGCCCCACGGCGACGCTGCCGATCAGGTAGGGACTCATGTCGTCGAAGAGGAACGTGCCGACCGGTTCCGCGCCGGCGACGTGCTCCATGCCCGGGCCGTCGGGGGGGAGAGCGCCGCTCGGCTGTTCGCTATCCCAGCGGGCGCCGTCGAGCGGCCGCTCGGACTTCGCCGCGGCGTACGGGGCCGACTGGCGCAGGTTCCAGGCCCGGACGCCGAGTCGCTCCGTCTCGTCCAGCTTCGAGGGGATCCGAGGAAGGGCTCCCCGGTGGTAACCGCGCACGGCGGACAGGCCGGCGACGCCGCGTGCGGCCCGCGCTGGCACGTCCACGACGAGAACCCGGCGGCCGTAGCGCTGGACGACCTGCCCGCCGCGATCTTCGAGCCGATCGGCGACCTCGTAGGCCTGGCGGAGCTCGTCGCCGTCGACGACGATCAGCCCCTCCTGACCCTCGAACTCCGGGCGTGCGTCCATCGGCTACCCCTTCGCGAACATGGATCGGGGCCGGCGCGCGACGAGGCGCCTAGGATGGGAGGTCACATGGGTGCCTCGGAGAGCCCGGACTCGAGCCAGGAAGTCCTCGTGCTCTTCGTGCCCGCGCCCGAGGGCCGAGGCGAGGCGGGTCGAGAACAGATCGATGCTGCCGGAGGCCGCGTCGTCCAGTCCTACGGGCAGAGCGTCTGGATCGTCGAGCTGCCGCCGGCCCAGCTGCGCCTCCTGGCCGACGATCCCCTGGTCGCCGGCGTCTACGACGGCCTTGTCCCGGACGATGCCCGGGAGCTGACCGACGAGACGGGCCGACTCGGGATCGCCGCCTGGAACGCGCGGCACGAGCCCTCCTTCTCCAGGGCGAAGCGGGCTCGGATCGGCGAAGGCGAGCCCTGGGATCATCCCGACTTCGAGCGTGAAGGCGGTTGGGAGACCTAACCCTGGACCATGCCTACTTTGAGCGCCGTGCCCGAGGGAAGTCAAGCCAGGCTTGACGCTCGGCGGGGTGTCGTGCTGGATCGACGCCGTTCGTCGTTCCGGTGGGGAGATGAGGAGTGATCCTGCACGGGAGGCAGCCATGAGCGCCGTCGCGGCCGAACAGTTCACCGGGTTCCGACCGGAGGCTGTCCAGTTCCTCGCCGATCTCGGGGCGAACAACGACCGGAGCTGGTTCCAGCCGCGGAAGGGGGAGTACGAGCGTCTCCTGAAGGAGCCACTCGAGGCGCTCTGCGCCGCTCTCGCCGAGCGGTTCACCGCGCGTGGGGTCCCGCTCCGATCCGACCCCGCCCGATCACCGTTCCGGATCTACCGCGACGTGCGCTTCTCTCGCGACAAGTCGCCCTACAAGACGAACATCGGGGCGAGCTTCCCGTGGATCGAGCGGGCGCAGGGGAGTGGGTCGGAGAGCGGGGCGGAGGACCGGACCGGGGTAGGCGGCTATTTCCACTTCGCGCCCGGCGAGGTCTACGTCGGGGGTGGGATGTGGCATCCGGAACCCGCCCGGCTGGCCGCCTTTCGACGGGCGGTCGGCGACGACCCATCGGGCATTCGTGCGGTGTTCGCCGATCGCACCTTCCGCGAGTGGTTCGACGAGGTCGAGGGCGACCGGCTGAAGCGGGTCCCCTCGGGCTTCCCGCCCGATCACCCCGAGGCCGACCTGCTCCGCCTGAAGGACGTCGTGTTCGGTCGCCGGCTCTCGGACGCGGAGTGTTTTTCGCCGGCCCTGCCGGACCTCCTCGCAGACGCCTTCGAGGCCGCGACGCCGGCGCTGCGCTTTCTGGCCCGACTGAAGCCGGCCGACTAGTCCGCGACACGCCCTGGTTGCCGGCCGCGGGAGGAAACGATCGCGATTCGGACGCGGGTTCGTATCTGATGGGAAGCGGGGCGCGGACAGCTCGCTGGAGCGGCCTTTCTCACGCGGCGAGTAGAATCGATCCTGGACGACGGTGAAGGAATCGCCCGGCCGGGTCCAGACCCGGTCCGGCGGATCCGGAGGGCGGAAGCGAGGGGCATCCGATGATCCTCCGCATCGCGCGCGCTCGCGGGCCGGCCGGTCAGCGGGAGGCCATCGTCCGCTATCTCGCGGTCGAAGCCCCTGCCCTGGCCGCCTCGGTGCCCGGGCTGGGCAGCTTCTGGGCCGGCCTGCGCGAGGATGCCGACGCGCTCCGGTTCGTGCTCGTGAGCACCTGGCAGGACCCTGGCGCGCTGACGGAGGCGGCCGGCGCCGGGTGGCAGGCTGCGGTCCGACCGCTGCCGCCCGGAGCCGAGATGGAGGTCGCCGAGCACTACGAGCTGGTGGACGAGCCCCGCCCGGCTATCAGCCCGCCGGAGGGGTCGGTGCTCAGGATCCTCCGGGCCGCGGTCGCCGGGCAGTTCGAGCAGAACTTCTTCGAGCTGGCCCGCGAGGTGCATGCCGAGCATTCGGGGCGGGGACTGATCGCGATCCATCTCGGGCGGCGGCTCGAGGGTGATCGTGATGTCGTCGTTCGGGTGACACTCTGGCGGACGTGGGCCGCCCTGCGCGAGGCCGCCCCCGAGGGAATCGACCGGCCCTTCTTCCTCGATGCGCTCCAGCCGCACCTCAGCGACCTGTCGATCGAGCACTACGACGGGTTCGGACCGCGCGGGGACGGCTGACCGGCCCGAAAAGGTCTCGACGCAGGGCCGCGGCGGGAGGACACTACGGGCAGCCGACCCGGCCCCGCCGGGTGATGGGCCCGCGACCTGGGCCGGCAGCCCTGCAGGAGGTGCCCATGAACGGCTTCATCGTCGAGTCATCCAACAAGCCGGGCGAGATCGCCCGCGTGACCGAGGCGCTCTCGGCCAAGGGGATCAACATCACCTCGTGCGCCTGCGTCGGCTACGGGGAGCGCGGCGCGATGGGAGTCCTCACCAACGACGAGCAGGGAACCCGCAGCGCGTTCGACGACGCCGGGATCAGCTACCGCGAGGTGGAGCTGGTGAGCTTCGCGATCCCAGACCGTCCGGGCACGCTCGCCGAAGCCAGCCGCCGTCTCGCCGACGCCGGGGTCAACATCGAGCTCCTCCTGCCGACGGGGATGAGCGGGAGCGACGTGTCGATCGCGGCCGGCGTGGACAACGCGGCCGCGGCACGCGACGCCCTCAAGGAGTTCGCAACAGTTCGAGCCTGAGCGACAGGCCGCTCGGTTGGGCTGCGACCCTCTTCACCGGGGGTTCGCAGCCCGCCGCTTGTCGCGCGGTGGGTCCTCGTAGGCCACGACGAACAGGAGGAGCGCATCTCGATGCCTGCGTCCGACCTGCGACCCGTCGTCGTGACGGGCTCGAGCGGCAAGGCCGGCCGCGCCGTCGTGGCCGAGCTCCTGGCCCGCGGCCACGAGGTTCGGGGAGTGGACCTCCTGCCGCCGGCAGAGGCCACTGCCCCGTTCACGCGCGCCGACCTGACCGACCTCGGGCAGGCCTACGAGGTCCTCGCCGGCGCCGGCTCGCTCGTTCACCTGGCGGCGATACCCGCCCCCGGCCTCCAACCCGACGAAGCGACGTTCCGGACGAACGTGGCGAGCACCTACAACGTCTTCAGCGCAGGAGTCGCCCTGGGGCTGCGACGGATCGTCTGGGCCTCGAGTGAGACCGTCCTCGGCCTGCCCTTCGATCGCGAGCAACCTGCCTATGTCCCGATCGACGAGGACCATCCGATCTATCCGCAGTCGAGCTATGCGCTGTCGAAGGTGGTCGGGGAAGAGATCGCGCGACACGTCAGCCGCTGGAGTGGCATCGCGATCGTGGGGCTCCGCTTCTCGAACATCATGGAGCCCGCGGATTACATGCGATTCCCCTCCTTCTCCGCTGACGCGCGGGCGAGGAAGTGGAACCTGTGGGGATACGTCGACGCCCGCGACGTGGCGCAGAGCTGCCGGCTCGCGCTCGAGGCTGACGTCTCGGGAGCGCCGGTCTTCATCATCGCCGCCGCGGACACGGTGATGGACCGGCCGAACGACGAGCTCCTCGCCGAGGTCTTCCCGGAGGTCCCGCGCCGACGCGATATCGCTCCCTTCGAGACGCTCCTCTCGATCGATGCCGCGCGACGGGATCTCGGTTACCAGCCGGCTCACCGCTGGCGCGATCACGTCTGACGGTCAGTCGCGGACCGGCAGGCGGCGCTCCTCGACCTCCGCGACGTAGGCCTCGCGTTCCCGGCGAAGGCGCGGCTCGTCCCAGCCCAGACGCTGGACGCCGAGCAGGGCGATCTCCTCGGCCGCCGCGGCGCCCAGGTCCGGCCCGAAGCCCATGCAGAGGCGGCGGAAGACGAGGTCCGGCAGGGAGGCGGCCCATTCCGAGGACGCCGCGTGCGCGACCTCGGCCCGGATCGCGGGCTCGCCCGGGACGAGCGCCTCGCCCCACCAGGGGTCGCGCTCCGTCCATCCCCGGACCTCGTCCGCGCGGCCGCCGTAGAGGCGCCAGAGTCGGTGCTCGACCGGGCCGGCCGAAGCGTCTGGCTGGGGACCGGGCGGCGTGAGATCCATCGAGCGAGCCGACCCATCCGGCTCGCTCGAACCGCGTTGGCCAAGGAGCCCGCCGACGACCTCGGCGGCGATCGACCGCCACGCCGTCAGCTTCCCGCCCACCGCGGTCCAGAGCCCCGCGACGCCATCGAGACGGTGGTCCACGAGCAGATGTCGGCGGCTCACCCGCGACGCGACGCCCGCGCTACGCGGGAGCGCCCGGACCCCGGCGATTGCCCACCATGGCGAGCCCTCCGCCGCGGCGGGAAACACGAAGGAGGCCGCCCGCGCCAGGTAGTCCGCCTCCGCCGTCCGCACGCCGGCCGAGTCGATCGTCTCGATGTCCGTTTCGGTTGTGCCGACGAGGGTTGCTCCCTGCCACGGGACGGTGAAGCAGAGCCGGCCGTCGTCCGGATGCTCGAACGCGACGGCATGCTCGCTCAGTCGCGGGAAGACGAGATGCGCGCCCTGGACGAGGCGGAGCATCGGCTCACGGGGAACGCCCATCCGGGAGAGCGCTTCGTCCGCCCACGGACCGGTCGCATTGAGGACGAGCTGCGTCCAGACCGTTGCGCGGCCGCCGTCCTCCGAAACCAGCTCCAGCCCGCTCACCCGGCCGCCCTGGCGCCGCACCTCGCCCGCCCCGACGTGAACGCGCACGGTCGCACCCGCCTCGGCCGCCGCGCGGGCCGCCTCGACGACCATCCTTTCTGGCAGCTCGACCTGCGCGTCCCAGTAGAGTCCCGCCAGCTGGAGCCTGTCCGCTCGGAGCGCCGGTTCCAGCGCCACGGCATCGCGCGGGGAGGCCATCTGGTGCCCCGGCAGTCCCCTCCGGCCGGCGAGCAGGTCATAGAGGATCAACCCGGCCCGCAACCGCAGCCGCTGCCAGAGCGGCGCGCCGTAGAAGGGAAGGATGAAGAGAAGCGGTGTGACGAGGTTCGGCGCGGCGCGCAGCAGCCAGGCGCGTTCCCGAAGTCCTTCCCGGACGACGCCGAAGTCGTAGGTCGCGAGGTAGCGCAGGCCGCCGTGGATGAGCCGCGTCGAGCGCGCCGTCGTGCCCGACCCGAGGTCGCGGCGCTCGACGAGGAGACACGACCGGCCACGCTGCGCGAGTTCGCGGGCGACCCCCACCCCCAGTACCCCACCACCGACGACGACGGCGTCGAAGCGCCGGCCCTCGAGTCCCTCGACGCCGGACGGGGGGAGCGACAGCGGCGCGTTCACCGAGGTCGGCTCCGGACCCGCGAGACGGCTTCGGCCCAGCGGCCGCGCATCTCGGCCCGCCACTCGTCCGACCGGGCCGGGTCGAACACCCGGTCCGCGCGCGCCAGGCCGCGGACCTGCTCGTCCGACTCCCAGACGCCGGCGGCCAGCCCGGCCAGCAGCGCTGCTCCGAAGGCGGTCGTCTCGCGGGTCGCCGACCGCGCGACCGGCCGGCCGAGCAGGTCGGCCTGGAGCTGGAGTAACAGGTCGTTGCCCGCGGCGCCACCGTCCGCCCGCAGCACGGAGAGGTGGACAGATCCGCCCGACTCGAACGCGTCGACGAGGTCGGCCGTCTGCTGGGCGATCGATTCGAGCGTGGCTCGCGCGATGTGGGCCGCGGTCGTCCCGGCGGTCAGGCCCAGGATCGCGCCGCGCGCGTCCGGGTCCCACCAGGGAGCGCCCAGGCCGGCGAAGGCGGGCACGACGACGACCCGGCCGCTGTCGTCGACGCTTGCCGCGAGCGACTCGACCTCACGGGCGTCGCGGATCAGGCCCAGGTCGCGCAGCCAGCGCACCGCGGCGCCGGCGACAAAGACGCTCCCCTCCAGCGCATACGAGATCGTCGCACGGCGGCGCCAGGCGATCGTCGAGAGCAGGCCTTCTGGCGGGATCGGCATCTCCGAGCCGGTCGTCACCAGGAGGAAGCAGCCGGTCCCGTAGGTGTTCTTCGCGTCGCCCGGCTCGAAGCAGCCCTGGCCAAAGAGGGCCGCCTGCTGGTCCCCCGCCATCGCCCGGATCGGGACGGGCGTCCCCAACAGCCCGGCCTCCGTCATCCCGAAGTCGGCGTCGGTCGCGCGGACCTCCGGCAATGCCGCCAGGGGGACCGCGAAGAGCCCGGCCATCTCCGCCGACCACTCGCCGTGCGCGATGTCAAGGAGAAGCGTGCGGCTCGCGTTCGTCGCGTCCGTCGCGAATGTGCGGCCTCCGGTCAGCCGCCAGGCCAGCCACGCGTCGACGGTCCCGAGTCGCAGTTCGCCGCTCTCCGCCCGCGGGCGCCCATCGGGGATCGAGTCGAGCAGCCAGGACATCTTGGTCGCGCTGAAATACGGATCGAGCAGCAGCCCGGAGACCTCACGGACCCGCGGTCCCAGGCCGGTCGCCCGCAGCTCGGCGCAGCGCTCGGCCGTCCGGCGATCCTGCCAGACGATCGCGGGAGCGAGCGGCCGACCGCGAGGATCCCAGGCCACCGTCGTCTCGCGCTGGTTCGTGATGCCCACCGCAGCCAGGTTTCCGGCCCCGATCCGGGCCGCGTCGAGCGCATCGCGGGCGGCCCGAAGCTGCGTTTCCACGATCTCGTCGGCGTTCTGCTCGACCAGGCCCGGCCGTGGGTAGCTGGAGCGCAGCTCGAGCTGGCCGGCGCCGACCTGTCGACCCTCCTCGTCGTAGACGATCGCCCGCGACGACGATGTCCCCTGGTCGAGCGCGAGGACGTATCGCGGCTCCCGGGCCATCGCAGGGACGATAGCCGACCGCCGCGGCCCGCTGCCGCTAGGATCGGGCGGTGATCCCTCGGCCGTGGCAGGCGCCCGAGCTCACCGCGGTGGGGCGTGCGCCGATGCACAGCGTCCCGCACAAGGACCGGCTCGATCTCGACGGTCCGTGGCGTTTCCAGCTGCTGCGCCGCCCGGATGGCGAACCGTCCGCGGAGTGGGGCGAGGTCACCGTCCCGGGCTGCTGGACGATGCAGGACGTGGGCGACCATCCCCAGTACACGAACGTGCAGATGCCCTTCCCCGGCCTCCCGCCGGAGGTGCCGGAGAACGACCCGACCGGTCTCTACGAGCGGACGTTCGACCTGCCAGTGCGCTGGGCCGGACGCCGGATCGTGCTCCACGTCGGGGCGGCCGAGAGCGTCCTCATCGTCCGCCTGAACGACCGTGAGGTTGGCCTCAGCAAGGACTCTCACCTGGCCGCCGAGTTCGATGTCACGGGTCTCGTCCGTCCCGGCTCGAACACCCTCACCCTGCGGGTCGTGAAGTGGTCCGACGCGAGCTACGTCGAGGACCAGGACCAGTGGTGGCACGGTGGGATCACCCGATCCGTCTTCCTGTACGCGACCGGCGCGGTCCACATCGCCGACATCAAGGCGATCGGCGGTCTGGCCGACGAGCTCCGGACCGGCATCCTCGACCTGACCGTCGCGGTCGGGTTCGCGGGAGTCGATCCGGAGCCCGGCTGGACCGTCGAGGCGCGCTTCGAGGGGCTCGACGCGCCGCTCACCGCGGAGGCGCCGCTCCCGCGGGGGCCGGACTGGCCGGCCGACCCCATCGAGATCGATCTGCTGCGACGTCACGTCGTGGGTTCGCCCCTCTCCGAGACCGAGCGGCGAGTCGGCTGGCCGGAGCTCCATCGACGCCTCGCCCCGCCGAAGGAAGGGACGGTCGGCTGGCGGATCGAGGTGCCCGGCGTCGCGCCCTGGTCGGCGGAGATCCCGCGCCTCTACGCCCTGACGGTGGCACTGCGCTCGCCGGCCGGCGAGCTGGTCGAGGAGGCGAGCTTGCGGATCGGATTCCGTCGGATCGAAATCAGGGGCCTGGACCTGCTGATCAACGGGGCGCGCGTTTTCGTCCGCGGCGTGAACCGCCACGACTTCGACCAGCGCACCGGGCGGGTCGTGTCCGTCGAGTCGATGCGGGCGGATCTCGTCCAGATGAAGCGATTCGGCTTCAACGCCGTGCGCACCTCGCACTATCCCAACGATCCGGCGTTCCTCGACCTGACCGACGAGCTCGGGCTGTACGTGATCGACGAGGCCGACGTCGAATCGCACGCCTTCCAGAGCACGCTCTGCGACGACCCGCGCTACCTGAACGCCTGGGTCACGCGGGTCGCGCGGATGGTGGAGCGGGACAAGAACCACGCCTCGATCATCCTCTGGTCGCTGGGCAACGAGTCCGGCCACGGCACGAGCCACGAGGCCGCCGCGGCCTGGGTCCGCCGGTACGACCCGTCGCGGCCGCTCCACTACGAGGGCGCGATCCGCTTCGACTGGGCGAGCGACCAGGAGATCAGCGACGTCGTCTGCCCGATGTATCCCGAGATCGGCGCGATCGTCGACCACGCGACCTCCGGGCGGCAAACACGTCCGCTGATCATGTGCGAGTACTCGCACGCAATGGGCAACAGCAACGGCACTCTCGCCGAGTACTGGGACGCGATCGAGACGACGCCCGGTCTCCAGGGTGGCCTCATCTGGGAGTGGTGGGATCACGGCCTCGTCCAGAAGCTCCCCGACGGTCGCCGCCGATGGGCCTACGGGGGCGACTTCGACGACGTTCCGAACGACGGCAACTTCTGCACCGACGGGCTCGTCTGGCCCGATCGGCGGCCCAAGCCCGCGCTCTGGGAGCACAAGCAACTCGCGGCCCCCGTGCGTGTCTCGTGGCGCGACGCAGCGGCCGCGCGCGAAGGCTCGCTGAGCCTCCGGAACGCGCAGCACTTCAGCGACCTGGCCTGGCTGCGCGCCTGTTACGAGGTTTCCCTCGACGGCGAGATCGTCCAGCAGGCGGATGTCGAATTGCCCCCGCTGCCGCCGGGCGAGACGCAGGCCCTCGACCTGCCCGACTGGCAGCCGCTCGACGCCTCGGACACGCGGGAGGCCTGGTTGACGCTCAGATTCCTGACGGCGACGGACCTGCCCTGGGCGCCAGAAGGCTTCGAGGTGTGCTGGGCGCAGATCCCCCTGGGCGATCCGGACGGATCGGCGTCGAGCGATCCGGCCCCGGCGGTCGCACATGACGGTCCGCCGGCCGTCGTCGACGATGCCGGCCTGTTCGTTCACGAGCTGCTCGCCGCGCCGCCCACGCTCGCCCTCTGGCGGGCGCCGACGGACAACGATCGCATCGGCGGGATGGCGGCGCGCTGGGAGGCCTGGGGCCTCGACCGGCTGGAGCGCCGCCTCGTCTCAGTCGATCGGGACGGCCCCACGACGCTGGTGCGCAGCGAGTACCGGGCCGGCCCCGGCGTCGTCGTTCGGCACGAGCAGCGATTACGCGGCCTGCCCGGCGGCGGCGCGCACGTCGAGGAGCTGGCGATCCTTCCCGAGGAGCTCGACGACGTTGCCCGCGTGGGGACGGTCCTCGAGATCGTGCCCGGTCTCGAGCAGCTCGGGTGGTTCGGCAGCGGGCCGCACGAGACGTATCCCGATCGGAAGCGGGGCGGCCGCCTCGGGCGGTGGCATTCCACGGTCGACGAGCAGTACGTGGCCTACATCCGACCTCAGGAGAACGGCGGCCATGCCGACGTCCGCTGGCTTCAGCTCTCCGACGCCGGGGGCCGCGGGTTGCGGTTGGAGCTCGACTCCGGGCGCCAGGTCTCCGCCCTCCACTTCCGGGCCGCGGACCTGGCCGCCGCCTCGCACGATGTCGAGCTCGTGCCGCGAGCCGAGACGGTCGTCCATCTCGATGCCGCGCATCGCGGCCTCGGGACTGCGAGCTGCGGCCCCGACACGCTGCCGGGATATCTTCTCCGCCCCGGGGAGTACCGCTGGTCGTGGTCGCTCCGGCCGCTCGAAGCGGCAAGATCGGCCGCCGACGGAGCTCCGCCTCGACTCAGGCCGAAGGGATGAAGGGCTCCGTCGGGGACACCGACAGCAGCCGGCGCGTCGTCTCGAGCCCCCAGTCGTCGAGCTCGGCGAGGCGATCGCTCGAGGCCCGCAGGCCGCCGTAGCGCTCGACGTGGGCGGCCCACGCCTCCCGCTCCTCGACCTCCGGACGGACGATCAGGCAATCCGGGTCGTTCACCCAGAAGCGACCCTGCTGGAATGCCCGCCCCACCCCGGTAGTGATCGCAGCGCGCGACGACGGCTGCGACAGGTCACCGTCGCCTGTCTCCAGGTGGGGGCCGGTGTCGGGGCTGATCCGCATCGCGTCCACGAGTCCGACGCTCGGGAGAATGGGCGCCCCGCAGCCGAGGAGGTAGGCGTCGCCGATCGCGTCCCGGATGAGCCCGATGCCGCTGCGGTAGGCGGCGACCGGGGACATGTCGACGTGGCGTCGCCCGAGAAGGGCACCCGCGTAGATGAAGTCGATCTTGAAGTAGTCGATCCCCCGGGCTCGGAGTGTGCCGAAGACCTCGGCCAGGTAGGCGCGGGCTCCGGGATGGGTCGTGTCGAGGGCGTACAGGTCCTGGTCCCAGTTGTGACCCGCGCCGACCAGGCGCCGTGGACCTCCGATCAACCAGTCGGGGTGCTCGCGGGCAAGGGCGGAGCGCGCACCGGCGAGAAACGGCGCCACCCAGATCCCCGCCCGCCGACCGGTTGCCCGGATCCGCTCGACAAGGGAGCCGAGCGAGGCGAATCGATCGGAGAGCGTCAACCAGTCGCCGATCCCGGCCTGGTATCCGTCGTCGAGCTGGACGACGTCAACCGGGAGCTCCAGGCGGCCGATGGCCTCGAGGTTCTCGAGCATGTCGGCCTCGCTCACCCGGGTGAAGTAGTGGTACCAGGAGCACCAGGCCGTCGGTGCCCGCCGGATGCCGGTCACGCCTGCCTTTGCCGCGAACTCGTCGGCCCAACGAGCAAGCGCGCCATCGATGCCTCCCGGCCCGTCATCGGTGCGCCCCTCGATCGGCCCGTCCGTCCGGACCTCGAGGCGTCCGGGGTGAGGGATCGCCTCGATCGACGGTACGGAGTCGCGCGCATCCGCAGTCCCGAACACGTGGACCGCTGCACCATCGGCCGGCTGGATGCAGAGCAGGCCCTCCCCGGAGAAGACGCCGGGGGCGGGCTCGTGCTCGGAGCGGAAGCCCATGATCCGCCGACGCTCGTCGAGCGGCCGGTGCGGACGCTGCCCGAGGCGGTACGTGGTCGTGGGACTCCAGGACTGCCAGCCGTGCTCGTAGATCCGGGCGTCGGCTTCGACGGGCAGCTCGGCGATCGTCCGCCAGGCCGGCACGTCGGGCTCAGCCTTTCGTCGAGCCGAGCGTGAGACCCCGGACGAAGTGTCGCTGGAGCGCGAAGTACACGATCAGGGTCGGGAGGGCCACCAGGATCGAGCCCGCAGCGAGCAGGTTGTTGTCCGTGAACCACTCGCCCTGGAGGTTGTTGAGGCCCGAGGTGATCGGCCGCTTGGCCCCGGTCGGCATCAGGACGAGCGCCCAGAAGAAATCGTTGTAGACCCAGGTGAACTGGAGGGTGGCGAGCGCCGCCAGCGCGGGCCTGCAGAGCGGCAGGATGACCTGCCAGAACGTGCGCAGGAGAGAGGCACCGTCGACGAGGGCCGCTTCGATCAGCTCGCGCGGCAGCGTCTTCATGTAGTTGCTCAAGACGAACGTGCAGAAGCCGAGCTGGAAGGCGACGTGGATGGCGGCGATGCCCACGAACTGGTCGTAGAAGACGCCGTTGTCGCTCAGGGGTGCCGGCAGTGGCAGCGCGAGATAGAGCCGGAAGAGCGGTGTGATGATCACCTGCGGCGGCAGCAGGTTGCCGGCCACCATGACCATCAAGAGCAGGATGTTGAAGCGCCAGCTGAAGCGCGACACGGCGAACGCGATCATCGACGCGAGGAGGAGCGTCGTGATCATCGCGGGCAGGACGACGACGATCGTGTTGAAGAAGAACTTCGGCAGCTCCGCCCCGTTCCAGGCGTTGATGTAGTTGTCGATCGAAAACTCGCCGGGCAGCGAGACATAGCCCCGCACTGCGGTATCCGAGTAGGGCCGGAAGGAGGTATAGATCGCCCACAGGAGCGGAAAGAGCCACACGAGCGACGTCGCGATGAGGAAGAGGTGGAGGGCCGCGCGGCCGGGTCGGAAGGGGCGGCGAACCACGGCCGCCGGACGCGGCCGAGCGATGGCGCCGGCAGTCATGCTCCCTCCTGCCGCATCACGCGGTTGAGGTAGACGATGATTGGCCCAACCGAGATGGCAAACAGCACGACCGCGATGGCCGATCCGAACCCGAGACGGCTGGCCTCGCCGATGACGTTGCTCGTGACCAGGATGGAGAGCAGCTCCAGGCCGTTCAGGCCGCGGTTGATGATGAAGACGAGGTCGAAGGCGCGGGCCGCCTCGATGATCGTCACGACGAGGATGATGACGTTGATCGGCTTCAGCACGGGGAACACGACGCGGAAGAAGATCTGGCGCTCGCTGGCACCGTCGACGAGGGCCGCCTCCCGCAGTGCGTGATCCATGCTCTTCAGGCCGGCCAGGTACAGCAGCATGATGTACCCCACGT
>DASYTK010000017.1:0-32918 GCA_036002405.1 Candidatus Limnocylindrales bacterium
CGGTCCCACCGAAGCCCCCGCTCAGGCTGCGACGGGCACTGCGACCAGCGGAGCGGCGGCAGGACCGGTCGGCGCGGGAAGCGCGACCGAAGCGGCAGGAGAGTGAGCAGATCGTGCCGAAGATGAAGAGCCACAAGGGCACCCAGAAGCGGTTCACCACGACGGGCAGCGGCAAGATCGTGCGCGGCAAGGCCTGGCGTGGTCACCACCTCGAGATCAAGTCGTCGCGGCGGACGCGGCGCTATGCCGGCAAGGTCGAGCTGGATCCCGCCCACGCGGAGCAGATCCGGCGGCTCTTGCCGTACCTGTAGGAGCGTTCGGACCCGATGGCACGCGTCAAGCGCGGGGTTACCGCCCATCGCCGTCACAAGCGGCTCCTGAAGGCCGCCGAGGGTCGCCGCGGCACGCGGAGCAAGCTCGTCAAGCCGGCGCGCGAGGCGCTCCTCCACGCGATGGCCTATAGCTACGTGGGGCGCAAGGAGCGAAAGCGCCAGCTGCGCAGCCTCTGGATCGTCCGGCTGAACGCGGCCGCGCGCCTGAATGGGCTGACGTATGGCCGGCTCGTCAGCGGGCTCAAGGCCGCGGGCGTCACGCTCGACCGGAAGATCCTGGCGGACATCGCCGTGCGCGATGCGGCGACGTTCGCCCGCATCGCCGAGGTCGCTCGCGGGTCCTGACGGCGCGCCTGCGCACGCCGTGGACCTTGCCTCGATCGTCTCCCGACTCGAAGGGCTGCGAGAGCGTGCCCTCACAGAGACCGCCAAAGCGACCGATCCCGAGGCCCTGAACGCGATCGAGGTCCGCTACCTCGGTCGGAAGGGCGAGCTGCGCACGCTCCTGGCAGGGATCGGCCAGCTGCCGGCCGAGGATCGCCCCCGGGTCGGCGCCGCCGCGAACCCCGTCCGTGAACAGATCGAGGAGGCGATCGAGCGACGCCGCGGGCGGCTGGGGGCGATCGCGACGGAGGTCCGTCTCCGCACCGATCGCCTGGACCCAACGCTACCCGGGCGACCGCTGCCTCGCGGCTCGCTCCATCCGGTCATCGAGACGGCGCGGGAGATCGCCCGCGTCTTCCTCCAGTTCGGCTTCGTCGTCTACGAGAGTCCCGAAGTGGAGACCGACGAGCTGAACTTCCAGGCCCTCAACATCCCCCTCGACCACCCGGCACGCGACCTCTGGGACACCCTGTACGTGGAGCCACCGGCAGGGGCAACCGGAGAGGAGAGCCCGACCTGGCTCCTGCGCACCCACTGCTCGCCCGGCCAGATCCGGGTCATGCGCTCGACCCCGCCGCCGATCCGCGCCCTCCTTCCCGGGCGCTGTTTCCGCTACGAGAACATCGCCGCCGACCGCAACTTCGAGTTCTTCCAGGTCGAGGGGCTCATGGTCGACGAGGGAACGACGATGGCCGACCTGCGCGGCCTGCTCGACGAGTTCGCCCACGCCCTCTTCGGACAGGACCGCCCGACACGCTTTCGGCCCGGCTACTACCCCTTCACCGAACCATCGGTGGGCTTCGACGTCCGATGCGTCGTCTGTGAAGGCGCCGGCTGTGCCGCCTGCAAGCGGAGCGGCTGGGTCGCGGTCCTGGGGGCGGGGATGGTCCACCCCGTCGTGCTCCGCAACGGCGGGCTCGATCCCGAGCGCTACCAGGGCTGGGCCTTTGGCATGGGCACCGACCGGATCGCCGCGCTCCGCTACGGGGTGGCGGACATCCGGGAGTTCCTCGTGGGGGACCTGCGCTTCCTCGAGCAGCTGACGCTCGAGGCCTAGATGCGCGTCCCCCTCTCCTGGCTCCGGGACTACGTCGATCTGGAGCTCGAGCCGGAGGCGCTCGCCGAGCGCCTGACCCTGCTGGGCATGGAGGTCCAGGCGATCGAGCGCCGCGGGGACGACTGGCGCGGCATCCTGGTCGGGGAGCTGACCGCCGTCGAGCCCCATCCGAACTCCGACAAGCTGCTCCTCGCGCGGGCGAGGCTTGGCGACGGCCGCGCCGACCTCTCGATCGTCACGGGCGCGATGAACGTCGCCGTCGGCCAGCACGTCCCGGTGGCCGCTCCAGGCGCCGTGCTCCCGGGTGGCCGGCGGATCGAAGTGGCGACGCTGGCGGGCACGGAGAGCGAGGGGATGCTCTGCTCGGGGGCAGAGCTGGGCCTGACGCCCGACGCCGAAGGGATCCTCGTCCTGCCCGACGACGCGCCGGTCGGCACCCCGGTCGAGGACCTCTACGCGGAGGTCGTTCTCGACATCGACGTCAAGCCGAACCGGGGCGACGCGCTCTCGCTGGTGGGAGTCGCCCGGGAGGTGGCGGCGGCGACCGGAGCGTCCGTCCGCTTCCCGCCCACCGACCCGCCCGAGTCGGGCGACGAGACCGCCGACCACCTCGCGGTCGAGGTCGCCGAGCGATCGCTCTGCTCCCGGTTCGTCGCCCGATACCTCGACGGCATTCGTGGCGGGCCCTCGCCCTTCGAGGTGCAGGTCCGGCTGACCGCGGCCGGCCTGCGCCCCGTCTCGAGCGTCGTCGACGCCACGAACTACGTGATGGTCGAGCTCGGCAAACCGACCCACGCCTTCGACGCCGCACGGATCGCCGGAGGGCGGATCGTCGTCCGCCCGGCGCGCTCAGGGGAGCGGCTCGAGACGCTTGACCACGTCGTCCGTGAGCTCGGGCCGGAGACGCTCCTCATCGCCGACCCGTCTGGACCGCTGGCGATCGCCGGCGTGATCGGTGGGGCCCAGAGCGAGGTCGGGGAGGGGACCCAGGCCGTGATCATCGAATCGGCGATCTTCGATCCGGTCTCGATCCGCCGCACCCGCCAGCGGTATGGCCTGCCGTCCGAAGCAAGCCTCCGCTTCGAGAAGGGCCAGGAATGGCGCCTCGCCCGCCTGGGGGCGGATCGCGTGGCGCGACTGATCGCCGAGTGGAGCGGGGCGCGGGTGGCGCAGGGAGTCGTCGACACCGACCCCTCCGAGCCGGCGCCCATCCGCTTCGCATTCCGGCCCGCCCGGGTCGCCCGTCTGATCGGGGTCGAGATCGACGCGAGCGAGATGGCCGATCTTCTCGGGCGGGTCGGCGTCGCGACCGAGCCCGCCGGCCGAGACGCAACCGTGCCCGTCATCGCCGAAGGGCCACCGGTCCCGGCCGAGGGGGCCGAGGCTCTCCTGGCCACGATCCCGTCGCACCGGCGTGACCTGGTTATCGAGGCCGACCTGGCCGAGGAGGTTGCCCGCGTGCGGGGGTACGAGACGGTCCCGGCGCGGCGGCCGGAGACGCCGATGCCCGGCTACCGGCGCGAGCCCCAGCGTCTCCTCGACGAGCTCCGCGAGCTGCTCTCCGGGAGAGGTCTGTCGGAGATCGTGACGCACGCCCTCCGCTCGGTGCGTGAGCACCAGCTGCTCGGGATCGGCGACGATGATCCCGCCACGATCCGGGTCACGAACCCGGTCTCGGCCGAGCACGTCGAGCTGCGCCGCTCTCTGCTGCCGGGCCTCGTTCGCACGCTCGCCTTCAACGAGCGCCAGCGGCGGGAGCAGCTCGCTGTCTTCGAGATCGGCGACGTCCACCGCTGGCATGGAGGCCGGCCGGTCGAGGAACGGCGGCTGGGGATCGTCCTGGCCGGGCCCTGGCAGCTCCAGGGTTGGGACCAGCCCGCGCGGCCCGCCGACGTCTCGGACGCCAAGGGGATCGTCGAGTGGCTCGCCGAGCGAAGCGGGCTCGGGTCCCCGGTCTATCAGTCTGCCGAGCCGCTTCGGGACGTCGAGCATCCGACGCGGGTCGCCGCGATCCTGGCCGGCGCAGACGCGCGGACGGCGCTCGGCCGGGTGGGAGAGCTCGATCCACGCTATCTCGGCGCCGCCGAGGTGCGCGCCGAGCGAGTCGCCTTCGCGGAGCTCGACCTGGCCGCATTCACGGCCCTCGTTCCCGAGCGCATCCGGATGGCGGATCCACCCCGGCGCCCACCCGTCGAGCGCGACCTTGCCGTCGTGGTCAGCGAGGAGCGGCCGGCCGGGGAGGTGGCGGCAACGATCCGCTCGGCGGCCGGTGAGCTCCTCCGCGAGCTGCGGCTCTTCGATCGCTACCACGGTCCGTCGGTGGGGCCGGAGGAGGTCAGTCTCGCCTACCGCCTTCGCCTCCAGGCCCCCGATCGGACTCTCACCGACGAGGAGGTCGACCGGCTCGTCGGCGCGGTGGTCCGGGCCCTCGAGGAGCGCCTTGGAGCTCGTATCCGCAGCTAGCCTGTGCCGGAGCGGCCGGTGGCGATGGTTCCCCCTGCGCCGGAGCGGATAGCCCGAAGGTACGGCGCCGCACCGGTTGCGTGCGTGCACCGCCGCCGATACGCTAGCTCGGCCGCTCGACAGGGAGTCCGCGATGACGCTCAACCTCGTCGACCTCGTCCTCTTGATCCTCCTGCTGGGGGCGTTCCTGCTGGGGTATTTCCAGGGCGCCATCCGGCAGCTGCTCGGCCTGCTCGTCTGGCTCTTCGCCTTCCTGATCGGCGCGAACCTGCGCGAACCCCTTGGGGAATGGTTCAGCCGGTACTGGACGAACCTGCCGACCGGGTACAGCCGGATGATCGCGTTCGGGGCGGTCTTCCTCACGCTGCTCATCGTCGGGAACATCGTCATCCAGGTGTTCTACAAGCGAACGCCGATCACTCGCCGCTGGACGGTCATCGACGAGGTCATCGGCGGGCTCCTGGGAGCGGGCCTCTACGTCCTAGTCCTCGCGACGATCGTGATCGTCCTCGACAGCTTCTATCGCGTCGGTGGCCTGGGCGGCAACGACGTACGCTGGATCCGGGACCTCTACGTCCTCCTGTCGGGGTCGTTCTTCGTCCAGACCCTGAAGACGGCGCTCATCCCGGCCCTGCTCGCGATCTTCGGTCTGCTGCTGCCCCAGGAGGTGCGCGACGTCGCCGGCTGACGGCGACCCGCCGCCGATCGCTCTTCTCGCCCGGCCGGCTCCCACCGTTCGACCTCCACCGCCGATCGGCCTGCTGCCGGTCGAGCGGTTTGTCCTGGAGCGGCCGTCTGCCGAGGTCGCGCCACAGCTCCTCGGACTCGTCCTCGTCCGCGAGGCACCGGGCGGCCTGAGCGGCGGGATCATCGTCGAGGCCGAGGCCTACGCCGGAGCGGACGACCGGGCGAGTCATGCTCGCGCGGGTCGCACGACGAGAACGGGGCCGATGTTCGGGCCGGCCGGCCATGCCTACGTCTACCTCGTCTACGGGCTCCACCACTGCCTGAACGTCGTGACCGAGGGCGAGGGGAGCGCCGGCGCCGTCCTCGTCCGGGCGCTGCTGCCGACGTTCGGACTCGAACAGATCCGGACGCGTCGCGGCAGGTCCAGCGAGCGCGACGCGCGCCTGGCGGCAGGCCCGGCCCGGCTGTGCGAGGCGCTCGCGATCGACCGCAGCCAGGACGGCCGGGATCTCCTTGGTCGCGGGCCGCTGCGGCTCCTCCGTCCGGCGGAGGGCTGGCCGGTGCCCGAGGCGGCGATCCTCCGCGGACCGCGAGTCGGGATCGCCTACGCGGGGCCCGACTGGTCCGAGCGGCCCTGGCGCTTCGGCATCGCCGACAGCCCGGCCCTCTCCCGGCCGTTCCCCGAGGCCTCGCGCATCCCGGCCACGGGACAGCCGGCCGTGGGTGGACCCGATGACTGACGCGAAGTCCCGGGCCCTCCTCGAGTTCCCGGCCGTGCGTGACCGACTCGCGGCGACGACCTCGTTCGCCCCCTCTCGACGGCTTGCCGAGGCGCTCGACCCGTCGAGCGATCCGGTCGTCGTCCGGCGCGGCCTCGACGAGACCGACGAGGCACGCGCCCTCCTCGTCGAGCGTCCCTCGGTCGGGATCGGAGCCGCCCGCGACGTCGGTGCCTCGATCGAGCGCGCCGCGCGCGGTGGCCGCCTGGAGGGAACGAACCTCCTGGACATCGCCATCACGCTCGAGGCCGCGGAGAGACTGCGCGAGGCCCTGGCCGCCGAGCGCCGCCCGCTCCTGCGCGACCTCGGGGGCCGGATCGACCCGCTGCCTTCTCTCCAGGGCCGCCTCGAGCTGAGCCTCGACCCGGCAGGCGAGCTGCTGGACAGCGCTTCGCCGGCGCTCGGCGGCCTCCGTCGACATGTGCGCATCTCGTACGAGCGATTGCGAAGCCGCCTGGACACGCTCGTCCACGGTCAGGAGCTCGCGGGCGCGCTCCAGGAGGCGCTGATCACGATGCGCAACGGGCGCTATGTGCTCCCGGTCCGCGCCGATGCCCGGGGCAGGGTCAAGGGGATCGTCCACGACCAGTCGGCGAGCGGGCAGACGCTCTTCGTGGAACCGCTCATCGTCGTCGAGTTGGGCAACGCCTGGCGCGAAGCGCAGCTCGCCGTGCAGGCGGAGGAGGATCGGATCCTCGACGAGCTCTCGGAGCTCGTCGGGACCCAGGCCGATCGGCTCCGCGGGACGCTCGAGGCACTCGCGGCGTTCGACTTCTGGACGGCCAAGGCTCGCCTCTCAGCGGAGCTCGACGCCGTCCGCGCCGAGACGAGCGAGCGGCCCGAGCTCGAGCTCTTCTCGGCGCGCCACCCCCTCCTCCAGGGCGAGGTCGTCCCGATCGACGTGCGTCTCGGCGGTGACTTCACGGCCCTCGTGATCACGGGTCCGAACACCGGCGGCAAGACGGTCGCCCTCAAGACGATCGGGCTTCTCGCGCTCATGCACCAGTCCGGACTCCACGTGCCGGCCGCGGCGGGCAGCCGGCTACCGATCTTCCCTGACGTGTTCGCCGACATCGGCGACGAACAATCGATCGCCCAGTCGCTCTCGACGTTCAGCGGGCACATGCGCTCGATCGTACGGATCGTGACCGCGGCGCAGCCCGGGGCGCTCGTCCTCCTCGACGAGCTCGGCGCGGGCACGGATCCGACCGAGGGTTCCGCGCTCGGCCAGGCCCTGCTCGACCACTTCATCCGCGTCGGTGCCCTCGTGGCTGCGACGAGCCATTACGCGGAGCTGAAGACCTATGCCCACGAGGCGCCGCAGGCGATGAACGCTTCGGTCGAGTTCGACCTCGAGACGCTCAGCCCCACCTACCACCTCTCGATCGGCCTGCCCGGGACGAGCCAGGCGTTCGCGATCGCGGAGCGCCTGGGCCTGCCCGCCGATCTCGTCGGGGAGGCGCGCGCGCGCCTCAGCCGGGCCCAGGTCGACTTCGAGACGAGCCTGGCCTCGATCAAGGAATCCGAGGTCAGCGCGGCCGGCGCACGCGAACGCGCCACCGAGGCAGAGCGGCGGGCCGCCGAGGCTCGGCGTCAGGCCGAGCTCGAGCGAGCCCGCGCCCGCCGGGACCGCGACGAGGTCTTCGTGAGCGCGCGGGAGGAAGCCGAGCGGGCCCTCGCCGGGATCCGCGAGGAGATCCGGGCCGTTCGGGCAGCGCTGGAGCGCGGCACGCTCACCGAGCGGCGTCTCGACGAGCTGTCGGGTCGGCTCGACGCGCGGCTGGCGCGCCTGCCGAGCGAGGCCGCCTCGGAGGCGCCCGGCGACGCGGTCGAGGCACCGCTCACGCGGGATTCGTGGGCGGTCGGCCACAGGGTCCGGACCCAGGCCGGCATCGAGGGCCGGATCGCGGCCATCGATCGGCAGGGAAAGCGCGCAACGCTCGAGGCCGGGGGCCTGCGCCTGACCGTCGCGCTGGCCGATCTCGTACCGGCCACCGACGGCGACGGTGGCGCGAAGCCGCGGGCACCATCGGCGGGACCGGGCAGCGGGCGGCGCGGCGAGCTGGAGCCCCCGTCGACCCTCCGGCCCCGGGCCACGGCCCGGTCCAGGGCGGGCTCGAAAGCCACGGGCACAGGTGCGGGCCCGGCGACGGCCACGATGCTGCCGACGACCCTCGACCTGCGCGGGGCACGAGTCGAAGAGGCACTGGAGCTGCTCGACAGTTACCTCGACCGAGCGGCGGTGGCGGGATTACCGCGGGTGACCGTCGTCCACGGGCACGGCTCGGGGGCGCTGCGAGACGCGGTTCGCGAGGTCCTCCGTGACCACCCGCTCGTTCGCGAGTGGCGCCCGGGCGAGCGAGGAGAGGGTGGCGACGGGGCGAGCGTCGTCTCGCTCTAGCCGCCCGAACCGCTTGGCACCGGCATCGGGCTCGGCGTCGGGCTGGGCGTGGGAGTCGGCGTGGGAGTCGGCGGCGGCGGCTTGGGCGACTTCGTCGGCCTCGGCGTCTTCGTCGGCTTCGGAGTGGGCGAGGGGGTCGGCTCCTCGGTCGGCGTGGGCGTGGCGGTCGGCGTTGGCGTCGGGGTCGGGGTGGGCGATGGCATCGGCTCGCACTTCTCGCTCGGCGGGAAGGGCGCTCCCCAGGTCGCCCCGAAGGGGTGGAAGGCGCCGTTGAAGAAGTAGCTCGTCTTGGTGCCCTTCGGCCCGCCCGAGACACCCGGTCCCTTGCGTGCTCGCTTCGCCCACTCCTTGTTCGCCTTCTGCCAGACCGGGAAGGCGCTCTCGACGGTGTCGAGATTGAGGAAAGCCTTCTTCTCCTTCGGGCCTTCGCAGCCCTCGCGCCAGAGGTCGCCCGTGGAGCTGTCGACCTCCATCGCCACCCGGAGCGAGCCTTCCGGATTCGCCGGCCCCGTGCCTTCGATGAAGAGCTCGTTCACCGTGCGCGACGAGTACGACCCCGGGCGGTAGCCCATGTAGGCGTCGACCGCGGTGGCGTAGAGCTTGTCGGGCTGCTCGAACTCGCGGATCTCCCAGTCGGCCGTGGCCTCGCGCATGAATCCCTGCCAGACGTACGTCGACACGTCGATCGAGAAGAGCGGGTTCCGGGGGGAGCTGACGAGGCTGTTGTCGCTGTTCCCGTTCCAGACCCCGACCGTCAGCGCGTATTCGCCGCGCTGGCGACCCTCCCCCGAGGGTGCTCCGATGTAACCGTAGGCGTTGAGGTCCTTGGCGTCGTTGTTCGTCCCGGTCTTGAGGGTGGCCGGCCGGTGGCGGCCCTCGCTGTCGAGGATCTGGAAGCGACCCCAGTAGGGGTTGATGCTCGGGTTCGTGTTACCGCTCAGGATGTCCGTGATGATGTATGCGGCCTGCGGTGAGACGACCTTGCCCGGATTGGGCGGGTCATAGCGCGGGATCACGTCCTCGTTGCGCGTGTTGAAGACGCGCAGGATCGTCGTGTGGCCGACGTAGCGGCCTCCGTTCGCGAGCGTGCCGTAGGCGGTCAGCAGATCGATCGGGCGGACCTCCTGGGTGCCCAGCGTCAGCGACAGGGCGGCCGTCGCCTGGGGCGTCTGGAAGCGCATGCCGAACTTCTTGGCCATCTCGAAAACGTGGTCGACGCCGTTGTAGGCGAGCGCCTTGACGGCAGGGATGTTCAGGGAGAACTGGAGCGCCGGGCGGAGCCGGACCGGTCCGCGCTCGAGGGGGTCGGCATCGGTCGGCGTCCAGCCGCGCTGGAACTCGGTCACGACGTCCATGAACATCGTCGAGGCGGTCATCGTCCCATCGTTCAGGCCGGTCACGTAGTTGAACGGCTTGAAGGCCGATCCAGGCTGGCGCCAGCCGTCCGAGAGGACATCGAACTGGGGCTGGAACTGCGGCGAAGCCAGGTTCTTCGCGTAGTAGTCGGCGCTGCCGACGTAGGCCACGATCTCGCCCCGTCGCCAGTCGAGCGCCGCGAGCGTGCCGTTGTAGAGGTCCTTGTCGCGCAGGTTCCCCATCCACGACTCGTACTCGAGCCCCAGTCGCTGGGCGTACGCCTCGGGATCCTCGGAGTGGGGGAGGAGCGTCGCGGCCTCCACCCACTTCTCGGCGATCCTCTGGAGCCGCCAGTCGAGGGTCGTGATGATCCGCAGGCCGCCGCGCTCGAGCTCGGGGCAGGTCTCGACCCCGTCCCCGCAGATCTCCTGGGCCAGCTGGCGCCGGACGGCCCAGACGAAATGCGGCGCCCGCCAGCGCGGCTCGCGCTGGGGCGCGAGGATCACGCGCTCCCGTTTCGCCCGCTCAAAATCCTCCCGGGTGTAGCGGTCGCCGGAAAGCGGCGTCCGGCCGTCCGCCATGAGATCCAGGATGTAGTTCCGACGCTGGACGATCTCGGCGTCTCTGGGCACGACGAGGCGGGTGGCGAGCTTGCCCTTCACCGCCACCTCGCGCTCCTCCCCGTTGCGGACGAGGTCGTAGGTCGTGGGTGACTGGACGATCCCGGCCAGGATCGCGGCCTCGGCGAGCGTCAGCTCATCGAGATCCTTGTCGAAGTAGCCTCGGGCAGCGGCCTTCACCCCGTAGAGGTTGTTGCCGTAGAAGTTCTGGTTCAGGTAGGCGGTGATGATCCGCTCCTTGCCCTCGCGGCCGGGGAAGGCCTGGGTCAGGCGGATCGACTGGATGATCTCCTTGACCTTGCGCTCGACCCGCCGCTCGGGATCCTTGACGAGGTCCTCGTCGAGGAGTCGCTGGCGGACGAGCTGCTGGGTGATGGTCGAGGCGCCCCGACTGGAGCCGGCGATCGTGTCGAGCGCGGCCGACCCGATCCCGAGCGGATCGAAGCCGGTGTTCGACCAGAAGGTCTTGTCCTCGACCGCGGTCGTCGCGTCGAGCACGACGTCGGGGACCTCCTCGAACGTCACGACCTGGCGGCGCTCGGTGCCGAAACTGGCGAGCTCGTAGCGACCGCTGCGGTCGTAGATGATCGACTCCTCGTTGAACTCGATCCGCTCGAGCTTCCGGGGGTCGTCGAGGCCGCGCGCGAAGTAGGCGTAGGCGCCCACCGTGCCGACGAAGCCCATGAGGGCGACGAAGGTGAGGGCGCCGAAGAGGAAGAGGGGAAAGGCGATCGCGGTCTTGCCGGCCGCACCAACCCCGCGCCGTCGACCGCCGCTCAGCCGGCGTGCCTGGCGCCGCGCGAGGCTCGTCTGCATGGACCGGTGCACTCTAGCATAGGCCCATGACCGACTCGCTCGACCTCCTCGCCGAGCTGACCTGGCGAGGGCTGCTCCAGGACCAGTCGGACGGGCTCGCGGCGCGCCTCTCCCGTGGCCCGATCAGCGGCTACAACGGCTTCGATCCGAGCGGGCCGTCGCTCCACGTGGGCAACCTCGTGCCCGTCTTCGGGCTGATGCACCTCCAGCGGGCGGGCGGCCGTCCGGTCATCCTCGTCGGGGGCGGCACGGGGATGATCGGTGACCCCTCGGGCAAGAGCGCCGAGCGGAACCTCCTCGACCGTGCCGCGCTCGAGGCGAACCGGGCGAGGATCCGGGTCCAGCTCGAGCGCTTCCTCGACTTCTCGGCAGGCCCGTCCGGGGCGCTCATGCTCGACAACCTGGAATGGCTCGGCAGCTGGGGCTTGCTCGACTTCCTGCGTGACATCGGGAAGCACTTCACGCTCAGCTACATGCTTGGCAAGGAATCCGTGCAGACGCGGCTCCAGGCCGGGATCAGCTTCACCGAGTTCAGCTACATGACCCTCCAGGCGGCCGACTTCCTCCACCTCTACCGCGAGCACGGCGTGGAGCTCCAGACCGGCGGCGCCGACCAGTGGGGGAACATCACCGCCGGGCTGGAGCTCATCCGCCGGGTGGAAGGCGGCGAGGAGGATGGCGACCCGCTCGCCTACGGGCTGTCGTATCCGCTCCTCCTCTCGCCCTCGGGCGAGAAGTTCGGGAAGACGGAGAAGGGCTCGGTCTTCCTCGATCCGGAGAAGACGAGCCCCTTCGACTTCTACCAGTTCTTCCTGAACCAGGACGACGGGGGCGTCGCGCGGCTCCTCCGGACGCTCACGCTGATGACCTCGGACGAGGTCCGCGAGCTCGAGAAGGAGCAGGCGGCGCATCCGGAGGATCGGCCGGCGCAACGCGCCCTCGCCCATGACATCACGGCGCGCGTCCACGGCCGCGAGGAGGCGGAGCGCCAGGTGACGGTCGCCCGGGCGGCCTTCTCCGGGGAGCCGCTCCGGGACCCGTCGGTGATCGAGACGCTCTACGGGGCGCTCGACCGGTTCGAGTTCGGCGATCCAGACGTCCGTGACGGGGCGCTCGGGCTGATCGTCGCGAGCGGCGCCTATCCGTCGCGGTCGGCGGCGCGGCGGGCGATCGAGCAGGGGGCGGTGCGCATCAACGACGAACGGATCTCCGATCCCGACCAGCCGGTCCCCGAGCCGATCGCCGGGGAGTGGCTCGTCGTCCGGGCCGGCCGCAGGCACCTCCGGATCGGCCGCCGCCGAGGGTGACCCGTCTGATCAGGGGCGCGGCCCAGCCGCGTGCCCATCAGGGCGTCGGTCGCTGCGACCGGGCGCGAAGCGCGTCGATGATGGCGCGCGGCTCGAGATCCCGCTCCGCGGCGAGGACGAGGGCGTGGTAGAGGAGATCGGCCAGCTCGCCGGCGAGAGCTTCCCGGGTCGCGGTTCGCTCGCTCCCTGAACGCTCGGCCAGGGCATCGTCCTTGGCCGCGAGAACCGTTTCGGTGGCCTCCTCGGCGACCTTGCGCGCGACTGCGTCCACGCCGCCTCCCAGGAGCAGCGCGGTGTACGAGCCTTCCGGCCGGGTTGCGGCTCGATCCGCGATCGTCGACCAGAGCACCTCCAGCCACGCGAAGTCCTGGGCGGACGCGGAAGCGTAGGCATCGAAACACGACCGGGCACCGGTGTGACAGGTCGGGCCGATCGGCTCGACGGCCAGGAGCACGGTGTCGCCGTCGCAGTCGAGGGCGGCCTGGACGAGGCCCAGGACGTTGCCGCTCGACTCGCCCTTGCGCCAGAGCGTTCCCCGGGAGCGCGAATGGAAATACACCTCGCCGGAGCTGAGGGTTGCCTCGAGCGCCGCGCGGTCCTGCCACCCGAGCATGAGCACGGTTCCGTCCCGGCTGTCCTGCACGATCGCCGGAACGAGGCCGTCGGCACCCCAGCGCACAGCGTCCGGGTCGAGCGGGCGCCTCAGGTCGGCTGGCACGTCAGGCCGCCGCGTCGACCAGGCGCACGGGGATGCCGGCCCGGCTCATTGCCGCCTTCACGGCGGCGATCGAGTGGACGTCGCGATGGAAGATCGATGCCGCCAGGACCGCATCCGCCCCGCCCTCGCTGATCGCGGCGACCATGTCGGCCGGGGAGCCCGCCCCGCCGGAGGCGACGAGCGGCACCCCGATCGCGCCGCTGACCGCGCGGAGCAGCGGCAGATCGAAGCCCTGGCGGGTGCCGTCCCGGTCGATCGAGGTCAGGAGGATTTCGCCGGCGCCCGCATCGGCCGCCCGGCGGGCCCAGTCGACCGTATCGAGTCCGGTATTCCGCCGCCCGCCGGCGACGAGGACCTCCCAGCGGCCCGGGGCGCCCTCCCGGGCACGCGCGTCGATCGCGACGACGACGCACTGGCGCCCGAAGCGGCGAGCGGATCGGCGGATCAGGCCCGGGTCGGCCACCGCCGCCGTGTTCAGGCTGACCCGGTCCGCCCCGGCCCGGAGGACCGCCTTCATCTCCGCCTCGGAGCGGACTCCGCCACCGACGGTGAGGGGCACGAATACCCGGCGGGCCGTCCGCTCGACGACGTCGAGGAGCGTCCCCCGCCGTTGCGGGGCCGCGTCGATGTCGAGGAACACGATCTCGTCCGCGCCGGCTGCGGCGTAGCGCTCGGCAAGCTCGGCAGGATCGCCCGCGTCGCGCAGGTCGCGGAAGCGGGTGCCCTTGACGACACGGCCCGCGGCCACGTCGAGGCAGGGGATCACGCGCCGAAGGAGCACGCTCAGCGCCCCGCGCCCGAGAGGACCGCTCCGGGCGCCGACTCGTCCGCGGGGCGGCGACCCTGGACCTCGGTCCAACGGTCCGGCTCGCGGACCAGCCCGACGTAGTTCTCCAGCAGCCGCAGGCCATCTTCCGCCGAGCGCTCGGGATGGAACTGGACCCCCACGAGGCGTCCCACCGACACCGCGCTCGTGAAGCGGCTGCCGTGCTCCGTCGTCGCAAGCGCCGCCTCCGTGGCGCGCGGCTCGCCGGCGTAGCTGTGGACGAAGTAGAACGGTGCGTCGGGCTTGACTCCCTCGAAGAGCGGGTGCTCGCGCAGCCGCTCCACGGCGTTCCAGCCGATGTGCGGCAGCCGCGGCGCATCGGCGAGCAGCCGGACCACGCCCGGGACGAGCCCGAGCAGCTCAGCGCCGTCCTCGTCCGATCGCTCGAACACGAGCTGGAGACCCAGGCAGATCCCGAGATACGGCACGCCCGACGCGACCGCCTCGCGCAGCGCCGGCTCCAGCCCCGTGCGGCGCAGGACCGCCATCGCCGGAGCGCTCGCACCCACGCCCGGCACGACGATGCCGTCGAATCCGTCCACGTCGGGCCCGCGCGACACGGCCCGGATCTCCGCGCCGGCGACTTCGAGCGCCCTCCCGACGCTGACGAGGTTCCCCGCACCGTAGTCGACAAGGGCGAGCCTGGGCCGAGTGGTCATCGTCGCGCCACGCGGCGGCCGCGCTCCAGGGTGCCCTTCGTCGAGGCCACGCCCGAGCGGCGCGGATCGGGCTCCACCGCCTGGCGGAGCGCACAGGCGAGGGCTTTGAAGGCCGCCTCCGCGACGTGGTGATCGTTCCGGCCCGTGGCGCGCAGGTGGAGAGTCAGGCCACCCGTGCGCGCGAGCGCCTCGAGCGCATGGGCCACGAGCTGGGTGGGGAGACCGCCGATCCGCTCGCCCGCGAACGGAAGATCGACGACGGCGTAGGGCCGCCCCGACAGGTCGACGACCGCCCTCGCGAGCGCCTCGTCCATGGGCACCCCGGCATCGCCGAAGCGCCGGATGCCGGACCGCTCCCCGAGCGCCTCGTCGAGCGCCTGCCCCAGGCAGAGCGCCGTGTCCTCGACCGTGTGGTGCTCGTCGACCTCGAGGTCGCCGGCTGCCTCGAGCTCGAGATCGAAAAGGGCGTGCTGTGCGAATGAGGCGAGCAGATGGTCGAAGAAGCCGATCCCCGTCCGCACCTTGGCCTCACCCGTCCCGTCGAGGTCGAGGACGACCCGGACCTTCGTCTCGCGGGTCCGTCGGGCGACGATCGCGCGCCGGCCGCCGTTCACGCGGCCAGGACCTCGAGGAGCCGGTCATTCTCGGAGCGGGATCGGACCGTCAGGCGGAGGTGACCGCGCAATGGGTTCGCCGGCCCGAACGTCCGGGGCACGATCCCGGCTCGGAGCAGCCGGTCGGCCGCGACCTCCGCGGCGCCGTGGTCGCCGACCCGGACGAGAACGAAGTTCGTGACGCTCGGGAGCGGCGTCCAGCCGATCCCGGCCAGGCCATCCGCGAGCCGGCCACGCTCGGCGGCGACCGCTGCCACGGCCCGACGCGCGATCGAGGGGTCGGCGAGCGCGGCGGCGGCGAGCTGCGCGGAGATCGTCGAGATGCTTCCCGGCGGGCGAAGTCGCTCCAGTCGGGCGATCGTCTCGCGGGTCGCGATCGCGTAGCCCACGCGGATGCCCGCCAGGGCGAAGCCCTTGGAGAGCGTGCGCACGACGACCAGGTTCGGATGGCGACTCCGCAGGGCGACGACCGTCTGGCCCGTGAACTCGTGGTAGGCCTCGTCCACGACGACGACCGGCGCACCCGCCGCGTCCTCCGTGCGCCCGGCCAGCTGGAGTACCTGCTCGATCGCCCCGGCGGGTTCGGGGGCGCCCGTCGGGTTGTTCGGTGCGCAGAGCCAGACGAGATGCGCCGTCGGCAGGGACTCGGCGAGGCGGTCGAGATCGAGGGCGAAGCCGGCCTCGGGGCCAAGCCGCGGCACGGCCACGATCCGCGCCTCTCGCTGCGAGGTGAGGACCCCGTACATCGCGTACGTCGGGACGGGCACGAGGGCCGCGGTGCCCGCGGACAGGAACGTCTTGGCACAGATGTCAAGCGCCTCATCCGCGCCCGCGGCCACGAGGACTTCTGTGGGCATCACGCCGGCATACCGCGCGATCGCCGCGGTGAGGTCCTCGTATGAGCTGTCGGGGTACTCGTTCAGGGGAGGATCGAAGGGACCGCAGAGGAGCGCCTCGATCCCCTCCGGAGGCGTTGCGGCGGTGTTCGTGTCGAAGCGGACGATCTGCCCGCGCTCGAGCCCGTAGCGTCTGGCGATCGCGGCGTTCGAAGGTTCCCAGGTGTAGACCTGCGAGGCCCCGGCCGTCGGCTCAGCGGCCATCGCGGCCTCCCTTCGGCACGCGCCGTGGACGCGCCCCACTGGGCTCGCCGGGACGCTGGCGGGCAGGTCGTGCCGGTGGCCGGACCGCCTCCGCTGGCGGCGGGAAGCGGATCTCGACCGCTCGCCGGTGGGCGCTCAGGCCCTCGGCCTCGGCCACCACGGCGACGGACCGCCGGATGCGCGACAGCCCGTCCTCGGTCAACTCCTGGACCTGGACGAACTTCCCAAACGCCTCGACGGACAGCGGCCCATAGGCTCGGGCAAGCCGCCCCGTCGGAAGGACGTGGTTCGATCCGGTCGCGTAGTCGCCCGCCGACTCTGGGGCGTATCGCCCGAGGAACACCGACCCGGCGTGACGGACGAGCTCGAACGCGGCACGGGGATCCTCGGTCACGATCGACAGGTGCTCGGGCGCATAGTCGTTCGCGAACTCGAGCGCCTCCTCGAGGTGGTCCGTCTCGAGGATGAGTCCGGCCGTGCCCAGAGAGCGGCGCAGGAACTCCTGCCGCGGCAGGCGTTCGAGCTGCCGGGCGAGCTCGACCTCGACGCCGTCCGCCAGTCGTGGCGAGGTCGTCACGAGGACGGCGGCCGAATCGCTGCCGTGCTCGGCCTGGCTGAGGAGGTCGGCCGCCACGAGGGCCGGGTCGGCCGAGGCGTCGGCGAGGACCATCGCCTCGGACGGTCCCGCCGGCAGGTCGATGCCGACGACGCCGAAGACCTCCAGCTTGGCGGCCGTCACCCAGGCGTTCCCTGGCCCCACGATCTTGTCGACCGGCCGGATCGTCTCGGTGCCGTAGGCGAGGGCCGCGATCGCCTGGGCCCCGCCCATCACGTAGAACTCCTCGACGCCGAGGAGCGAGGCAGCCGCCAGGAGCGCCGGCGAGAGGCTGCCATCACGGGCGGCCGGGCTGGCGAGGGCGATCTCACGGACTCCTGCGAGCCGGGCCGGGATCACCGTCATCAGGAGCGAGGACGGATAGGCGGCCTCCCCTCCGGGCACGTAGATCCCGACCCGGTCGAGCGCCCGCCACGCCCGCCCGACCCGGATCCCGGGCGCCGTGTCGACCCAGTCGATCCGCTCGGGAACCTGGGCCTCGTGGAACCGCTCGATGTGCGCGACCATCGTCTCGAGGGCCGTCCGGAGCTCCTCCGAGGCTTCGGCGAACGCCGCGCGGAGGATCAGCGGTGCCACGGTCAGCGGCGCCTTGCCCCGATGCCGCGGCAGGCCTCCGCCGAGGCGCGCATTCACGGCCCGGAGGGCATCGTCCCCACCTCGGTGGACCTCGTCGATGATCCCGCGCACGGTCGAGCGGATGTCGCGCCCGGCGACCGGAGCCCGCTCGAGGAGCGCCCGCCGCTGAGCGGCCGAGAGGTCCTCCAGCCGGAGGCGGCGGATCAGCGTCGCCGGGCCGGATAGGGGCTGATTGGCGAGCGTCACGGGAGGAGCTTCTCGATGGGCACGACGAGGATGCCGGAGGCGCCGGCCGACCGAAGCCGCGCCAGGAGGCCCCAGACCTCGTCGGCGCCGACCACGGCGTGGACGGCGACCATCCCTTCGTGGGCGAGCGGGATGATGCTGGGCGACTCGAGGCCCGGGAGGACCGCCTCGATCTCCTCGAGCGCCGAGCGCGGCGCATTCATCATCAGGTACTTCCGACGCCGTCCCGCCGTGACCGACTCGAGCATCGTGGTCAGGTGAGCGACGGCTTCCGCGCGACCGCGCCGGGCCTCGTCGGAGGTCACGAGGATCGCCTCGCTCGCGAGGAGCACGCCCAGGGACCGGAGCCCGTTCATGACGAGGGTCGAGCCGGTGGACACGAGGTCGACGATGCCGTCGGCGAGACCCATCCGTGGAGCGACCTCGACCGCCCCGGAGAGGGGCACGATCTCCGCCGCGATCCCCCGTTCGGCCAGGGTCCGCGCGGCCGTCCGAGGGTGGCTCGTGGCGAGCCGAAGCCCCGCCAGGTCCTCGAGTGTTCGCTGCGGCGCGTCTGAGGGAACGGCCGCCTCGAGCCGGCAACGCCCGTAGCCGAGTTGCGCGAGGATGGGGAGGTCGACGCCCGATTCGGCCAGCAGGTTCGTGCCCGTGATCCCGAGCTCGGCCACGCCGTCGCTCACGAACTCTACGACGTCCTCCGTGCGCACGAAGAGGATGTCCAGCGGGTGGTTCTCGCAATGGCTCACGAGCGAGCGCTCGTGGTCCTCGAACACGAGCCCGGCGTCGCGGAGCAAGGCGATCGTGGGCTCGACCAGCCGCCCCTTGTTCGGGACCGCGAGCCGGACCCGGCTCTCGGTGCGAACCTCCTCCCGCGCCCTGGCCGGGGCGACGGCGCTCACGGACGGCCCCGGGGCGACGGCGCTCACGGACGGCCCCGGGGCGCGGCCGCCGCGCGCGCCTCCGCGGAGCTTCCCCGACGCCTCCGCCGCACGTCGCGTGCGAGAGCCGAACGATAGCCGCCCGTCCCGTGATGGAGCCAGGCGGCGATCCGGGTGATCGTGGCCGTGCTCGCCCCCGTCTCGCGGGCGATCTCCGAGTAGTGCCGGCCCTCGTCGAGGAGGCGGACGACCGCCCAGCGCTGCGCCAGCTCGCGGAGCTCACGAAGCGTGCAGAGGTCGCGCATGAATCGCGCCGCCTCCTCCCGATCGGGCAGGGCGACGATCGCGTCGAGCAGCTCGTCCGCGGCCCGGGTGCGCCAGTCCTCCGGTCCCACCAGCACCGATGCCTTTCCTCCCGCCGGTTCGCTGTGCTAGCGTAGTAACGTGCTAACACGCTATCAGGCGAGCGGCGGCGCCGTCAAGCCGGCAGGGCGACGGTGGAGCTGATCCCGGCGATCGACCTGCGCGCAGGTAAGGTCGTCCGGCTGGAACGGGGGGAGTTCGACCGGGAGACCGAGTACGGGAGCCACCCGCTGGCGGCCGTGCGGCGCTGGGTGGGGGAGGGGGCGACCCGCCTCCATATCGTCGATCTCGACGGCGCCCGACAGGGACGACGCGTCCAGATCGAGCTCATCGAGCGGCTCGTCGCGGCGGCGGGGGTGCCCTGCCAGGTGGCGGGCGGACTGCGAACAGATGGGTCCGTTGCCGGGGCGCTCGCGCAGGGCGCCGACCGGGTCGTGCTGGGTTCCGGGCTGCTCGCGGACCCGGGCTGGGCCGGACGGCTCGTCGAGGTATACGGGCGCGAGCGGATCGTTGCCGCTCTCGACGTTCGCGACGGGCTGGCGGTCGGGGAAGCGTGGCGACCGGGCGCCCGGGGAACAGATTTCGTCGAGACGGCCAGGCGCCTCCACTCGGCCGGGATTGGCACGTTCGTCGTCACGGCGATCGGTCGCGACGGGCTGCTGTCGGGCCCCGACCTGGATCTTCTCGACCGGGTCGCCGACGTGGTCGGCGCGGCGGGCGTGATCGCCTCGGGCGGGGTCGGATCGCTCGCGGACCTCCGGGCGCTGGCCAGGCGCGGCTTCGGTGGGGCGATCCTCGGGCGAGCCCTCTACGACGGGAGGCTGGCGCTGCCAGACGCGCTCGGTGTCGTGGCCCAGAGCCCGACCGGGAAGGACGCCGCGCGGCTCCCGACGCTCAGCGACCGGCGGGCTCGGCCTCCTTCTCGTGGGCCGAGATCACCCGCTGGGCCACGTGGCCGGGAACCTCCTCGTAATGGTCGAGGGCAGCCTTGAACATGCCGCGGCCCCCGGTCAGGGAGCGAAGCTCGGTGGCATACGAGAAAAGCTCCGCCTGCGGGACGTGGGCACGAACGACCTGCGTGTCGTCACCACCCGATTCCATCCCCAGCACCCGCCCACGACGCGAGTTCAGATCGCGATTGACGTCGCCCATGAACGCCTCGGGGACGCGCACCTCGACGTCCATGATCGGCTCGAGCAGGACCGGATCGGCTTCCTGGATACCCCTCCGGGTCGCCATCGCCGAGGCGAGCCTGAAGGAGAGCTCGTCCGAATCGACCGTGTGATAGGAGCCGTCGTAGAGCGTCGCCTTGAAGTCGACGACCGGATAGCCGGCCAGCGGGCCCTTCGCGGCGACCTCTCGGACGCCCTTCTCGACGCCCGCGAAGTACTGACGGGGTACGACTCCGCCGACCACTCGCTGGGCGAACGCCACCCCCCCGCCCGGATTGGGCTCGATCTCCAGCCAGACGTGCCCGAACTGGCCGTGGCCACCGGTCTGCTTCTTGTGCCGGCCCTCGACTTGGGTCCGGCCCCGGATCGTCTCGCGGTACGGGACGCGCGGTGCGCGGGTCAGGATCGCCGCCCCGAACTTCCGCTTCAGGCGTTCCGTGATCACCGCGAAATGGTTGTCGCCCTGTGCCCAGAGGACCTGCTCGCCCGTCTCCGGCTGGCGCTCGACCCGGACCGTCCGGTCCTCCTCCTGGAGCCTCGCGAGGGCGGTACTCAGCTTGTCCAGGTCGGCCTTGGATTCGGGATCGACGGCCATCGGGAGGTTCGGCTGGGGGAAGGGAAGGTCCGGGAGCGTGTACGGCCGCTCCTTCGAGGTGAGGGTGTCGCCGGTCTGGGTGTGGACGAGCTTCGCGACACCGCCGATCTCGCCGGCCCGGATCTCCCCGACGGCGTCCTGATCCTTGCCCTGGATGGCGAGGACCTGCCCGATCCTCTCCTCTTCCCGTCGATTCGGGTTCCACGCGTGATCGTGCGACCGGAGGGTCCCCGAGTGGACCCGGAAGTAGGTGAGCCGGCCCACGAACGGGTCGGCCGCCGTCTTGAAGGCTCGAACGACGAGCGGTCCGTTCGGGTCGGCCGGCAGCGTCTCCTCCTTGCCCGATCCGTCGACGGCAGTGGAACCCTGACCTTCGACGGGGGAGGGAAGGTACGTCACGATCGCGTCGAGGATGCCCGGGACGCCGACGTCCCTGGCCGCCGAGGAGACGAATACCGGGGCGAGGATCCTCTCCCGGACGCCCTTGTGGAGGCAGGCCTCCAGCTCGGCGTCGCTCACCTCTTCCCCCTCGAGGTACTTCGTCAGGACGTCGTCGTCCGCCTCTGCGGCCGCCTCCAGGAGCTGGTCCCGCCTCCGGCCGACCTCCGCGGCGAGCTCCTCGGGGATCGGCACTTCCTGGCGCTGCCCTTTCTCATAGGCGTACGCTTTCCGGTGGACGAGGTCGACGTAGCCACGGAAGCCGTCGCCCTTTCCGATCGCCACGTGGAGGGGCGCGATCTTCGTCCCGAAGGCGCTGCGCAGGGCGTCGAGTGCCGCGGTCGGATCCGCGTTCTCCCGGTCGCAGCGGGTGAGGACGAAGAGCGCCGCCGTGCCGGTCCGCCGGCCGAGCGTGACCGCGGTCTCGAGGCCCGCCTCGATCCCCGACGAGGCGTCCATGACGATCAGCGCACCGTCCGCGGCGGCGAAGCCGCTCACGACCTCGCCCACGAAGTCCGCGTAGCCGGGCGTGTCGAGGAGCGTCACCCGGTGTCCATCATGCTCGAGGGAACAGGTCGCCAGGGAGAGCGAGAAACGTCGCTTCTGCTCCTCCGGCTCGAAGTCGAGCGTCGACGTCCCATCGTCGACCTTGCCCAGCCGGCTGGTCGCTCCGGCGGTGTGGAGGAGATGCTCGGCAAGGGTCGTCTTGCCCGAGCCGGCGTGGCCGGCAAGGACGACGTTGCGAAGGTTCGGCAGGTCGACGCTCTTCATGCGACGGAGGGCCTCCGTGATGGCGGGCGTGATTCGCGGGTGCCGTCCGTGGGCTTCGGACGCCGCGATGACCAGCTCTTCGGCGGCTCGGGCGCAGGCTCGCGGAGCCCGGAGCGGAAGGGTCATGATAGTAGAATCCGCCGCGATGTCCGGCCATTCGAAGTGGTCCCAGATCCGGCGCCAGAAAGGCGCGAACGACGCGAAGCGGGGGCAGGTCTTCACCCGCCTGGCGCGCGAGATCGCGATCGCGGCGCGCGAGGGCGGACCGGAGCCCGACGCGAACTTCCGACTCCGCCTCGCGATCGAGCGCGCGCGCGGGGCGAACATGCCGGCCGACAACATCAAGCGCGCGATCGAGCGCGCCAGCGGCGCGGGCGAGGCCGAGAGCTTCGAGGAGATCGTCTACGAAGGGTATGGACCCGGCGGCGTGGCGCTCCTCGTGGAAGCTGCCACGGACAACCGGAACCGCACCGCCGCCGACGTCCGCTCGATCTTCTCGAAGTCGGGTGGGCAGCTGGCCGGCGCCGGCTCCGTCGCCTGGCAGTTCGAGCCGCGTGGCGTCGTGACGATCTCTCGCGACGGCAATGACCCCGACGAGGTCGCCCTGGCGGCGATCGACGCCGGGGCCGTCGACGTCGACACGGAGGACGAGCCGCTCGAGGTCTACACCGAGCCGACGGCCCTGGAGACCGTCCGCCGGGCGATCGAATCGGCCGGCTATCGGGTCGAGTCGGCGGAGCTCACGATGCAGGCGAAGAACGTCATCCAGGTGGACCCGGCGGTCGCCCGCCAGAACCTCCGCCTGATCGAGAGCCTCGAAGACCACGACGACGTCCAGCGGGTCTCCGCGAACTTCGAGATCCCTGACGAGGTCTTCGCCGAGGCGGCCTCCGCCTGATGCGCCGCGGTCGGCTGCCGGCCGCCCGATGATCGTTCTCGGCATCGACCCCGGCACCGCCGTCACGGGTTACGGGCTCGTCGAGCGGGAGGGCGCCCGCCTGCGAGCGGTGGACTATGGGACGCTCGAGACGCCTGTCGAGTGGGCCCTGCCGCAGCGCCTCCTGGCGATCCACGAGGCGGTCGAGGCACTGATCACGGCGCACCGGCCCGATCTCGTCGCCGTCGAGCGCATCTTCTTCAACCGGAACGCCCAGTCCGCCTTCGCGGTTGGCCAGGCCCGAGGCGCGGTCCTCCTGGCCGCCGCCCGCCACGGGATCATCGTGCACGAATACGGACCGCACGAGGTGAAGATCGCCGTGACCGGGTACGGTCGGGCGGACAAGGGCCAGGTCCAGCGGATGGTCCAGGTCCTGCTCGGGATGCCCGCCTTGCCCCGGCCCGACGACGCGGCGGACGCGCTCGCGGTCGCGATCTGCCTGGCCCACGCCGAACGGCCGGCAGCCTGAGGGCCTCGGCGCAAATCCGGGGCATGGCAACCGACCCAGGCTACGGGTCGCCCAGGCGCGGCAGCCCGGGCGTCACTCGTCAGCCGCGCCGCCGGTTGCGCCTCGGGCAACGTACCTCGGACTACCCCGGGCCAGCGCTCTGGTTTGCGGTGCGCGCACGTATCTGCCAGGCAGCGGGCGTCAGGGATAGTCCCCTGGCCGTCGCTTGCGTCCCGAGCACGCCCGTGCCAGCGAGCGAGGGGTTCGGCGCTGCCTGGGCCCTTCGGTCGCGGATACGTGCTTCCGGCGCAAACGGCGCAGTGCACACCGGATCTCGTGATCGCGTCGCCCTGATGATCGCGTCGCCCGGATGATCGCCTCGCTCGAGGGGACCGTGGCGTACCTCGGGCACGCCTCCCGATGATCGCCTCACTCGAGGGGACCGTGGCGCGCGTCGCCCCTGACTCCGTCGTCCTCGATGTGGGCGGGATCGGTTACCGGGTCTTCGCTGGCCCCCAGACGCTGGCCGCGGCGCGGAGTGGCGCGACGCTGAAGCTCCATACCCACCATCTCGTTCGGGAGGACCAGCAGGCGCTCTACGGTTTCCGGACGCCCGAGGAACTCGGCTTCTTCGAGCTCCTCATGACCGTGACGGGGGTCGGCCCGAAGGTCGCGCTGGCGATCGTGGGCTCGCGCGCCGTGGCCGATCTCCAGCTCGCGATCTACGAAGGTGACGACGCCGTACTCACGGCCGTGTCCGGGGTGGGCAAGAAGCTCGCAGCCCGGATCGTGCTCGAGCTGAAGGAGAAGGTCGCCGCGGCTAGCCTGGCAGCGTCGGGGGACGGGCGGACGGCCGGTGGCGAGAGCGAGGTCATGGCCGCGCTCCAGGCCCTGGGCTACTCGGCCGGCGAGGCCCGCGAGGCGGCGCGTGGAGCCGTCGCCTCGATGGCGGTCGGCCAGTCGCTCGAGGAGCGGGTCAAGGCCGCGCTCCGCGTCCTGCGCCGCGGCTGAGCCACGCTCTGAGGAAGAGCCTCGAACGCCGAGCGGGCACCCCTTGACTTCCGGGCCGCGGGATAGATACTTGCGCCCGGTCATGGAGCGCCGATCGCTCCCTCGAACGGAGGCGGACATGTCAGGACCCGTTGTCGCGGCCCTCGCGTCGCGCCCCCGGAAGGACGACCGCTCGAGGAGCTAGGCCCCAGGCGACCCACGGGTCGCCGAGCTCGGCAGCCTGGAGCCGTCCCGAAGCGGGGACGGCTCTCTCGTGTCCGGGAGCCGGTGCACGACGCGAAGGATGCGATTCCCCTTCGCACACCGTGGAGTCTCCCGTGAGCCGCACATTCCGGCGAAGCAACCAGCTCCGCCGACTCGACCCCGAAGAACGGACCTTCCTCGATCCGCTCGAGCGGAACGAGGTCTCACCACGCCTTCAGCGCCGTGGTGGAGATCGGGCGGGGCGCGAGCCCGCCTCGTTCCGGTGCGTCCATTGCGGGCTCGACGTGCCCGCTTCGGCACCGGGGACGGCGCACCGCAACCACTGCCCGGTCTGTCTCTGGAGCCGCCACGTCGACGTCGAGCCCGGCGATCGTGCCTCGGATTGCCACGCCTCGATGGAGCCGATCGCGATCACCGTGCGCGGCGACGGCGAGTGGGTATTGATCCACCGCTGCGCCGGGTGCGATGAGCTGAAGTCGAACCGGATCGCCGGCGACGACAGCCCGCTCCTGCTCCTCCGGCTCGCCTTGCGGCCCCTGGCACAGCCACCGTTCCCGCTGGAGCGCCTCGGCGCGATCTGACGCAGGCGTCGGATCCTCCGGGGCGCTCCGCGCCCCACACGCGCGAACGGGGGGCGCATAATCGAACAGATGTTCCAGCCGGTGCGCTGCTAGACTCTCGGCCGATGGAGGATCCCCGCCCCCTCGGAGCGGCGACCCTGGCGGTCGAGGATGCCGCCGTGGACTCCACCCTCCGACCGCGCTCACTCGACGAGTACGTCGGTCAGACCCAGGTCAAGCACAACCTGGCGATCCTCCTCGAGGCGGCCCGACAGCGGGGAGAGGCGGCCGATCACGTCCTCCTCCACGGACCGCCCGGGCTGGGCAAGACGACGCTCGCGATCATCATCGCCCGCGAGCTCGGCGTGAACCTCCATCCCTCGAGCGGTCCCGCGATCGAGCGGCCGGGCGACCTCGCCGCGATCCTCACGAACCTCGAGGAGCGTGACGTCCTCTTCATCGACGAGATCCATCGGCTGCCGCACTCGGTCGAGGAGATCCTCTACCCGGCGATGGAGGATTTCGCGATCGACGTGATGATCGGCAAGGGCCCGACCGCGCGGTCGTTGCGCCTCTCGCTCAAGCCGTTCACCGTCGTGGGCGCCACGACGCGGGTCGGGCGAATCGGGTCGCCCCTTCGCGATCGCTTCGGTGCGATCCACCGCCTCGACTACTACGAACAGGCAGACCTCTCCGCGATCGTGCGCCGCTCGGCTGGGATCCTGGACGTCGAGATCGAGCCACCGGCGATCGAGGTCCTCGCGCGACGTGGCCGAGGGACACCGCGCGTCGTCAACCGCCTCCTGAAGCGGGTCCGCGACTGGGCCGAGGTGAACGCCGATGGCCGGATCACGGTTCGCGAGGCGGATTCGGCGATGCAGGCGATGGACATCGACGACGTGGGTCTCGACACCACCGACCGGCGGCTCCTGGCGGCGATCGTCCAGAAGTTCGCCTCCGGTCCTGTCGGAGGCGCCGCGCTCGCGGCCGTGCTGGGGGAGGAGATCGAGACGGTCGAGGACGTCTACGAGCCGTACCTGCTCCAGGTCGGCTTCCTCGATCGAACGCCCCAGGGCCGCGTCGCGACCGAAGCCGCGCGCGAGCATCTCCGGCGCCACGGCTACGAGATCCCGCCTCCCCGCCGCCAGGATCGCCAGGATCCGGGCTTCTGGGACGGGATGACGAGCGAGGGTCGCGCCGCTGAGTCGACCGAGCCGATCGACTCGTGACCTCGGCCGCCGGCGGGTCGGCCGTCGCGAGCGCGAGGCCCGCCGACCGGATCGCCGCACACGGACTCGCCGTCGCGACCCGCGGCCTGACGAAGCGGTACGGAGCGCGTCCCGCCCTGAACGGGCTCGACCTGAGCGTGCCGCGCAGCATCGTGTACGGCTTCCTGGGGCCGAACGGAGCGGGGAAGACGACCACCCTCCGGCTCCTCGTCGGCCTCCTTCGCCCGAACGCGGGGACGATCGAGCTCCTGGGCCGTCCCTTCAGCTGGCGGGATCGGCGCCGCCTCTTCGAGGTCGGGTCACTGATCGAGGTGCCCGCCTTCTACCCGTATCTCTCGGGACGCGACAACCTCCGCGCGATCGCTGCGACCGGTCCGCCGGTCGAGCGCGGCCGGATCGATGAGGTGCTCGAATTCGTCGCCCTCGGCGACCGCGCCGCGGATCGTTACGACACCTACTCGCTGGGGATGAAGCAGCGGCTGGGGATCGCGGCCGCCCTCCTGAACGACCCACCCCTGCTGCTGCTCGACGAGCCGGCAAACGGCCTCGACCCGGCCGGAATCGTCGCGATGCGGGCGCTCCTCCGGCTCCTGACCTCGCGCGGCACGACCGTGCTCCTCTCGAGCCACATCCTGCCCGAGGTGGAGCAGCTCGCCGACGTCGTCGGGATCATCGCCGCCGGCCGCCTCGTTCGCGAGGGACGGCTCGACCAGCTCCTGGCGGAGGGCGCGGCCGTCAGGGTGCGGGTCGCGACCGACGAGGGTTCCCGAGCAGCCGAGGTCCTCGCCGCAGTCCCGGGAAGTGCCGGGCTCGAGGGTCCCACACAGGGTCCCGAGGGTACGACCCTGACCGTCCGCGTCGCCCCCGACCGCTCCGGCGAGGTCAACCGACGGCTCGCGACAGCCGGCATCTATGCCAGCCGGGTCGAGGCGACGAGCGATCTCGAGTCTCTCTTCCTCTCGCTGACCGGCCGGCCAGATGAACGAGAGATCGCAGCCGTGGCGCCCTTCGGCGGCGCCGGAACCCCGCCGTGAGGCTCCTGGCTGCGGCACTCCGGAAGCTCGCCCGGCGCCCGGCGAGCTGGGTCGTCGCGCTCATCCTGCTCGCGATCCTCGCTCTCTTCTACCTGGCCCTGGGAGCCTCGGCGAACCAGATCCCAGACGAGCGGCAGCGCGCCCAGATCGAGACGTTCCTCCGTGACGAGACCGCGGTCCGAGTCCTGCTCGGGTTCCTCCTCGGACTCGGCGGGCTCCTCGCCCTTGCCTATGCCGGCGCGGTCGGCGGCGCGGAGTGGACCTGGGGCACGCTGCGCGTCGTCGTGGCGCGGGGAGAAAGCCGGAGCCGCTACGTCCTGACCACGTTTGCGGCCATCGCGATCGTCGTCCTGCTCGGCCTCATCGTGGCCTTCGCGGTCGGCCTCGCCCTCCTCCTCCTGGCCTCGGCGATGGCCGGCGTCCCCGCGCCCTCGCTGAGCGGCGAGTTCCTGGCCGGCCTGCCGGGCCTTGTCGGCCTGGCCTGGCTCGGCCTCGTCGAACAGGCCGCGATCGGCTTCGGCGTGGCTACCGTGGCCCGAAGCCAGCTGGCCGGCGTGGGGGCGGGCATCGCCCTCTACGTCCTGGAGCAGTTCGTCAGCGTCGCGCTGCCTCAGCAGTCGCGCTACCTGCCCTTCACGGTCTCGAGCTCGCTCGTCGCGACACCGGAGCAGGCCGCCACCGTCGGGACGCAGCTCCTCGATCCGGCTCTCTCGCTGGGCCTGACGGCGGCCTACCTCGTGCTCGCGCTCGGGATCGCTGCCCTCGTCACCGAAACCGCCGAGATCACCGGATAGCGATGCCCATCGTCCCGAACGCCTACGAGCGCCTCGCGCTTCGGTCGAACCAGGCCCCGGGTGTGGTCCTCGACTATCTCGGAGCGCTCGGCCTACGCACCGTCTCGGCCGCCTTGCGGCTGGGCGTGTTCGAGGCCCTGGCGGGAGGAGCCAGGAGCACGGCCGAAGTGGCACGTGCGATCGGCGCCGACGAGGGCGGCACCGAGTCACTCCTGCTCGCGCTCGACGGCCTGGGCTACGTGACCCGCCGGCGGGAGCGCTATCGGAACAGTCCGCTCACTGCGAAGTGGCTCCTGCGTTCCTCTCCCGTGAGCCTCGTGGCCGCGGCACGGTTCTTCGAGGCGGCCGCGTTCGAGCTCTGGCAGGGGCTCGAGGACTCGGTCCGAACCGGCCGGCCCCGGGAGCCCTTCTACAAGCGGCTCGAGCGCCTCCCGAATCTCAGCCGCGACTTCCAGGCCTGGCTCGAGGTGCTCGCGGAGCTCGCGGGCGATGAGATCGTCTCCAAGGTCGCCCTCTCGGAGCACGCCCGGCGCCTCCTCGACGTCGGCGGCTCGCACGCCCTCCACAGCATCCGCTTCTGCCGCCGCTATGCCCAGCTCTCGGCCACCGTCGTTGACCTGCCTGGTCCCCTCGAGACGGCCCGGACGAACGTCGCCGAAGCCGGGCTCGAGGAACGGATCACGATCGAAGAGGCGGATTACCTCCGGGATCGACTCGGCTCGGGCTACGACGTCGTGCTCCTCTTCAACATCCTCCATGCCCACCACGACGACGTGAACAGGGCCTTGATCGAGCGGCTCTCCGCCTCGATCAACCCGGGCGGGTTGATCGTCGTCTGGGACCAGATGAGCGACCTCGTCGTCGGCTCGATGGCGGCCGCGACGGTCGGGCTCTTCGCCCTCGGCTACCACCACCTCATGGGTGGGCGGGTCTATCGCAGCGACGACATCGAGCGGTGGCTGAGCGTGGCGGGCTTCCGGGGGATCCGGAGGACCGGGCTCCTCCGGGCCCCCGGCTCGGCCCTGATTCTCGCGACGCGCGGGTGATCGGCTCGGCGGTGGCCGCCCGCCCCGTGGAGCCCGGGGATCGACCGGTCGTTTTCGAGGTCGTCGTCCCCGCCAGGGCGGAAACAGGGACCCGCGCCCGCGTCGGCCGTCTCAGGACGCCGCACGGGGTCGTCGAGACGCCGGCCTTCATGCCGGTCGGCACGAACGCGACGGTGAAGGCGCTGGACCCCGACGATCTCGTCGAGGTGGGTGCGAGCCTGATCCTGGCGAACACCTACCACCTCTACCTGCGCCCCGGACACGAGCGGATCGCACGGCTTGGCGGTCTCCATCGCTTCATGGGCTGGGATCGGCCGATCCTGACCGACTCGGGCGGCTTCCAGGTCGTCAGCCTGGCGGGCCTGCGCTCGGTGGACGACGAGGGGGTGACGTTCCGCTCCCATCTCGACGGCTCGCTTCACCGGTTCACGCCGGAGCTCTCGATCGCGATCCAGGAGGCGCTCGGGTCCGACATCGCCGTCTGCTTCGACCAGCCCGTCCCCCCCCACGCTTCGACTCGCGCCGAGGTCGCCGAGGCGACGAAGCGGACCCATCGCTGGGCGGCGCGGTCGCTGGCGGCACACGGGCGGACCGATCAGGCGCTCTTCGGGATCATCCAGGGCGGCCTGGAGGCGGACTTGCGCGCTGCCTCGACTCGAGCGATCGCGGCTCTCCCGTTCGACGGGCTGTGCATCGGCGGCCTGGCCGGGGACGAGACGCCGAGCCAGCGAGCGGACGCGCTCGAGGTGGTCGTTCCGCTCCTGGCCGAGGATCCGCGCCCACGCTACCTGATGGGACTGGGCTCGCCGGCGGACCTCGTGGAGGCGGTCGATCGGGGGGTCGACCTCTTCGACTCGGTGCTCCCCGCACGCGTGGCCCGGAATGGCACGCTCTGGGTGCCCGGCGCCCGCCTGAACCTCAGGAACGCTCGCTTCCTCGACGACCCGCGCCCGGTCCAGGAAGGCTGCCGCTGCCGGCTCTGTCGGTCGTTCTCACGGGCCTACCTGGCCCACCTTTTCCGGGCCGACGAGCTCCTCGCCTACCGGCTCGCGACTTGTCACAACCTGACCTTCACCCTAGACTTCATGGCCAGGATCCGGGAGGCGATCGCCGCCGGGACGTTCCCCTCGTCGGTCCGCGCGAGCGCCATCGCAGAGCCTGCTCGTGAGGCCTCCGGAGCGTCGGCGAGAAGTGACACGTAAGCTGGCGCGAACCGCCGGTTCCATCAGCGTGAAGGCGCGCCGTCTACCGTGGCGACGCGACCCGGGAGGCGCAGGTAGCCATGGCATCGAAGGTCCCAGGGCGCCGCGAAGTCAAGAAGAAGCCGAAGGCCGCCCTCGAGAAGCCGAAGCTCCAGTCCCTGCTGGAGGCGCCGCCTCCCACCGTCGAGGTGATCAAGCCGAAGCGGAAGCCCCGCTTCGAGGAGGACGAGGAGGCGCAGGCGTAGCGAGTCGGCCCTCGGTCAAGCCGTGGAGGAACGACCAGGCATGACCATCCTGAGGACCGGCACCCCGGTAGAAGGGGACGGAGTGGAGCGCGCCGAGCGAGGCACATCGGATCGCTCGCGCGCCGTCGACGCGGCGATCCTGGCCATCGAGAAGCAGTTCGGCCGCGGGTCGATCATGAAGCTCGGCTCGTCCGAGCGCCAGCAGGTCGACTCGATCCCCACCGGCTCGATCGCGCTCGATCTTGCCCTCGGGGTGGGTGGCGTGCCGCGGGGGAGGATCACCGAGATCTTCGGGCCGGAGTCGTCCGGCAAGACGACCGTCTGTCAGCACATCATCGCCGAGGCCCAGGGACGGGGCGGGGTCGCCGCCTTCATCGACGTCGAGCACGCCCTCGATCCCCACTATGCGCGCAGCTGCGGCGTCGACGTCGACGAGCTGCTCGTGAGCCAGCCGGACACGGGCGAGCAGGCACTCGAGATCACGGAGACGCTCATCCGCTCGGGCGGGGTGGACTGCGTCGTCGTCGACTCGGTCGCGGCGCTCGTTCCCCGCGCCGAGATCGAGGGCGAGATGGGAGACTCGTTCGTCGGCATCCAGGCTCGCCTGATGAGCCAGGCCCTGCGCAAGCTCACGGGCGCGGTCAGCCGCTCGAACACGGCGCTCGTCTTCACGAACCAGTTGCGCGAGAAGATCGGGGTGATGTTCGGGAACCCGGAGACGACGCCGGGCGGTCGGGCCTTGAAGTTCTACGCCAGCGTCCGGCTCGACATCCGCCGGATCGAGACGATCAAGTCGGGTACGGAAGCGATCGGCAACCGGGCCCGGGTGAAGGTCGTGAAGAACAAGGTCGCTCCGCCGTTCCGCGTCGCCGAGTTCGACATCATGTATGGGGAGGGGATCTCCCGCGAAGGTGGTCTGCTTGACGTCGGGGTCGCCTCGGGCATCGTCAACAAGACCGGTGCCTGGTTCACCTACGGGGACACCCGCCTTGGCCAGGGACGCGAGCAGGCCAAGGACTTCCTGAAGCAGAACGCCGACATCGGGGAGCGCCTGGAGTCCGACATCCGGGGCAAGGTGGCCACGATCGAGGTCCCCGTGGAGGGCATCGCCGAGGCCGAATAGCGCGAGGCTCAGGGCAGCCGCGGCCCCGGCGCGAGGCCGACGGACGCATCTGCAACAGCTTCGACGTCCGTGACCGCCTCCTGAGATGCCTTTCCGCCGAGCCGAGCGGGCCGCCGATCGCCGCGCCCGTCGCTCCGAGGTGGACGATCCCGCCGTCGTCGCCGAGGCAGCGGCCGCATTCCTCGCCGTGCGATCCCGATCGGTGGGCGAGACTCGCCGACGCCTGCGTCACCTCGGCTATCCGGCCGGGATCGTGGAGCAGGTCCTGGCGCGGCTGATGGAGCTCGGCATTCTCGACGACGCGGCATTCGCGCGCGCCTGGGTCGAGTCCCGTGACCGTGCCCGCCCTCGGGGAGAGTCGGCCCTGCGCCATGAGCTGGCACTCAAAGGCGTGGACCGGGCGATCGTCGACGAGCTGTTGGCGGAACGCGCCGCAGCATCCCGCTCAGGCGAGGGCCCGCGCGCCGTGAACCGGGGCACAGACGCAGACGCTGGCGACCGGCGGGCCGTGCACCGGGGCATGGATGCTGGCCACGACGACGAGGAGCTCGGCGTCGACGAGCTGGCTGCTCGCCGGCTCCTCGAGCGGCGCCTGCCGTCACTGCTGCGCGAGCCGGACGCGCGGAGGCGCCGGCAGAAGGCGTACGCCCTGCTGGCCCGCAACGGCTTCGATCCCGAGGTCTGCCGGACGGTGTCGGCGAGCGTCCCCGACGCGAACGGAGAGAACTAACCGGCGACGCCTGGCAATCGGGGTCGCTCGGACGATTGAAGGGCAGAGGGGGTCGCACCACGACGGGCGTTCAGCCCTCCGCCGAGACCCTGTTCGAGAATGTCTTCTTCGAATTTGCTGCTGTTGCACGTAAGCGACGCGTTGGGCACCCGTTCTGCCGGAAATGTGCACCCGCCGCACGGATCCGGCCGCGTCGTGCATCCGACGCACGGATCCGACGTTTTCCTTGTCTTGCAGGCTCGTTACGTGCATCCAGTGCAACCCCGTGCCCAGGCGGCTGCACGAGAGGTCGCCGGAGAGACCCCGCACGTCGTCAGGCGAGGCTGGCAGGCGCGAGGGCCTGGCGTTTGACGCTCTCTGCCGGGCGCGATTAGGCTTCCGAGCCAGACACCGTCAACGCGTCGCCCCCAGATCCAACGGCCGGGTCGCTCGGCTAGCGGACGGCGACGACGCCGCATCGAGCACCGGCACACGGGAGGCCGCCGCATTGCCCGCCCCGGCAGGGGGGCGGCGGTCATTTCGGGGGATCCCTGTCGTCGGGATCGGAGGAAGTGATGTTCGAGCCCATCGTGCTGGCGGTC
>DASYTK010000018.1:0-40243 GCA_036002405.1 Candidatus Limnocylindrales bacterium
ACCTTCATCGCCGTGGACGGAGAGTCGAACTGGCTCGAGGGCGGCGTCCTCGTGGGCGTGTACACGATCCTCGCCGTCAGCTTCTTCTATCTGGGGTGAGGGACCGAACACACGCTTTCGCCGTCACCTCTTCTACCTGGGTTCAGGGACCGACCACACGCTTCCGCCGTCAGCTCTTCTACCTGGGTTCAGGGACCGAACACACGCTTCCGCCATCAGCTCCTCTACCCGGGGTGAGCGGTTGGCCGCGACCCGATTCGCGGATTGCGATCGCCGTTGCGTCAGGTGTGCGTAAGTGACCGATCCGCGGCCGAACGACGCCAACCGGGCGAGGGGGTTGCGTCAGGTGCACGTATGCGACCGATCCCGTCCCGAGGGACGGGAAAGGTGGACGCGTGTTGCGTCAGGTGCACGTAAGCGACCGATCCGTGGCCGAATGTGTCCGATTCGTGCGCTGGACGCACCACAGGCACTCATCTGTGCGCCCGAGGCAAGAAACCGACAGAACAGCCGTCCCACGTGTCGCTTGTGTGCGTCTGGCGCAAGGTCGGCCCTCCGATCGAGGTCCGGACGTCCCTGCGCGCGTCGACCACGACGATTCTCCACCGCCCGTCTCACGCCTCCAACGCACAGATAAGCCTGTGTGGAGGGCGTGGTGAGGCCCGCTCGCTAGCCTTCGTAGTCGCGGGCGGGCCAGCGTCCATGGCCCTTACCGGGTCGCTCGCCCGCACCCGTCGCCTACCCGCCGGTCCATCCGCCGTCCCGCCGTCAACGCAGGGCCGCGCCACGCGCGAGCCCAGGAGGCAATAGCGATGAACCGCGTCATCCTGACCGGTCGACTCACCCGCGATCCGGAGCTCCGCTCGCTCGCCTCGGGCAAGTCAGTCACCCAGTTCAGCATCGCCACGAACGACTACCGGGGCGGCACGGAGAAGGCCGAGTACCACAACATCGTGACCTGGGACCGCCTCGCCGAGATCTGCGGCCAGTACCTCGCCAAGGGCCAGCTCGTCTCGATCGAGGGTCGGCTCCAGACCCGCCAGTGGGAGGACGACAAGAAGGTCCGCCACTGGAAGACCGAGGTCGTGGCGAGCTCGGTCGAGATGCTCTCCGGCCGACGGAAGAAGGACTACGCCGCCGAGTCCTCGGCCGATGCGCTCGTCCACCAGGCCGAAACTCTCGGGATCGAGCCCTCTGCCGACGGCGACTCAGCGATCGAGGAGGAGGACGAGGTCGACGAGGACGAGCTCGAGGAGGCAGAGGCCGCCGCGGTCGCTTGAGCGCCACCCCTCCACGCGTGCGGGCGCGGTGCCCCCTCCCGCGCCCGCCACGCACACCGCGGTGGTGAAATCAGAGGAACGGGCCACCCCATGGTGGAGGCGGCCCAGGTACGCCTAGCGGCCGCGCGAGGATCCGCCCTTGCTTCCCGAGCGCGAGCTGCTCTTGCTGCCTGATGTCTTGCTTCCCGAGCTCTTGCTCCCCGAGCGGGAGCCGCTTTTCGAGGACGAACTCGAGCTTCCACTCTTCTTGTCCGGCACGCTGACACCACCTTCCTGGACGAAGTCGTCGTCCGCGCGAACAGTCGGACGTGCCCGGGCGCCACGTACTTGCAGGCGTCGGGCTCGCCTTGCGACCTCGTTGCATCGGCGCACCGGACGGCCTCCCCCTCGTCGTGGCAGCCGAGCGACTCAGGCGGGCTCCGGGGCGGGGGCCGCCTCGGGCGGCGCGAGCGGCTCGAGGGCGGGCTCGGATCCAGGCGCAGGATCCGTGGCGGTGGTCGGCTCCACGAGCGTCTGCGCCCGCGCTGGCCGCGTGACGCTCGCGAGCAGCGGCTCGTGCTCGTACAGGGCGCGGAAGGCGGCCACGACGTCGGGGTCGAACTGCGTGCCCGCGTGACGCTGCAGCTCGGTGATCGCCGTTGCGTGGTCGAGCGCGGGGCGATAGGGACGGTCGCGGAGCATCGCGTGATAGGCATCGGACACGGCGAGGATCCGGGCCCCCATCGGGATCTCGTGGCCGCGCAGCCCGTGCGGGTAACCGTGACCGGCGAAGCGCTCGTGATGATGAAGGACGATCGGGATCACGTCGCGGAGTGCGCTCGCCTGCTCGAGGATGAGCTGCCCCACGCGCGGATGCTGGATGATCCGGTGCCACTCCTCCGGGCTGAGTGCCTCGCGCTTCTCGAGGACCTCGGCGGGCACGGCGACCGCGCCTACGTCGTGGAGGAGACTGGCGACGCGGATCCGCTCGATCTCCGTCTCGGGCAGGCGCAGCGAGCGTCCGAGCGCGATCGCCGTCTCGGTGATCGCCTCGTTCCGCGACCCACTCGGTCGGAGCTCATCGACGAGGTCGAGGAGCGTCCTTTCGGCGGCAAGCCTCGCGCTCCGCCCGATCCGCATCGCGGTCGCATGGCCCTCCGCGCTTACCGGTGCCCGCCGGACGCGGGCGTCGTCGTCGTCCTCGGCGAGGGTGTAGACCTGGTTGCGGCCCAGGCTCTTCGCGGTGTACATCGCCGCGTCGGCGTCGCGCACGATCGAGTCAAACCGAACCTGCGAGCCGACGCCGCCGGTGACGCCGATCGAGATCGTGACCGAGATCGCCTGACCGCCTTCGAGCTGGATCTGCTCGCCCATGACGAGCAGCCGGAGCTTCTCGGCGAGGACCGCCGCCTCCTCCACGGTCGTCTCCGTCAGGAGGAGCATGAACTCCTCGCCGCCGTAGCGGGCGACCGTGTCCGTCGCCCGGACGTTGTCACGCAGGACGGACGCCACCCGTCGCAGGACGCGGTCGCCGGCCTCGTGGCCATGGAAGTCGTTGACGGACTTGAAGTGGTCGATGTCGGCGAACGCAACGGCGAGAGGGCGGCCATAGCGGCTGACCCGCTCGACCTCGGTGAAGAGGGCGGGCAGGATGGCCGCTCGGTTCGCGATCTGCGTCAGCTTGTCGGTCGTGGCCGCGTCGTGCTTCTCGGAGAGCGACTCGGCGACCCGGTTGAAGGCGACCGCCAGCTGTCGTTCCACCCCGCTGCCCGGGATCTTCAGGCGCGCCTCGTACTCGCCGGCCGCGATCCGCTCGGCAGCCCGGCCCAGGGAACCCAGCCGGAAGCCGATCCAGAGCGAGGCGAGCAGGCAGGCCACGCCGGCCCCGACGAGCCCCGACAGCGCGGTCGAGAGGACGTTCTCCGGCACGAGCTCGATCGCGAGGGCGCGCTCGAGCTCTGGAATGACGATGAAGCGGAGGGCCAGGGCGACCGGGGCGAGCAGGCCGAGCAGGCGAAGGACGAGAAGCAACGTGACGGTCCCATACGGTCGCGCAACGTCGCCCGCCCGGCCGCCGGGCCCGGTTCGGGCGGGTCGGACGGTGGCGCGGCCTGGGCCGCGGCGTCCCGTCCGCTCGTCGATCAGCCTATCCGCGAGACCGCCTGCAGCGCGGCAGCCGAAGGTACCGGTACCCTCCGCCGTTCGTTCGCGCGGGCCGTCGCAGTGCCCTCCCTCTGCTCGAGCCAGCCCTCGAAGGCGGCGTACGTCGGCGGGATCGGCGACTCGACCGAGTCGAGCGCGTCCGGTGGCGCGATCGCCCCGGGTGTCTTCAGCCCGTTGCCGGTAAGCAGGACGACGACCTCCTCAGTGGGGTCGATAAGCCCGCGCCGGACTGCCTGCTCGAGGGCCGCCAGCGTGCAGCCGCCGGCCGGCTCCGCCAGGATCCCTTCCTCGGCGGCGACCTGCTGCAGACAGATGACCGTGGCCGCGTCGTCGACCGCCTCGATCGAGCCACCAGACTCGCGAGCGAGCCGGAGGGCCTCGGAGCCGTCGGCGGGGATCCCGATCGCCAGGCTCTTCACGATCGTCGACGGCTCGCGGACCGGGATCGGCCGCTCGGCGCCCGTCGCCCAGGCCGCGGCGACCGGCGCGCAACCCTCCGGTTGGGCGCCGACGAAACGGATCGGCTTCGGCTCGACGAGCCCGTACCGCGCCAGCTCGTCGAACCCCTTGGCGACCTTCGTGTAGAGCGAGCCCGAGGCGATCGGCGCCACGACGACGTCGGGCAGCCGCCAGCCAAGCTGCTCGGCGACCTCGTAGGCGAGCGTCTTGGAGCCCTCGGCATAGAAGGGCCGGAGGGTGACGTTCACGACGGCCCAGCCGAGCTCGTCGGCGACCTCGACCGAGAGCCGGTTGATCTCGTCGTACGTCCCCGCGATCGGCACGAGCCTCGCCCCGAAGGCGATCGCCTGGCGGATCTTGCCCGGCTCGATGTCGGCCGGCACGAAGACGTAGCTGGGCAGCCCCACGACCCCCGCCGCCGCGGCGATCGCGCCGGCCAGGTTCCCGGTCGAGGCACAGGCCAGGGTCGTGAAACCGAACTCCACCGCGCGCGCGACGGCGACGGCGACGACGCGATCCTTGAACGAGAGCGTCGGATTGAGAGAATCGTTCTTCAGCCAGATCCGTTCGACCCCCAGCCGGGCGGCAAGTCGGTCCGCGCGTTGGAGCGGGGTCGAGCCCACGGGCAGGCCGCGCTCGGGCGGCTCCGAGACGGGCAGCAGCTCGCGGTAGCGCCAGATCCCTGCCGGTCGTGATGCGATCGCCTCGCGGGTCAGCGTCTCGCGGACCTCGGCCTCGTCGTAGACGACCTCGAGCGGCCCGAAGCAGCGGGCGCACACGTAATTCGGACCGGTCGGGTAGGGGGTCGAACAGGCTCGGCAGCGCAGGCCAGCGATCCGTCCCATCGGCGTCTCCTTCCGGCCGGCCCGCCGCTCCCGGTCGATCCCCGTCGGAAGGGTCCCGAAGAATCGGAAGACCCTTCCTCGTGCGTGGAAGGGTCCTCATCGTCCCCTTATCTCGCAGGAGGGATCCTGCCCGGATTTGGCACCTTGCCGTCGCCACCAGCGCCGGTAGGTTGTCGTGGCTTCACAGGGCCGGTCCCTCCGCCACTCTCGATAAGGTCTTCGGTTGTGGCCGGGAGTCTAGCGCCCCTGTCTTCACGGCGCAACGGGTGCGAGCCTTCGGCTATCATTCGGCCAGTGAAGGCGCCCACCTTCCTCGGCCGGGCCCACGGACCGTGCGGCCAGCGAAGGGGGCGGTCTATCCAGGTCCCGGTCTCGAAGGCCCGGGGCCTTCGTCTTCCCGGGAGCTCCCCACTCCGGAGCGGCATCATCGGACCGGCGGCGATCGGCTGATGCCCGCGACGGTGATCGTCGGGCTCCAGTGGGGCGACGAGGGGAAGGGGAAGACCACCGATCTTCTCGCCGAGTCGGTCTCGATGGTCGTCCGCTACCAGGGCGGCGACAACGCCGGGCACACCGTCGTGCTGGACGACGAGGTCTTTCGCCTCCATCTCGTCCCGTCCGGCGTTCTTCATCCCCACATCACCCCGGTCATCGCGAGCGGCGTCGTCGTCAACCCGCGGACGCTGATCGAGGAGATGGCGATGCTCGCCGAGCGCGGCATCGACGCGGGGCGCCTCCGAGTCAGCGAGGCGGCCCACGTGATCATGCCGTACCACATCGACCTCGATGGCGCGATGGAGGCCCGGCTGGCCGGCGACGAGATCGGGACGACTCACCGCGGGATCGGGCCGGCCTACGCCGACCGCGCCTGGCGGGTCGGCATCCGGATGGGTGACCTGCTCGACCCGACAGACCTCCGGGCCAAGCTCGCCCGGATCCTGCCCGAGAAGAACGCGCTCCTCCGCGAGCGATACGGCCTCCCGGGCTATGAGCTCGAGCCCCTCGCCGACGAGGCCGCCGGGTGGGGCGCGAGGCTCGCTCCCCACATCACCGAGACGACGACGCTCGTCCAGGACGCCCTCGCGGCCGGCGACCACGTGATCCTCGAGGGTGCCCAGGCGACGCTTCTCGATCTCGACCATGGGACGTATCCCTACGTCACGAGCTCGAACGCGGTCGCCGGGGGCGCCTGCACCGGCGGGGGCGTGGGTCCGCTCCAGATCGACCAGGTGATCGGCGTGATGAAGGCCTACTCGACCCGCGTCGGCGCCGGGCCCTACCCGACGGAGCTCGAGGACGCAACCGGTCGCCATTTCCTCGAGCGCGGCCGGGAGTTCGGCACGACGACCGGGCGTCGCCGTCGCTGCGGCTGGTTCGACGCCGTCCCCCTGCGCTACGCCGTCGCGGTGAACAGCGCGAGCAGCATCATGCTGAACAAGCTCGACATCCTGTCCGGCCTCCCGGAGGTCCGGCTCTGCGTCGCCTATCGCATCGCCGGCCGGATCGTCGACCGATGGCCGCTCCCGAGCGACGCCCTCGCCCACGCCCAGCCACTCTATGAGACGTTCCCCGGCTGGTCCGAGGACCTCTCGGCGATGCGCTCGGTCGAGGAGCTTCCGCCGGCCGCACGGTCCTACGTGGATGCTCTCGAAGGGCGGGCGGGAGTGCCCATCGCACTCGTCTCGGTCGGTCCGGAGCGGAGACAGACGATCGTCCGGACCGAGCGGCCGGTCCGCCGGGCAGCCGGTCGGGAGGCGGCGTGATCGCGGCGCCCCGAACGGTCCTCGTCGTGGGGTCGGGAGGCCGTGAGCATGCCCTCGCCTGGCGCCTGCGCGAGGATGGTGCGCGCCGGGTCGTCGTCGCTCCCGGGAATCCCGGCATGAGCGACGTCGCCGAGCCCCGGCCGGACGTCGCTCTGGCCGATCACGAAGCGATCGTGGCCCTCAGCGCGGAGATCGCCGCCGACCTCGTCGTCGTCGGGCCGGAGGGGCCGCTCGTCGAGGGCCTCGCCGACGAGCTTGCGGCGGAAGGGAGCGCGGTTTTCGGACCGAGCGCACGCGCTGCGGCGATCGAGGGCAGCAAGGCGTTCTGTCGTGAGGTCGCGGCCGCGGCCGGCGTGCCGATGGCCGAGGGCGCCGTCTTCGACTCGATCGCGCCGGCCTTCGAGTACGCCCGCTCGCTCGGCGGTCCGGTCGTCGTCAAGGCCGATGGTCTCGCGGCGGGCAAGGGGGTGACGGTCTGCGCTGACCTCGTGGCGGTCGAGCGCGCCCTCGTCGAGGCCCTCACGCTCCGCGTCTTCGGCGCGGCCGGCGCCCGGGTCGTCGTGGAGCGGGCGCTGGCGGGGGCCGAAGCGAGCGTGATCGCGATCTGTGACACGACGACCGCCTTCGCCCTGCCCGCCGCCCGCGACTACAAGCGGATCGGCGACGGCGATCGGGGCCCGAACACCGGTGGGATGGGCGCCTACTCGCCGCTTCCCGACCTTTCCCTGGAGGAGGCCGCGACGCTGCTCGACCGTTTCCACCGGCCCGTCCTGCGCGAGCTCGTGAGCCGCGGCGCGCCCTTCCGCGGCGCGCTCTACGCCGGCCTCATTTTGACCGACGCGGGCCCCCGGCTCCTCGAGTTCAATGCCCGCTTCGGCGATCCGGAAGCGCAGGCGATCCTTCCGCGCCTTGGCGTGCCGCTGGGCACCCTCCTGCTCGCGGCGGCGACCGACCGACTGGCCGAGGCGGCCGACTCGCTCGCCCTGCCGGGGGCCGTCCGCTCCTGCGCCGAGGCGTCCGCCTGCGTCGTGCTTGCCTCGGCCGGCTATCCGGGCCCGCCCGAGGCTGGAGATCCGATCGAGGGGATCGACCTGGCGCGGACGAGTGGCGCGCTCGTCTTCGCGGCCGGGGTGGCGTCCGACCCCGCACGGCTCGGAGGGTTGCGCACGGCGGGCGGCCGGGTGCTCTCGCTCGTCGGGCGTGGCGCGACGGTCGAGGACGCCGCGGAGCAGGCCTATGAGGCGGCGGGGCGGATCAACTTCCGCGGCATGCAGCTCCGGCACGACATCGGGCGCCCCGTCGCTGACGCGGCGACCCCGACGCGGGAGCTCATCGCGATCGGCCGAGGCTCCGCGTGATCCCGCGCTACACGCTGCCCGAGATGAGCGCCGTCTGGACGGACCTCGCCCGCTTCCAGTCGATGTTGCGGGCGGAGCTCGCCGTCGCGCGCGCCCAGGCTCGTCGGGGGATGATCCCCGAAGCAGCGCTGGCGCGGATCGAGGAACGCGCCGCCGTCGACCCCGAGCGGATCGCCGAGCTCGAGCGCACGACCGACCACGACGTCGTCGCCTTCGTCTCCCAGGTCGCCGAATCGGTCGGCGAGGAGGGCCGCTACGTCCACCTCGGGCTCACGAGCAGCGACGTCGTCGACACCGCGCTCGCCCTCCAGTGCCGGGCCGCCGCGGATCGCCTCCTCGATGACCTCGACCGGCTGATCGGCCTGCTCGCGGAGCGCGCGCGGGAGCACGCAGGGACGGTGATGATGGGCCGGACCCATTCCGTCCATGCCGAGCCGATCACGTTCGGCCTGAAGCTCTGTTCGTGGGCCTTCGAGCTCGACCGCGATCGGGCGAGGCTCCGCCGGACGGCCGACGAGCTCGCCACTGGCAAGATCTCCGGCCCGGTGGGGACATACAGCGGGCTCGACCCCGACCTCGAGGCGGAGGTGCTCGCGGAGCTCGGCCTGCGCCCCGATCCGGCCTCGACCCAGGTGGTCCAGCGCGACCGCCACGCCGCATTCCTCTCCGTGATCGCGATCACCGGCGGGTCGATCGAGCGATTCGCGACGGAGATTCGCAACCTCCAGCACACCGAGATCGGCGAGCTCCAGGAGCCCTTCCGCGCCGGTCAGGCGGGCTCGTCGGCGATGCCGCACAAGCGCAACCCGGTCCTGAGCGAGCGGCTCATCGGTCTCGCCCGGCTCTTGCGCGGCTATGCCGGTGCGGCTCTCGAGGATCAGGCCCTGTGGCACGAACGTGACATCAGCCACTCGTCCGTCGAGCGCGTCGCGCTGCCCGGCGCGACGATCCTCCTCGACTACATGCTCGTCCGTTTCCACGGCCTGCTCGAGGGCCTTGTCGTCCGGCCGGAGCGGATGCGGGAGAACATCGAGCGCGGCCTTGGTCTGCACGCCAGCAGCCGAGTCCTTACCGCGCTCCTCGAACGTGGCCTGCCACGGCAGGAGGCCTACGCGATCGTCCAGCGCGATGCCCTTCGCGCCTCCGACGAGCGGCGGCCGCTCCGCGAGCTGCTGGCCACGGATCCAGCCGTCACCTCCATCCTCGATCGCGATGCGCTCGACGCCTGCTTCGACGAGTCGTACCTCCTCCGCAACGTCCCCGCCGTCCTCGCCCGGCTCGAGCAGCTGGAAGGAGCCATCGTTGCCGGTCGCTGACCTCGCCGCCTCGTTCGTCCGCTCGGGCAAAGTCCGGGACCTCTTCCGGATCGACGACGAGCGGCTCCTCCTCGTGGCCTCGGACCGGATCAGCGCGTTCGACGTCGTGCTGCCCACGCCGATCCCGGACAAGGGCCGCGTGCTCACGGGGCTCTCGCGCTTCTGGCTGGCCGCGAGCGAGGAAGCGGGGATCTGCCGGAACCACCTCCTGGGGATCGATCCGGCGAGCCTCCCACAGCCGTTCGCCGCCGCGGCCGACGAGCTTCGCGGCCGGGCGATGATCTGCCGCCGCGCCGACGTCCTGCCGATCGAGGTGATCGTCCGCGGCTACCTCTCGGGGAGCGGCTGGAAGGACTACCTCGCGAGCGGCGCGATCTGCGGGATCCGGCTGCCGGCCGGCTTGCGCGAGAGCGAGCGCCTCCCCGAGCCGATCTTCACTCCCTCGACGAAGGCAGATGTCGGTCACGACGAGAACATCGACTTCGGTCGGATGGCCGGGCTCGTCGGTCGAAGGCTGGCCGAGCGGGTCAGCGAGGTCGCGCTCGCTCTCTATCGCTTCGGCGCCGCGCGCGCGGAGCGGGGCGGGATCATCCTCGCCGACACGAAGTTCGAGTTCGGCCTGTGGCCCTCGACCCACGCCGGCGCGTCTCCCGAGAGTGAGCGTGAGCTCATGCTCATCGACGAGGTGATGACGCCCGACTCGAGTCGCTTCTGGGACGCCGCGACCTACCAGCCGGGCCGGCCGCAGGCGTCCTACGACAAGCAGCCCCTCCGCGACTGGCTCGAGTCGACCGGCTGGGACAAGGCGCCGCCGGGACCGGAGCTCCCCCCCGATGTCGTCGCGGCGACCCGGAAGCGCTACGTCGAGGCATTCGAGCGGCTCACCGGGGCGAGCTTCCGCCGCTACCTCGAGGAGGACGTGATCGGATGACGAGCTACCGCTTCGCGGTCTCGGTCATGCCCAAGGAGGGCATCCTCGATCCGCAGGGTCGGGCCGTCGAGCAGTCCCTCCCGCATCTCGAGATCACGAGCGTCCGGGACGTTCGGGTTGGCCGGCGGGTCGAGCTGACCGTGGAGGCGGAAGCCGAACCGAAGGCGCGGGCGACGGTGGAGCGGCTGGCCGGGGAGCTCTTCTCGAACCCGCTGATCGAGCGCTGGGCGGTCGACCCGATCGACAAGGCGGCAGCCCCGGACGGACCGCAGGAAGCGGGCGTTGCGGGCGACGGCCGATGAGGGTCGGCGTCGTCGTCTTTCCCGGCTCGAACTGCGACCGCGACGCGCTGGAGGCGGCACGGCTCTCGGGGGCAGAGGCGATCCCGCTCTGGCACGAGGAGCCCGATCTCCGGGGCTCCGAGCTCGTCGTGTTGCCGGGCGGCTTCGCCTACGGCGACTATCTTCGCGCCGGGGTGATCGCGCGCTTCAGCCCGATCATGGGCGCCATCCGCGAGCACGCGGCGCGCGGCGGTCTCGTGCTCGGGATCTGCAACGGGTTCCAGGTCCTGGCCGAGGCCGGACTCGTTCCCGGGGCGCTGCTCCGCAACGCGACGCTCCGCTTCGAGCATCGCTGGGTCCGCCTCTCCGTCGAGCGGCGGGATACCCCGTTCACGCGGGCGGTGCCGGAAGGACGGACGCTCCGGATGCCCGTTGCCCACGGAGAGGGCCGCTACTGGCTGCCCGAAGCCGACTTCGACGAGCTCGAAGCCAGACGTGGGGTCGTCTTCCGCTACGCCCCGCCCGAGGGCAATCCGAACGGCTCGGCGCGGGATGTCGCGGGGGTCATCGACGCCGGGGGTCGGGTGTGCGGGCTGATGCCCCATCCGGAACGGGCCTCCGAGGTCCTGCTCGGCTCTGACGACGGGATGCTCCTCTTCCGCTCGCTCATCGAGGGAGCGGCCGAAACGGTGGCGGCGGAGCGCGATCCGATCGAGGTCACGAGCCGGTGACCGCGGTCCGCGAGGCGCCGACCGTGCCGGCGGCAGCCTCCGGGGGGCCGGGCGCGCCCGGGCTCCACCGCTCGCTCGGGCTGACCGACGGCGAGCTCGAGGCGATCCGCGACCGGCTGGGCCGCGACCCGAACGAGCTCGAGCTTGCGATGTTCAGCGTGATGTGGAGCGAGCACTGCTCATACAAGAGCTCAAAGACGCTCCTGCGCGAGCTGCCCACGACCGGCGAAGGCGTCCTCGCGGGCCCCGGCGAGAATGCCGGCGCCGTCTCGATCGGGGACGGGCTCGCGGTCGTTTTCAAGCTCGAATCGCACAACCATCCCAGCGCCGTCGAGCCCTACCAGGGTGCGGCCACCGGCGTCGGGGGGATCCTGCGCGACGTTTTCACGATGGGCGCCCGGCCGATCTGTGTCCTCGACGCGCTGAAGTTCGGCGACCCGGCCGAGCCAAGAACCCGCCACCTCGTGCGCGACGTCGTCCGGGGCATCGGAGGCTACGGCAACTGCATCGGGATCCCGACGGTGGGCGGCGAGCTCGTCTTCGATGCGAGCTACCGCGACAACCCGCTCGTGAACGTGATGGCGGCGGGACTCGTTGAGGAGCGGCGGCTCGTCCACGCCCGGGCGGATCGGCCGGGAGATCTCGTCGTCCTCTACGGTTCGGCGACCGGGCGCGACGGGATCGGCGGGGCGTCCGTCCTGGCGAGCGCGAGCTTCGGCGAAGGAGAGACCTCGAAGCGCCCGAGCGTCCAGGTGGGCGACCCGTTCATGGGCAAGCTGATCCTCGAGGTCAGTCTCGAGCTCGTCGAGCGCGGCCTCGTCGAGGGCCTCCAGGACCTCGGCGCGGGGGGCATCACCTGCGCGACCTCAGAGGCGGCCGATCGCGCCGGTACCGGCATCTCTCTCGACCTCGACGCGGTGCCCCGCCGCGAGCTGGGGATGGCTGCCTTCGAGGTGATGATCAGCGAATCGCAGGAGCGGATGCTCGCGATCGTGAGCCCCGACCGGCTGGCGGAGGTCGAGGACGTGTGCGGACGCTGGGCGGTCCCGGTCGCGGTGATCGGCCGGGTCACCGCTGATGGTGAGATCCGTGTGATCAGCGGCGGGATCGAGACCGACGGCTCGCCGGCACCCGGTGGCCGGATCGTTGCCCGGATCCCGGCCGCTGCGCTCGCGAGCGAGGCGATCGTCTACCGACGCCTCGCCAGCCCGCCGCCACGGCGCCGCGCCGCGCCCGCGCCGGGCGCACCCGTCGTCCCCTCCGACAGCCTGCCCGAGCGGGGCACCGACCCGGGCGCGGTCCTGCTCGCCCTGCTGGCCAGCCCGAACCTCGGCAGCCGGGCCTGGCTGACCACCCAGTACGACGCCACGGTCGGCGCCGACACGGTAGAGGCGAGCGAGGGAGGGGCGGCGGTCCTGAGGGTGCACGGCATGCGAAAGGGCCTCGTTCTGGCCACCGATGCCTGCGCCTCGATCGCCGCGCGCGACCCGTGGCTGGGCACGGCGACGGCCGTCGCGGAGTGCGCTCGCAACGTCGCCGTCACCGGCGCCCGACCGCTCGGTGTCACGAACTGCCTGAACTTCGGCGACCCCGAGGCGCCCGAAGCGTTCTGGCAGCTGTCGGAGGCCGTCCGCGGCCTCGGCGATGCGTGCCGCGCGCTGGGCCTTCCGGTGACCGGAGGGAACGTCAGCCTGTACAACGAGTCTCCCTCCGGTCGGATCGCTCCGACCGCGCAGATCGGCGTGGTGGGCCTCCTGGAGGACGTCGACCGACGGGTGGGCCCGGCCTTTCGCGCCGAGGGCGATGTCGTGGGGCTTCTCGGGGAGGCGACCCCGGGACTGGCGGGTTCGCGCTACGCCGAGCTGGCCGGCTCGGCGCCCGAGGACGGGCCTCCGCCGATCGACCTGGCTCGAGAGGCGGCCCTGCTCAGGCTGCTCCCTCTCTGTGCCGACGCCGGGCTGCTCTCCTCCGCCCAGGACGTTTCGGGGGGCGGGCTCGCGGTCGCGCTCGCCGAGTGCGCGATCTGGGGCTCTCTCGGCGCCCGGGTCGAGCTGGGCGTCGGCGCCGCGCCCGCCGTCGAACTCTTTGGCGAGAGCCCGGGACGCGTGCTCGTGACCGCCAACCCGTCACGGTGGGGCCGCCTCCAGCAGATCGCCGCGGAGCACGACGTCCCGCTGGGGCGGCTCGGAACGGTCGGTGGAGATCGCCTCCGGATCGTCCTCGTCGGGCAGGGAGCGACCGGCGCCGCGGAGGATCGCGGAGCAGGGGTCGCCGACGAGATCGACCGGCCGGTCGCCGACCTCCGCAGGGCCTGGGAGCTCGCCCTTCCGAGCGCGCTCGGGGAGGAGGAGGGCTGATGTGCGGCGTCGTCGGCGTCTACGCCCCCGGCCAGGAGGCTGCCCCGCTCGCCTCGCTGGCTCTCTTCGCCCTCCAGCACCGGGGCCAGGAATCGGCCGGCGTCGCGGTCAGCGACGGCGAGGGCGTGATGGTCTACAAGGACCTCGGGATGGTCGCCCAGGTCCTCGACGAGCGGCGGCTGCCATCCTTCCGGGGCTCGCTCGCGATCGCCCACTGCCGATATTCGACGACCGGATCGACGCTCTGGGAGAACAGCCAGCCGGCCTTCCGGCTCGGACCGCGGCGGACCGTCGCCGTGGGCCATAACGGGAACCTCGTCAACACCCGCCAGCTCCTCGAGCACCTGCCGGGGGGCCGGAACCGGCTGCGCGGCTCGACCGACACGGAGCTCCTGACGGCGCTGCTCTCGGAGCAGCCGGGCGAGGACCTCGTCGAGGCGCTCCTCGGGCTGCTGCCCGAGGTCTCGGGTGCGTACTCGCTCGTGGTGATGGACGAGGAACGGGTGGTCGGCGTCCGCGATCCGTATGGCTTCCGACCCCTCGTCCTGGGGCGCCTGCCGGGGGGCGATGGTGCGCCCGGTGGCTGGTGCCTGGCCTCGGAGACGGCCGCTCTCGACATCCTGGGAGCCGAGGTGATCCGCGAGGTCGAGCCGGGCGAGCTCGTCGTGCTCGAGGCCGGGGGTCCCCGTTCGGTCCGCTTCGCCGAGGGCCGGGAGCACCTCTGCGTCTTCGAGCTGATCTACTTCGCCCGGCCCGACTCGTACCTCCTGGGCCGCAACCTCTACGAGGCCCGTCGCCGGATGGGCCTCGCCCTCGCCCGGGAGGCGCCGGCCGAGGCCGACCTCGTGATGCCCGTGCCGGACACCGGAGCCCCGGCCGCGGTCGGGTTCGCCGAGCAGAGCGGGATCCCCTACCGGGAAGGGATGATCCGCAACCGGTACGCCGGCCGGACGTTCATCCAGCCCAGCCAGCAGATGCGTCAGCGCGGCGTGACCGTCAAGCTGAACCCGCTGCGCGAGCAGGTCCGCGGGAAGCGGTTGATCGTCGTCGACGATTCGATCGTGCGCGGGACGACGACGAAGCAGATCGTGTCGCTCCTCCGCCGTGCGGGTGCCGCCGAGGTCCACCTCCGGATCAGCGCGCCGCCGATCTTCCACCCCTGCTTCTACGGGATCGACACGCAGATCGAGACCGAGCTGATCGCCTCCCGGCTCTCGCTCGACGAGATCCGCGAGTTCGTCGGCGCCGACTCGCTCGCCTACCTCTCGATCGGCGGCGTCCTCGACGCCCTCGACCTGCCCCGGGAGCGCTTCTGCTTCGCCTGCTTCGACGGCCTGTATCCGGTACCCGTGCCCTACGACGTCGCCTCGCACAAGTTCATCCTCGAAGACGAGCCTGTCGGGAGTGGGAGCCGATGACCGACCGGACCGCATACCGCGAGGCCGGCGTAGACCTCGAGGCGGGCGAGCGCGCGGTCGAGCTCATCCGCGAGCGGCTCGCGCGCTCGGGCGATCGGCCGGGGCAGGGGAGCGGACGGCCCGGCTGGCCGGAGCGGGTCGGCGGCCTGGGCGGGTTCGCGGCGGCGGTGGGGATGCCCCGCGGTTACCGCGACCCGCTGCTCGTCAGCGGCGCCGACGGCGTCGGGACGAAGACCGCGATCGCGGCGGCCCTCGGCCGCTACGCGTCGATCGGCCAGGACCTCGTGGCGATGTGCGCTGACGACGTCGCCTGCGCCGGGGCGCGGCCACTCTTCCTGCTCGACTACGTGGCCGTCGGGCGGCTGGACCCGGAGGTCGTGGCCGAGCTCGTCGACGGGATCGCCGCCGCTTGCGAGGTCGCGCGCTGTGCGCTCGTCGGCGGTGAGACGGCCGAGCATCCCGGTTTGATCGAGCCGGGCGAGTTCGATCTCGCCGGCTTCTGTCTCGGGGTCGTCGAGCGCGACCAGCTCCTGGATGGGTCCGCTGCTCGTCCGGGCGACGTCCTCCTCGGGCTCGGCTCGAGCGGCCTCCACTCGAACGGCTATTCGCTCGTGCGAGCGCTCGTCGCCCGGCACCAGCTCGCGCTCGATCAGCCCTATGTCGAGGTCGTCGCCGAGATCCTCGGTGAGGCGGCGGTCGAGCCGACCGCGGCCGAGGAGCCCGAACTGGCCCTCGCGACGTTCGGAGACGTCCTGCTGATCCCCAGCCGGATCTACGCGAGCGACGTGCTCGACCTCCGGGACGCCCTGGAGCAGGATGGGACACCGCTGCGCGGTCTGGCCCATATCACGGGTGGCGGCCTTCCCACGAACGTGCCCCGCGCTCTTCCCGAGCGCCTCGGGGCACGGATCGATCCCGCCTCCTGGCCAGTGCCCTCGATCGCCGAGCTCGTCGGTGCGCTCGGCGACCTCGAGGAGGCCGAGGTTCGGGCGACCCTGAACGCGGGCGTCGGGATGGTCGCCGTCCTTCCCGTGGACGCTCTCGACCGCGCCGCCCGGTTCCTCGAGAGCCGGCGCGTTCCGAGCTGGCCGATCGGGGAGGTCGTCGAGAGCTCGACGCTCGGCGGGCGCTACGCCGAGGTCGCGCGCTGACAGAGGCCCCGGACGCCGGTCAGCCCGGTCGGATCTGCGTCTGCGTTTCGGGAGAGGGGAGCAACCTCCGCGCGCTCGCTCGGGCGGCGGACCGCGGCTGGCTCGGCGGTCGGATCGTCCTCGTCCTGGCGGACCGGGATTGCGCCGCCCTGCGCTGGGCGTCGGGAGAGGGGATCGCGACGGCCGTCGTGCCCGTGGCAGATCACCCCGCCGCCGGCGCCTGGGACGCCGCGGTCGCCGAAGCGCTCAGGGGAGCCGAGCCGGACGTCGTCGTCCTGGCCGGCTTCATGCGTCAGCTGGGAAGCGAGCCACTCCGTGTCGTCCCACCGGGGCGGATGCTCAACGTCCACCCCAGCCTGCTTCCCGGCTTCCCCGGCGCCCACGCGGTCCGCGATGCGCTGGCGGCCGGCGTTCGGATCACCGGGGCGACGATCCACGTCGTCGACGAGACGCTCGACGGAGGGCCGATCGTGGCGCAGGAGCAGGTGCCGGTCCTGCCCACGGATGACGAGACAGCCCTCGCGGAGCGCGTCCATGCGGTCGAGCATCGGCTCCTCCCCCACTGCGTCGCCCTCGCCCTGGCCGACGCGATCCGGCTGGAAGGCGGACACGTCGTCGTGGACAGCGATCGGGCGGCGACGCTGCCTCGGCCCCGTCGCGCTCTGATCTCCGTGTCGGACAAGCGGGGACTCGAGGACCTGGGCCGGGCGCTCGACGGGCTGGGGTTCGAGCTCGTCTCCACCGGCGGCACGGCCCGCGGGTTGCGTGGGGCCGGGCTCGTCGTGACCGAGGTCGCCTCGGTCACCGGGGCGCCGGAGATGCTCGACGGCCGGGTGAAGACGCTGCACCCCGCGATCCACGGCGGGATCCTCGCCGACCTCGGCCGGCCGGATCACCGCGTCCAGCTCGCGCTCCGGGCGATCGAGCCGTTCGAGCTCGTCGTCGTCAATCTCTACCCCTTCGCCGAGGCGGCCTCGCGGCCTGGTGTCACGACCGACGAGCTGATCGAGGAGATCGACGTGGGCGGCCCGGCGCTCGTTCGCGCGGCCGCGAAGAACCACGCCTCCCTCGCCGTCGTCACCCGGCCGGAGGAGTATCCGGCGATCGTCGCGGAGATGCGGGAACAAGGCTCCCTGAGCGACGCGACCCGGCGAAGGCTCGCGCTCGAGGCCTTCCGGCACACGGCCGCCTATGACGCGAGGATCGCGGAAGAGCTCTCGACGCGGCTCGGCGCGGAGGAGGGGGGATCGTCGCCCGGGCAAGACCGACCATCGTTCCGCGACGAGCGCCCACCGTCCGGGGAGGAGCGCTTCCGCGCCCGCCTCGATCTTCGGCTGGAGCGGATCGCCACGCTCCGCTACGGGGAGAACCCGCACCAGGCCGCCGCCCTCTACCGCGGCGCGGACGGAGGCGGCCTTCGGGGTGCGTTCGCGGCCGGGATCACCGTCCTCCAGGGCAAGGCGCTGAGCTACAACAACATCCTCGATGCCGCGGCGGCGGTCGAGATCGCCCGTGACCTCAGGGGGGTGGGCTGCGTCATCGTCAAGCACACGAACCCCTGCGGCGCCGCGGAGGCGGCCGATCTGCTCGCGGCGTGGGAGCGCGCACTCGCGGGCGACCCGGTCAGCGCCTTTGGCGGCGTCGTCGCCGTCACTCGCGCGGTCGACGGGGCGCTCGCCGAGAGGCTCGCCTCGCTCTTCCTCGAGGTCGTGGTCGCGCCGGCCTTCGAGCCTGCCGCACTCGAGCGCCTCGCCGAGCGACCGAACCTCCGGCTGATCGTCGAGTCCGGCCTCGCCGGAGCCTCCGGGGAGGAGCCCCCCGCCGGTGCGCCCGCTGGCGTGGGGAGCGAGGCGGGCACCGACCTCCGCACGGCGGCGGGCGCCGTCCTCGTCATGGAGGCCGATCGGGCCCACGACGATCCCGGGGGATGGACGGTCGCGACCCGCCGCGGCCCGAGCGATCGCGAGCGGGCGGACCTGGACCTCGCCTGGCGGATCGTCCGCCACGTGAAGTCGAACGCGATCGTCCTCGTCCGCGACGCCGCCGTCGTCGGCGTGGGTGCCGGCCAGATGAGTCGAGTGGACAGCGCCCGGATCGCGATCATGAAGGCCGGCGCGGAGCGGGCCGTGGGAGCGGCCTGCGCCTCGGACGCCTTCTTCCCGTTCCCCGACGGCGTCGAGGCCTGCACCCAGGCCGGGGTCACCGCGATCGTCCAGCCGGGCGGCTCGCAGCGCGACGCCGAGGTCGTCGCGGCCGCGGATGCGGCCGGAGCGGCGATGCTCTTCACCGGCCGGCGCCACTTCCGGCACTGACCGCAAGCCCCCTGAGATGGCCGCTCCCAGAGCCGCCGCGGGCCCGTAGCGTCAACCCGGCCTAGACTGAGCGTTCCGCCGGCCGGCGGAGGGACGCCCGGCCGTCGGACGCAGGGAGACCGAAACGATGACCGAGACGAACCGGCCCGGAGGGCCGGAGCAGGACGACAGCGTGAACCCAACGACCGCCGCACCCGCGACGGGGGTGCCCGACGTCGACGCGACGCTGGGGGCGGAGGACGTCGGCACCGAGGCCGGCGCCGTCGGCGCCGCCGCCGGCGCGACCGCGAGCTACGGCGAGAGCGGCTCGGTCGGGGGGAGCGAGTACTCGAGCGCCGGGACTTCCGGGGCGGGGGCTCCGTCCGGCTCGAGCGGCACCGGGGCCACGGGCGGCACCTCCGGCTCGAGCCCCGGCTCTGCCTCCGGGTGGAGCGGATCCGGCTGGGGCGAGCCCGAGAGCCGCTCGGGTGCTCAGATGGTCGATCAGCTCCAGCAGATGATCGATGACCTCGGCCGCCAGGCCGCCCCGGTCCTCTTCCGCGTCGCGGCGAAGGCCGCGGAGCTCGCCGCCGCCGCGGCCGAGCGCGCGGGTCCGCTGGCGCAGAAGGCCGCCGAGACCACCCAGCACGTCGGGGCCCGCGTCGCGGTCCGCAGCAAGGAGATGGCCTCCGACCTCCGCCACCGGAGCGAGGAGGCGGCCGCGAGTGCGACCGGCAGCCCGACCGGGTCGGGCGAGGGCACGGAGTACGGCACTGCGCCGGGCGCCGGGAGCGGCACCCGATCGTCCACGAGCGGCTCCGGCTCGAAGGAGTCGCAGCCACCCCCGACGAGCACCGGCATCTAGCCAGCCAGAGGGCGCACCAGGAGGCCCCGGCCGAGCGGCCGGGGCCTCCTCATGTCTGGCTCTCGGGCCGGGCCCGCTGGCGGAGGATGTCCAGGAGTCGCACTCGATCCAGCGGCCCCAGGTGCCCTGCTACCATCGGCGGCCCATGCCCGACCGGCCGCGCTACTACCTCACGACGGCGATCGCCTATGCGAACAGCCGGCCCGGCCTGCACACGCTCTACGAGGTCGTGGGCGCGGACGCGGTCGCCCGATGGCACCGGATGCTCGGCCACGACACGTTCTTCCTGACGGGCACGGATGAATACTCCGTCAACATCCACCAGGCGGCGCAGGAGCGCGGCGTCGACACGAAAGCCTTCGTCGACGAGGTGGTCGCGCTGTTCAAGTCGGCCGAGGCCGCGCTCGGCGTCGCGCCCGACCGATTCATCCGGACGACCGACGCGGATCACATGCGTGCGGTCCACGAGATGGTCCGCCGTGCCCATGCGAACGGCGATCTCTATCTCGGCACGTACGAAGGCTGGTACTGCCCGAACGAAGGCTTCATCCCGCAGAGCCAGCTCGTCGAGGACGCTGACGGCACCCACTGCGCGCATCACCCGAGCATCGAGCTCCAGTGGCTCTCGGAGCGGAACTGGTTCTTTCGCCTCTCCGCGTACCAGGAGCGGCTCGAGCGCTACTACGCCGAGCACCCAGATTGGGTCCAGCCGGAGTACCGGAAGAACGAGATGCTCGGCTTCATGGCCCAGGGGCTCGAGGACTTCTCGGTCAGCCGCGAGAAAGCTCGCTGGGGGATCCCGTTCCCGATCCGCCCGGACGGCTCCTCCTCGCAGCTCCCGGACGGCTCCTGGGACCCGGCCGCGGGCACCGTCTACGTCTGGTTCGACGCCCTCACGAACTACCTCACCGGCGTCGGGTTCCCGGACGATCCCGAACGCTTCGAGCGCTGGTGGCCGGTCGACGTCCACGTCATCGGCAAGGACATCAACCGCCTCCACACGATCATCTGGCCGGCGATGCTCATGAGCGCGGGGATCGAGCTTCCCCGGCTGGTATGGGTCCACGGCTGGCTGCTCGTCCAGGGCGAGCGGATGAGCAAGAGCCGCGGCAACTTCTTCGAGCCGGAGGACATGGTCCGCGCGCTCGGCACCGACGGGACACGCTACGCGCTCCTTCGCGAGGTCGCCTTCGACCGCGACACGGACGTGTCGTGGGACTCGTTCCTCCGGCGCTTCAACGCCGACCTCGCCAATGATTTCGGGAACCTCGTCAACCGGACCGTGGCGATGGCGCGCCGGTACCTCGGCGGCGAGCGGCCGGCCCCGACGACGGGCGGCTCGCTGGGGATCGCCTGGATGCATTCGCTGGGCACGTACAAGGCAAAGCTCGACGCCTGGCTCCTGCACGAGGCGCTCGCGGGGCTGTGGGAGTTCGTCGCCGCCGCAAACCGGTTCGTCGACCTTGAGAAGCCGTGGACGATCGCGAAGCGCGCGGAGGAAGGTGACGCCGACGCCGTCCAGGACCTCCGCAAGGTCCTCGGAGACCTCGTCGAGGCGTGCCGGTTGCTCGCGCTCGCGGCTGCCCCGTTCATCCCGAACACCGCGCCGCGGGTCCTGGCCCAGCTCGGCTATGAGTATCCCTACGGACCCGACGGGAACGGTGGGCCGCCGCTCGAGGAGGAGCTCGCATGGGGAGCGCACGCAGGCGAGGGCGGCCGACTCGGCTCGCCCGAGCCGCTCTTCCCCCGACTCGAGCTCGCTCCCGAGGACTGAACGCGCCCGCGGGAGCTGCCGGCTGCGCCTCGTCGACTCGCACGCCCATCTCCAGCACGTTCGCTTCGACGGCGACCGCGAACAGGTCCTCGCGCGCGCCTGGTCGGCCGGCATCGAGCGGATCCTCGTGCCCGGCTGGGACCCCGAGTCGTCGGCCGCTGCGATCGGCCTGGCCCGCGTCGACGAGCGAATCGGTGCGGCGGCCGGCGTCCACCCGCACGAGGCTCGAAATGTCGACGCCGGAGGCTGGACGAGGATCGTCGGCCTGGCGAAGAGCCCGCGGGTCGTCGCGGTGGGCGAGACCGGTCTCGACTACGACCGGCTCCATTCCCCACGCGCGACCCAGCTCGACAATCTCCGTCGCCATCTCATCCTGGGCGTCGAGCTCGACAAGCCGGTCATCGTCCACTGCCGTTCCGCGCCCGGAAGGCGTGACGCCCAGGACGACCTGCTCGCGGAGCTCGAACGCCTGCCTGCCGTGCGGCCCGTGCTCCACTCCTATTCGGGCCCGCCCGATTACGCCTCGGCCTGTGCCCGCTATGGCGCCGTCGTGAGCGTCAGCGGACTCTCCTTTCGGCGCGGGGAGGAGGCGACCGCAGAGGTCGCCCGCCTGTTGTCAGGGGATCGTCTGCTCGTCGAGACCGACGCACCGTACCTGCCGCCCCCCGGGGTGGACCGTCGTCGGAACGAGCCGCAGTGGGTCGCCGTCACGGCCCGCTGGGTCGCCGAGCGGCGAGGCGAGGAGCCGTCTCCGTTCGGCGAGCGTCTCGTGGCGACCTACGATCGCGTGTTCCGCGAGCGCTAGCTGCCCGGAGTCATCCGCCCGCGCAGGCTCTCCCGTCCGGCGGTCGCGAGTCGGTAGCACCAGGCGGGCCCGTCCCGGTAGACGGTCGCTTCAAGGAGGGCGCCCGGCTCGGCCGCAAAGGCGTATTCGAGCGAGTAGGCGCGGGGCAGGACGGCCAGATCGGCGGCGCCACCCGCCGCCGCGACGCCCTCCTCGAGGTAATCGAGATAGACCGCGTTGTTGACGTGTTTCATCGGGTCGAGCTCGTGCTCCCGGACGGGGAAGGCAACCCTGGTCGATCCCGCCGGCGGCTCGGGCAGGTCGACCCGGAGCGCCGGCCGCTCGTCGAGCAGCCGCCCGAACGCGCCGTCGATCTCGGCGGGGATCCGGACCGGTCGGCCGCCCGACCCGAGGAGCAGCCAGTCGATCGTCGCCCGCGCTATCTCGCGCCTTTCGGCACCGAGGAGGAAGCGCGATCGCCGCCGGGCCCAGGAGCGGCGGAAGGCAGTGACCTCCGTCGTCACGACGATCTCGCTGCCGTAGGGCACCGCCTCGCCGCGCTCGAGCTCGAGCGCGCGCACGAGCCAGGTCAGTCCGCGCTCGCCGTACCAGGCCCGGTCGAACCCGGCCGCGGTCGAATGCATCCAGGCGACGTGTTGCGCGAAGCGCAGGTAGCCCGAAGCCCGCAGCGCGCCGTCCGCGCCAGCCTCGTCGAAGCGGACGACGAAGGGCGCCTCGAACGCGACCGGCAGGGCCGTCCCATCCACCCCGGCATCGTAGGGAATCGGTCTCCACGGCCGCGCGGCGCGAGGGGCCCGCGAGGTGGCGGGCCCGCGAGGTGGCGGCTGGCGCGATGCCGATCGAGGGCTCGGTTCAGCGGGGTGGTGATCTCGTTCGCGGAGCTCGGAAAGTGCCGGGTGCCGATGACGTGCGACTTAAGGCAGAGGAAGCCGCCGCGGGGCGCCCGATGAGGCCCAGGTCGAGCGTGGGAGGGACCGCTCACGGGCATGGAGCGCGGCTCGAGGCGGTGAAAACGGCACATACGTCGCGCTCCATCGGCAGGCCGCTCCATTTCGGGTCGACCCGAGCCGTACGTCGCGCTTGACAGTCGACCGGTCATTCCCGTACGCTACTTAGCACTCTCCGCGTGAGAGTGCTAAACGAGGAAGCGGATCCGTCCGCGGCTCGACCGGGCGCCCGCCCGTCCACGCGGGCATGCTGAGATGCGGCGACGCCGTGATGTGCCCGGCCGGCCGCGACCCGGAGGCCGCACGAGGAACCGCGACGATCCGAACAGGAGGGATCTGCGTTGGCGACTGCCACTGCGACGAAGAGCCGCGCTGCGACAACGAGCCGGCTTCGGCCGCTCGGGGACCGCGTGGTCATCAGGCCGACTCCCCGCGAGGAGATGACCAAGAGCGGGATCGTCCTCCCCGACACCGCCAAGGAGAAGCCCCAGGAGGGCGCGATCATCGCCGTCGGTCCGGGCCGGATCCTGGACGACGGGAAGCGCGAGGCGATGGACGTCAAGGAGGGCCAGAAGGTCCTCTATGCGAAATACGCCGGGACGGAGTTCAAGGTCGACGAGGAGGAGCTTCTCATCGTCAGCCAGAAGGACATCCTGGCCGTCGTCGAGGCCTGAGAACGCAGGCTGAGATCTGAGTAAGAAGGAGGCACGGAGAGACCGTGGCGAAGCAACTGATCTTCGACGAGCCCGCTCGTCGATCGCTCAAGAAGGGCGTCGACCGGCTCGCCGACGCCGTGAAGGTGACGCTCGGCCCGAAGGGCCGCAACGTCGTCCTCGACAAGAAGTTCGGCTCCCCCACGATCACGAATGACGGGGTGACGATCGCGCGCGAGATCGAGCTCGACGAGCCCTTCGAGAACATGGGCGCGCAGCTGCTCAAGGAAGTTGCGACGAAGACCGACGACGTGGCCGGCGACGGCACGACGACGGCCGTCGTCCTGGGCCAGGCGCTCGTGACCGAGGGCCTGAAAAACGTCACCGCGGGCGCGAATCCGATGATCGTCAAGCGTGGCCTCGACCGGGGCGTCGAAGCGGTCGTGGAGCAGCTGAAGAAGCACTCCCGGCCGGTCTCGACCCGCGAGGACGTCGCGGCGGTCGCCGCGATCAGCGCTGCCGATCCTGAAGTCGGCGAGATCATCGCGGAGGTGATGGACAAGGTCGGCAAAGACGGCGTCATCACCGTCGAGGAGGGCCAGTCCCTCGGGCTCGAGAAGGAGTACACGGAGGGGATGCAGTTCGACCGGGGCTACATCTCGCCGTACTTCGTGACGAACCCCGACCGGATGGAGGCCGTCCTCGAGAACCCCGCGATCCTCATCACCGACAAGAAGATCTCGAGCATCCAGGACCTTCTCCCGGCCCTCGAGAAGGCGGTCCAGCTCGGCCGCCCGCTCTTCATCGTCGCCGAGGACATCGACGGGGAGGCGCTCGCGACGCTCGTCGTGAACAAGCTCCGGGGCACCGTCTCGGTCCTCGGGGTCAAGGCGCCGGGCTTCGGCGATCGCCGCAAGGAGATGCTCCGCGACATGGCCATCCTGACCGGCGCGACCGTGATCAGCGAGGAGCTCGGGCGCAAGCTCGACGGCGTGACGCCGGAGGACTTCGGCAATGCTCGGCGGCTCGTAGCGACCAAGGATGACACGACGATCGTGGACGGGGCCGGTGACGCCGAGGCGATCAAGGGCCGGATGCAGCAGATCAAGGCGCAGATCGAGGACACCACCTCGGACTACGACAAGGAGAAGCTGCAGGAGCGACTCGCGAAGCTCGCCGGCGGCGTGGCTGTCATCAAGGTCGGCGCCGCGACCGAGGTCGAGCTGAAGGAGAAGAAGCACCGCATCGAGGACGCGCTCTCGACGACCCGCGCGGCCGTCGAGGAGGGCCTCGTGGCTGGGGGCGGCACCGCGCTGCTCCAGGCGATCCCGGCGCTCGACTCGGTGAAGACCGACGGCGACGAGAAGATCGGGGTGAGCATCCTTCGCCGCGCCCTCGAGGCCCCGATCCGACAGATCGCCGAGAACGCGGGCAAGGAAGGCTCGGTCGTCGTGGCCGACGTGCGCAACCGGAAGAACGGCGAGGGCTACGACGCCCTGCGCGACGAGTCCGGCGACATGTTCGAGAAGGGCATCGTCGACGCGCTCAAGGTCACCCGCTCGGCGCTCCAGCACGCCGCCTCGATCGCCGGCATGGTCCTGACGACGGAGACGCTCGTCACCGACCTGCCGGAGAAGAAGGAAGCGGCTGCTGGCGCCCACGGCCACGGCGGGGACATGGACTTCTAGGTCCGACCAGAAGGGCGGTCGACCGCCCGACCACCAGCTCGCACGCCCATGGAGCCCGGGCCGCAAGGCCCGGGCTTCATGGTCCCTGTCAGGGCGCGCCCCCGTACGGGCCTCTCGAAGGATCGTCCCTTGACGTCGCTCCTGCCCCGAGTAGTGTGCACAGTGCGGCGACGGCAGCTCATGTGGTCCGAGCGTTAGCCGCTGAGGGGGAGGAGGGGAGTACGGCGATGGGTGAACTCGGTAACTCCTGGGATATGCCACTGGCGTCGGCCACTGGCGCGCGCGGTGAGAGGGGCGCGGCACCCGGCCCGGCAGGGGCGGGCCCGGACGCGCTTGCGTCCGCGCCGGGACGCGGGGCGGGACCCGGCATGACCGGCCCGACCGCGGCCGGACCATCGACGTCTGCCGCTGCTGCGTCGGCACCTGCGACGGGTGTCGGATCACCTCCCTCGTCGGCGGGAGCCGGTGGAGGCCCGTCGCTCGCAGACGTCGCCGATGCGGCCGAGCGTGCCGCTTCGATCGGGCTGAGCGCCCGGGAGCTTGAGCTGAAGGCGCGCGAGCTCGAGCTGAGCGCGCGCGAGGCGGAGCTCGCCGGGGATGCCGGTCGAGCGGAGGATCTTCGCCGGCAGGCCGCGGCGGCCCGGGAAGGCCAGGGGGGCACCGCGACCTAACGTAATCCTCCATCGCCTGGCAGGCGTAGCCTCCCCCGAGCGGACGGCAGGCGCGATGCGGCTCGCCGCGGTTCGCCACCTGTTGAGCGCGTCCTTCGCCGCGCGGATCGGACAGCCCAGGGTCCTGGGTCCTGGCGAGCTCGTGGGCGTCGAGCACGAGTACCGGATCTGGCGTCACCATCGAGGCGGCTCGATGCTGTGCGACGCCCGCCTCCTCGGCGCGCTCCTCTCCACCGGCGAGCCTCATCTCGATCCGGCCGACCCGTACGCCCGCCGGCAGCGAAGCGGGGGCGTCATGACCTGCGATGGGCGCGAGGTCGAGATCTCGATCGCCCCGGTCCCGGTCGCAATGGGGTTCGCTGCAGCGGCAGCCCGCCGCATCATCCTCGAGGAGCGGCGACTGCGACGGTCGCTCCGCCGGCCCTTTCGACTCGAGGGCTACTCGACCCATCTCAGCGTGGCGATGCCGGACCGGTTGGCCGATGCGGTCGCTCGGCAGTACGTTCGCTCCTTCGCCCCGGCGATGATGCTCCTCATGGATGGGCTGGCGGCGCCGGGCCTCCTCGTGCGCCCGCGCCCTGGTAGGCTCGAGCTGGGGGGCTCACACGTGCCCGCCTCACGGCTGGCGGTCGTGGCGACCTTCGCCGTCGGCAGCGCGCTCGCCTGCGCCAACGCGATCAAGGCCGATCGGAACGCGAGGGGGCTCCCGCCGGCGCTCGCCCTGGCGGTCGAGCCGGCCCTCGACCGCTACGGATGGTATGTCGACCGCCGCGCTCCGGGCTGTGATCTCTATGCGCTCGGTCGCTCGGCGACGCTGCGGCTTACATCAGGGGAGCGCTGGACCGCTGGGCGCTATCTCGAGGAGGCCTGGGCGAGCGCCCGAAGACCGCTCGAGGCGGTCGCGATGGAGAACGAGCTTCTGCCGATCGATGCGCTCGTCGAAGGTCGTCTTCCGCTTCCGGTCGAGGAGTCTGGCTCGACCGAAAGGTCGCGGGAGATCCCACGACCGTTCGATGAACATGACGCTGATGAGCGCAACGACCCTTTCGGAGTCTCACTCGCCCCGCGGGGCCGGGGGGTCCGTGCCGCGCCCGTCCTGCTCACCTGGTCGCGTGCCGTCTTCCTCCTGCTGGCCGACGGCTTCGAGCGCCCGGCATTCGCATCCGTCCCAGTCTCACGTCTCGAGTGCTTCCTTTCGCTGCTGGCCGGCGGCTCGCTCGACAGGATCGTGGCTCGGTACGTCGATCACGATGGGCCGGTCCGACGCCTCGACGACCCGGGGCGCGCCGCGCGCGCCGGCCTCTACGACGCGCTCGGGCCGCGGGTCGCGCTGCTGCCGCCTGAGCGGCAAACCTCGCGCGCGCCGTTCGCTGAGGCCGCGCCGCCGCGAACGAGAGCGCATCCCTGGGCCGGTGCCCGGTGGCTTGCCATCCGATGAGCGAGCCCCTCATCCCGTCCGCACGCGCTGCGGCCAGACAGGTGATCGCCGACGACCTGCGCCTCCACGGGCCGCGAGCGCGATGGAAGGGACCGGTCGTCCGTGTCGACGAGGACGGCAGGATCATCGTCGACCTCCCCGGCTCGGATGGGGTCCCGCGCGGTCCGCTGATCGTTCTCGTCGGCGTCGCCATCGGCATCATCCTGCTCGTCGTCACCGTCATCGTCCTTGCCCGCCCGCTCGGACCGGCGCCGGTGTCTGGACTGATTGGCGGTGCGGGCAGTACCCCATCGCCGTCGCCCAGCGCTTCGCCGAGCGCGTCGCCCAGTCCGTCAGCCACTGCCTCGCCGAGCCCCACGGCGAGCGCGACGCCCACTGCTTCGCCGACGCCGACCGCCACGCCGCTCATCGCCAATCCGGAGGCCGACTTCCTGACGGACCTCTTCGGGCCGATCGGCGCTCCCGACTACGCCATCCCCGACCAGCGGGGTGACTTCTTCGGCGAGAACAACCCGGTCTCACGTCAGGGACCTCCGGAGACGGACATCGTCGTCCTCGGTGGGGCAACGGTCACGTTCGACGCGCAGCAGGTCGAGAGGATCACCGGGACCTTCCCGTGTGGCGGCACCGGCGAATCCACGCTCGGCCTGACGTGGCGCATCTACTGTCGCGACGCCGCGGCGGCCCTCGAGCCGGGACCGCACCTCGTCGTCGCCGCCGAGATGGCCGAGATCATCCCCGAGGCCCACCCGACGCACGCGCTCTTCTACTTCGTCGCGATCGACACGGACGGCGACCCCGCCACCAGCCGGCCGGCGACCGCGCCACGGGATCCGTTCCAGGAGACGGACCTCTGGATCTACGCCAACTACACGGCTCCATGGGCGCCGGGAGGCGGCCAGTGGCAGGTGAGGGCGTTCGCACCGCTCGCGTCGGGCGACGCGACCGTGCCGCCGACCGACGCGCGGGTCGTGATGCTCGGACGCGTCGCCCTCTTCGTGATCCCCGCCTCGGCGTTCGCCGATCCGGCAGCCGGGTACCGTGCCGTGACGCTCGACTTCGTCCAGGAGGACGACAACGCCCAGGGAGCCTTCCCGATCGACGTGGCGCCGGGCGGCGCGGAGCCTCCGTTCCCGCTGAAGCGCCCCCTGCAGCTCGGTGCCGAGGAGGACAACGCAGACCTGCGGTCATTCGTCGAGGCTCTCGCCGACGCGCGCAGTTCTGGCGAGACCGACCTGCTCCTCCGCTGGCTCCATCCACTGGTCATCGACAGGTACGGGAGTGAGGCCTGCCGCCGGCACATGGACGACCTGGTCGAGCCCGGACTGGCATACGCCGTCCTCGAGGTTCTGCCGCCCGAGCCCTGGGAGTACGCCTCAGACGGGCAGTCGGTCACGGTTCCCGACACGACCTCGGTGCGAGCGCTTCACGTCGTCGGCGAGCAGGTGACCGAGGCAGAGCTCCACTTCGCCTTCGCCGGCGGATCCTGGCGCTGGTTCACCGACTGCGGCGAACCCCTGGGCTAGCCTCCGGCCTCAAGGGCTTCGACTCCCACGCGCCGATGGGCCGTGGCCGTCACCCGACCGGCTCGGGTGGGCGCCTCCCACGCGTCGGGGCGAAGAGACCCCAGAGAAGGCCGAGCACGACGAAGAGGGCGATGACCACGTAGGGGGTCGCGACACCGAGGGGCACGATCGCGTACGTGATCAGGAGGATCGCGACGCCGCAGCCGAGCAGGAGGCCGCCGATCAGGCCGACGAACGGGTGGCGCACGCGTCGCACGACCGTCCGGGACACGGCGACGGGCTCGACCGGGCGGGTGGCCATCGGCTCTACCGGAAGGGTCGGCGCCGGAGTGTAGGGACGCGCCGGCTCGACGGGGCGCTCGAACGGTCGGGTGGGGGCAGGCTCGATCGGGACGCCGGGCGCGGCCTCGGCGGGTCGGGTCGGCTCGGGCGGGCGGGTCGGCTCGGGCGGGCGGGTCGGCTCGTTCGGATCGGTCATGGCGGCGGGGGCGGACCGGCCGCCCTGTCGATGACCGTCGCGGAGCGCCAGCTGGGCATCGCGAAGGCCAGGGTGACGAGGCCGAACCCGGCCAGGGCGAGGCCGATGAGCCAGGGAATCGTCCCGATCGGGTCGGTGAGGAGCTTGACCCAACCGCTCCCGGTGCAGGACCCGCCCTCGCCCACCAGCGTCCCCGACACGAAGTAGAGGCCGGCCACACGGTCGGCGGCGTATTGTGCGACGCCCACGTCGCCGCTTCCCTCGGTGGAGCCGCCCTCGTTCGGATCGCCGCCGGTCAGGATCGGAACGCCGTATACGTCCACGTGCCAGGTGTGGTGCTTGATCACGGACAGGGTGTTTCCGTCGTAGTGGACCGTGCCCTTCGGGTGGACGGGGAAGGGCGAGTCGAGCGTCCCGCCGGCGCCGGGCCCGCTCGCAGTGCCGATCGTCGCGCCGCTCGGGTCGGCCGAGGTGACGGTGAGCTGGCAGCCCGTGAGGTCGAAGGCGAGCGCGCGGGGCGCGGCGAGATGGAGCGCCAGGACCCCGATGACCGCCGCGAGCGCGACGACCCTGCGCATGCCCCAACCCTCCCTGGATCGTCAACGCTATCACCGCGCGCCTTCTGATTCCAGCCCGGATCGCTTGGGCTGTGTCACCCTCGGGGAGTACTGGTAGCTCGCACGCGGCGGTGACACGACCGTACGCCTCCTGAGCCTGGGCCGAGGGACCCCTCGATAGAATCGGTCGGTGCGCGATCGCATCCCGGACGAGCTTCCGCCCACCCCTACAGACGAAGTCGGGGAAGCCTTTGACGACGCCCTGAGCGAGGGCCCCGACCCGCGGCGCTCGAAACGCCGGCGCGCCGGTGGAGCGACGACGTCCGCACCGCCCCAGGACGACGCTCCCCACGCGGCGGAATGGTTCCGACCGGTCGATGGGTCGCTCGGCGTCCCCGAGGGACCGGCCCGCGCGGACCGAGCCGCCCGGCCTGCGAGGCGTCAGCCCACCGGCCCGGGCGCGCGCGGCGCGGCGACCGAGCAGCTCGCCGAGCGGATCCTGTCGCGCCTGAACCCTGAGCAGGCACGGGCCGTCACGACGACCGCAGGACCGCTCCTCATCCTTGCCGGCGCCGGCTCCGGCAAGACCCGCGTCCTCGCCCACCGCGTCGCCTATCTGATCGGCGTCAAGGGCGTCCGGCCCTGGCACATCCTCGCCGTGACCTTCACGAACAAGGCCGCCGCCGAGATGCGCGAGCGCATCCTCGCCCTCGTCGGCGAGACCGGGCGCGACGTCGCGATGGGGACGTTCCACGCGCTCTGCGCGCGCGTCCTCCGCCGGGACGGCGCGGCGATCGGGATCGACCCGCGCTTTACGATCTACGACGCCGACGACCAGGCGGCGCTGATGAAGCAGGTCCTCCGCGATCTCGACGTCGTCGCGACCGGCGAGACCCGACCGGCTGTGATGCTCGCGATCGTCGAGCGCTGGAAGACCGACCTGCTCCGCCCCGACGAGGCGGCCCACCAGGCGCGCACGTACCACGAGCAGCTGGCCGCTCGGGCCTATCGGCGCTATCAGGAACGCCTGCGCGAGGCGAACGGGCTCGATTTCGACGACCTCCTCATCGAGGCGGTGCGCCTCTTCGAGGAAGCGCCCGCCATCCTGCGCACGTACCAGGAGCGGTGGCGGTACGTTCACGTCGACGAGTACCAGGACACGAACCGGGCGCAATACCTCTGGATCCGCGCCCTCGCGGAGCGGCACCGGAACCTGGCCGTGGTGGGCGACGACGACCAGAGCATCTACTCCTGGCGCGGTGCAGACCTGCGCAACATCCTCGACTTCGAGCGTGATTACCCCGATGCGACCGTCGTCAAGCTCGAACAGAACTACCGCTCGACGCAGCTGATCCTCGACGCCGCGCACGCGGTCGTTTCGCGCAACGTCGGGCGAAAGGAGAAGAAGCTCTGGACGACGAATCCGCGTGGCGTCCTGATCGAGCGCTTCGAGGCTGACCGGGAAGACGAGGAGGCGGAGTGGATCGCCCGCCAGCTCGAGGCGCTCGTCGAGGGTCGGGGCAGCCTCGGCTCGATCCTTGCCCGCCGCGCGGACGAGGGCGACGAGCGGACGTACCGATTGCGCGACATCGCGGTGATGTACCGGACGAACGCGCAGAGCCGGGCGATCGAGGAGGCGCTGCTCCGCTACGGGATCCGCTACCAGCTCGTCGGTGGCGTCCGGTTCTACCAGCGCCGCGAGGTGAAGGACGCGCTGGCCTACCTGCGCGCGCTGCGGAACGATCACGACCTGGCGGCATTCGTCCGGGTCGTCAACGTTCCCGCCCGCGGCATCGGCGACAAGACCGTCGAGCGCGTCCGCAATCTGGCCGACCGGCGGGGCGGCAACGTCTGGGCGGCGATCGAGGAATCGGCGGGCACTCCCGAGCTCGCTCCGCGCACCAGGGCGGCGCTGGCCGGCTTCGTCGAGATCGTCCGCCGCCTGCGAACGCGGGTCGGGCTCCTTCCGCTCCCCGAACTGCTCGATGCCGTCCTCGAGGAATCGGGATACCGGGCGATGCTCCTCGACGGCTCGGTCGAGGGCGAAGACCGCTGGGCTAACCTGCTCGAGCTGCGCCAGGTCGTCGAACGCTATACCGACCTGCGTCCGGAGGACGCCCTCGATCGCCTCCTCGAGGAGACGGCGCTCGTCGCGGACCAGGACGCCTACCAGGGCGACGCGGACGCGGTGACGCTCATCACCCTCCACGCGGCAAAGGGCCTCGAGTTCGACGTCGTCTTCATCACCGGCCTGGAGGAGGGGGTATTCCCTCATGCCCGGTCGCTCGACGACGAGCGGGAGATGGAAGAAGAACGGCGGCTCGCCTACGTCGGGTTGACGAGGGCGCGGCACCGGCTCTACCTCACCCACGCCGCGCACCGGGCGACCTGGGGCTGGGCCGGCTTCTCCGTACCCAGCCGCTTCCTCCTCGAGATCCCGTCCGACCTCGTGCACGGCCCGCGCCTCGTCGTGCGCGACGAGGAGGACGAGGATCAGCGGCCTTCGCGAGACGAGGAGGGGCCGCTCGACCTCGACTTGATCCTCGGCAGGCGTGGCGGAACCCGGCTCCTGGGGCGGGCCCTGCCCGGTCGGGGAGAGCACCGCCTCCCGCCCGGTGGCGGCTACACCCCGCCGCCGGGAGCCCCCGCGCCTGGCGAGGCCTTCCGCACGTCGCGTGATCTGGCCGCCCGGCGCGCGGCCTACTACGAGCGCGACCGAGACGAGCGCGACGGAGAGAAGGCGGCTGTGCTCGAGCGCTTGCCTGCCTCGACAGATCCCTCACCGGCAGGCGCCGCGCCACGGCCCGTCGTCCCGGGGGAGCGCCGCTATCGCGACGGGGATCGGGTCAGTCACCGCGCCTTCGGGGAGGGGACCGTGGTGAGCTCGCGGCTGACCGGCGACGACGAGGAAGTCACGGTCGCCTTCCCCGAGCGTGGTGTGAAGAAGCTGCTCGCGAGCCTGGCCGGCCTCGAAGTCGTGGGCTAGGACCCGCGAGCTTCGACGAGGGCGGCGAACTCGTCGAGGAAGCGGCCGGTGATCCGGGCCGCCGTGGCGGCGTCGTCGAGGCGGTAGTTCTCGTCGGGGGCGTGGGCCCGGGAGTCCGTCCGTCCGGCACCGAGCGTCGCGGTGGGCACGTCATGGGCGCTGCAGACCTCCCACATCGGCGCGGTGCCGGCCGCGGAGGGCGAAACGACCGACTCCTTGCCCACGACGGCCTCCGAGGCGGCGCAGGCGGCGCGGACGAGCGGATCGTCCATCGGCGTCCACCAGGGCCGGTAGCTCGTCGACATCCGGGTGAAGGCGATGTCCCCGAAACCGCGTCGATCGAGATGTCCGCGGAGCGCGGCCTCGACACGATCGGGTGTCTGGTCCGGGATGAGCCGAAGGTCGAGGCGGGCGCGAGCCTCGGCGGGAACGACGTTCTTGTCGCCGGGCCCGCTGTAGCCCGCCCAGATCGCCTGGACGTTGACGGTCGGCTCGAAGGCGAGCGCTTCGAGGGCGTCGGCGCCCTCCCGGCCCAGGAGGAACCCCTTGGCACCGTACGCCACCCGGAGCTCCTCGAGGTCGTCCGTCGGGAGCGCACGGACGCGTGCCCGCGCCTCCTCGCTTGGCGTGCGGACGTCGTCGAGGAATCCGTCCAGCGCGAGCGCGCCGCGCTCGTCCCGCAGAGTCGCGAGGGCGGCGATGAGCCGTGCGGCGGCATTCTCGAGGACCGGCGCCACCGACGAGTGCACGTCGGATCCGAGTGTCCGGGAGACGATCTCGACCGCGAGCATCCCGCGGACGCCGCACTCGACGATCGGCCGGTCCTGCGGGTCGAGCGCGCCGCCCTCGATGAGCGCGGCGTCGGCGCGCCGCAGATCCGGACGTGCATCGAGCAGGGCGCCGAGGTTCGGGCTGCCGGTCTCCTCCTCACCCTCGACGAGGAACCGGACGCGGCACGGGAGCGCGCCGTTCGTCGCGAGGTAGGCCTCGACGCCCCAGATGCGCGACATCAGCTCGCCCTTGTTGTCGGTCGCGCCACGGGCGTACAGCCGACCGTCGCGGACGGCGGGCTCATACGGAGGCGTCGTCCAGAGCTCGAGTGGATGCGCGGGCTGCACGTCGTAGTGCTGGACGAGGTTCAGCGTCCCCGCACCATCGCCGATCTCACCCACGACGAGCGGTGGGACCTCCGGTCGGCCGGGCAGCTCGATGACGTCCACCGTCGCGCCGAGCCGGCCGAGTCGATCGGCCGTCCACGCCGCCGCGTCGCGGAGCGCTGCCGGCTCGGTCGACTCGGATGGGAATCGGCAGAAGTCGAGAAGCTCAGCGCTCCAGCGAGCCATCTCGGTCGTGACGTGACGGTCGAGGGCGCCGACGCCTCTCATCGCCGATCCCCTGTGGTGATCAGATCGATCCACGATACGCCGTCAGGGGTGAGGCCGCGGCTGACCCAGGCGAGCGTCGTGACCGGAGCGCGCTGGGGGTGCGCCATTCTCGATACGATCGCGCCGTGACGAAAACCATTGCCACGACGGCCGCTGACCCGGCGGCCCGCGTCGACGAGCTGCGACGGGTGATCAAGGAGGCCAACGACGCCTACTACCGGCGCGACGCGCCCGAGCTCAGCGACGCGGAGTACGACGCGCTCTTCCGCGAGCTGGTCGACCTGGAGCAGGCCCACCCCGAGCTCCAGGCTCCCGATTCACCCACCCAGCGCGTTGGCGCCGCGCCAGGGGGACAGCTTGCCGAGGTCGTTCACCGGACGCCGATGCTGTCGCTCAACAATGCCTTCGGTGAGGACGAGCTCCGGGCCTTCGATCTGCGGGTCCGCCGCGCCCTCGGGCTACCGCCTCCGCCCGGTCCAGCGCCCGGGTTGACCTACGTCGCGGAGCTGAAGATCGACGGGCTCGCAGTCAGCCTTCGCTACGAGCGGGGGCGCTTTGCGCAGGGGGCGACGCGTGGCGACGGCTTCCGCGGCGAGGACGTGACGGCCAACCTCCGGACGATCGAGCCGATCCCGGAGCGGCTCGTGGAGCCCGTATTCGTTGACGCGCGAGGCGAGGTCTACATGCCGAAGTCGGAGTTCGCCCGGATCAACGCCGAGCGCGAGGAGGCCGGCCTCCCGCTCTATGCGAACCCGCGCAACAGCGGCGCCGGATCGCTGCGCCAGATCGACCCTCAGGTGACGGCGAGGCGCAGGCTCGCGACGTGGTTCTACAGCCTGGTCGAGGGCGCCCCGGAAGGCGAGGCGTCCGAGACCGGGGCGACGGCCACCGTGGCGACCCAGTCGGCCGCCCTCGACCGGCTCGAGGCCCTGGGATTCCCCGTCAACCCGAACCGCGAGAGCGGCCTCGATATCGAGGGAGTCCTGCGCTTCATCGAGGCCTGGCACGAACAGCGCCACGGCCTGCCCTACGAGACCGACGGCGTCGTGGTCAAGGTCGACGACTTCGACCAGCAGCGGCGCCTGGGGATGGTCGCCCGCGCCCCGCGCTGGGCGATCGCCTACAAGTACCCGCCCGAGCAGGTCGAGACGACGGTCGAGGACATCGTCGTTTACGTCGGCCGGACGGGCACGCTCACGCCGGTGGCCCACCTGGCGCCCTCGAAGGTGGCCGGATCGACAGTTGCCCGGGCGACCCTCCACAACCTCGACGAGGTCCGCAGAAAGGACATCCGGATCGGCGATCGCGTCGTCCTCCAGAAGGCCGGCGACGTCATCCCCGAGGTCGTTCGACCGCTCGTCGAGCCGCGAACCGGGTCGGAGCGGGAGTTCGAGATGCCCCCGACCTGCCCGGTGTGCGGGACGCCAATCGTTCGGGACGAGGGCGCCGTCCGGCACTATTGCCCCAATCCGGCCTGCCCGGCGCGCGTCATCCAGGAGTACGGGCACTTCGTGGGCCGGGGCGGCATGGACATCGACGGCGCCGGCTGGGTCGTTCTCACCCAGCTCATCCAACGAGGGCTGGTCGGCAGCCGGGGCGACTTCTACCGGCTCTCGGTCGACCAGCTCGAGACCCTCGAGCGGTTCGCCCGGAAGAGCGCCGAGAACCTCCATCGCGCGATCGAGCGCTCACGCCGCCGACCGCTGGCGCGGATCCTCAACGGTCTCGGGATCCCCCAGGTCGGCGAGCAGACGGCGATCGACCTGGCCGACTGGATCGTGCGGCGCTGGCGGCCCGCCGAGAGGGAGCCGATGGGCGGGCCCTCGGGCTGGCTGGCCCGCGTCGCGACCGGCCTGCGGGAGACCCCGGCCGAGGCATTCGAGGCCGTGCCCGGGGTCGGCGCCACCGTTGGAGCGAGCATCGGCCGGTTCTTCTCGGATCCGGCGACGGCGGACATCCTCGACGACCTGGTCGCGGCCGGTGTGGAGCCGGAGCGGCCCTCCCCGCGGGCCTCCAGCCTTGCTGGGCCCCTGGCCGGGAAGAGTCTCGTCGTGACGGGCACCCTTTCGGGTTTCGACCGGCAGGGCGCCGAGGAACGGATCCGGGCGGCGGGAGGGAAGGTCTCGGGCTCGGTCAGCCGGAAGACCGACTACGTGGTGGCCGGCGAGAACCCCGGCTCCAAGCTCGCCAAAGCCCAGGAACTGGCCGTCCCCGTCCTGGACGAGGACGGCTTCCGGCGCCTTCTCGCCGGCGAGCACGAGGAGGGTCCCTGATGGAGCGAGAGTTGCAGCTTCGGATCTACCGGACCGAGCCCGGCCGCCTGGCCGACTTCGTCGACGGCTGGCGGCGGGGCGTGGCACCGCTGCGGGAACGGTTCGGGTTTCGGGTCGAGGCCGCCTGGGCCTCGCTCGAGGACGACACGTTCGCCTGGCTCGTCTCGTACGAGGGGGAGGATGGCTTCGCGGCCGCCGACGCTCGTTACTACGCCTCACCCGAGCGTGCCGCGCTGTCGCCCGACCCGGCCAGGCTCCTCGCGGAGACGCGGACGCTGTTCGTCCGGCCCGTGGCCGAGACGCGGGGATGACCGCGCAGCGAGCCTTCGACCTCGAAACCCTCCGTTCGCGACGAGCGGCCAGCGAGAGCGCCTATCTCGAGTTCCTCCGCGTCCAGACGTTGAGCGTCGGGCTCTACGAGCTGCCGGCCGGAGGCGTCGACCCGCAGGGCCCGCATACGGAGGATGAGGTCTACATCGTCATGTCGGGTGAGGCGATCCTCCGGATCGGGTCGGACGAGCATCCCGTGAGCGCGGGATCGGTCGTCTTCGTCGAGGCCGGGATCGAGCACCGTTTCGTCGAGATCCTGGCGGATCTCTCCGTCGTCGTCCTCTTCGCGCCGCCCGAGGGGAGCGCAGCTAGGAGTTAGTACTCCCGGCGTATGGCAGGGGTGAGGGGAACGCGGTAGGCTCCTCGTCCGCGGCTGAGTCCACGGTTCGAACGTCTGTTCGCCGCGCGGTTTGGAGGAACCGACCTGGTGCGTCGCACCGCCTGGCTCGCGATCGTGGCCGCACTCGTGGCGCTTGTCGCGCCGGCAGCCGCGCGTGCCTCGGACGCACCCGGCCGCTGCCCAGACGCGGCTCCGCTTGCGACGGGCTGGTACCGCGACGCGGTCGGCGGCCCCGACGCCGACTGGCTTCGCTTCAGCCTGGATCGCCCACGGACGGTCGTCGTGACCCTGGGTGGGCTCTCGGCGGATGCTCGCCTCAGGCTCTTCGGCGGCTGCGGGACGCTCATCGCCACCTCCGACCGGAAGGGGGCGGGCTTCGAGGAGATCGTTCGCCGCCTGCCCGCGGGCAGCTACCGCGTGGGCATCGATGCGGTCGCCGCCGCGCCGTCGATCACGGCCTACGGGCTGCGTGTCCGCGTCCTGCCCCAGCGGGTCGTCGTCCTCTCGAGTCGGGCCTGGATCGAGGGTCCTAACCTCCGGATCGTGGGGGAGGTCCTGAACGCGACCGGCCGCACGCGTGAGAGCGTCAGCCTCCGCTTCATCTTCTATGACGCTGCCGGGGAGGTCATCCCGCCGCTCGACTGGCATACCGTGGCGCAGGGCGGGCTGCTCGGGCCTCGCCAGCGCTCGATGTTCGTGCTCGACTACGCGGGCGTCCCGGCCGAATACGCCCACTACGGGGTCCTCGTCGAATCGGCGCCCATCGCCCGCGCCGAGCCGATCGGCGGGCTCCCCGTCGAGCGCGGCCCCGCGGCCACCGACGAGAGCGGCACGCGCGTCCTGAGCGGCACGCTCCGGAACGGCAATCCCTTCCCCGTGCGTGACTCCCGCGTCGGGGTGACGCTCTATGACGACTGGGGCCGGGTCCTGAACGCCGACTTCGCCGCGACCCGCAGCCGGGCCGACGGAGCGCTCGCCGCGAGCGGAAGCGACCCGTTCACGATCAGCCTCTGGAGCCACTGGGCGGACGCGAACCGGATCGTCTTCCGGGGCTATGGCGAGCGCGTCCGGGAGGGCACTCCCGGCGGGCCCGCGACGCCCGGCTCGCTTCGGGTTCGCACCGACTGACCCGCTGACCAACGCCCGGTCTCTGGACCCGGGCGCGGCTATCCTCTCCGCGATGGCCGGTCTGTCACGAAGCGAGGTCGAGCACGTCGCCCACCTCTGCCGCCTCGGGCTCGGCCCGCAGGAGCTCGACCGCCTCGAAGGCCAGCTCAATCACATCCTCGACCAGTACGGGATCCTCACCCGGCTCGAGACCGACCACATCGCGCCGACCGCGCAGACGATCGAGCTCGAGAACGTGCTCCGAGACGACGCGGTCACCGATTCCCTGACGGTCGAGGACGCGCTGGGCGGCGCCCCGGATCGTCAGGCCGACCTGTTCGTCGTGCCAGCGATCCTGGGTGAAACCCCGTGAGCGCCGCCGAGCACACACCCCTGACCCGCCTGCACGCGCGGGAGATGGCCGATCGCCTGCGAGCGGGCGACATCAGCTCGCGTGAGCTCGTGACCGCGCATCTCGACCTTGCGCGGCGGCAGGACCGGGGCTTGCACGCCTGGACATTCTTCGACGACGAGCGGGCGCTCGCAGCCGCGGACGCGGCGGATCGGAAGCTGACGGAAGCCCGCCGCTCGGGGGAGGCAGGGCGTGACGCGCTGCCGCCGCTTCTCGGCATCCCGATCGCGCTGAAGGAGCTCGTCGTCACGCGTGGACGGCCCTCGGCCGCCGGCAGCCGGATCCTCGAGGGCTTCATCAGCCCCTACGACGCGCACATCGCCGAACGGCTGGACCTCGCGGGCGCGATCGTCATCGGCAAGACGAACATGGACGAGTTCGCGATGGGCTCCTCGACCGAGCATTCGGCCTACGGCCCGACGAGCAACCCCTGGAACCTGGATCGCGTGCCAGGCGGGAGCAGCGGCGGCTCGGCCGCCGCGGTGGCCGCCTTCCACGTCCCGCTCGCGATCGGCACCGACACCGGCGGCTCGATCCGCCAGCCGGCATCCCTCTGCGGTGTCGTAGGGCTCAAGCCGACCTACGGCCGTGTCAGCCGCTACGGGATCGTCGCCTTTGCCAGCTCGCTCGACCAGATCGGTCCGTTCGGCCGTGACGTGCGTGACGCAGCACTGCTGCTGGGAGCGATCGCCGGCCGTGATGAGCGGGACTCGACCTCGGCCCCGATCCCGGTGCCCGACTACGCGGCCGAGCTCGCGGCGGACGGCGACACGGCGGCCCGGGCCGTGCGCGGGCTGCGCCTGGGCTTGCCCAGGGAGTACTTCGTGCCTGGCATGGAGACGGGCGTCGAGGCCCGGATCCGCGAGGCCGTTGGGGCGCTCGCGGACGCCGGTGCCGAGATCGTCGACGTCAGCCTGCCGCACAGCGAATACGGGCTGGCCACGTACTACATCGTCGCCCCCGCGGAGGCATCGGCGAACCTCGCCCGCTACGACGGGATCCGGTACGGCTTCGCGATCCGCGAGGACGGGAACGACGTCTATGCGAACTACCTCGCCACACGCGGACGCGGTTTCGGGGCCGAGGTGAAGCGGCGGATCATGCTCGGGACGTACGCCCTCTCGGCGGGCTACTACGACGCCTATTACCTGAAGGCGCAGAAGGTCAGGACGCTCATCAAGCAGGACTTCGATCGCGCCTTCGAGACCGTCGATGCGCTCGTCGCGCCGACGAGCCCGACCGTCGCCTTCCCCCTCGGAGCCAGGCTCGAGGACCCGGTCGCGATGTACCTCTCGGACGTGTGCACGCTGCCCGTGAACGTCGCCGGGCTGCCCGGGCTGTCGGTCCCCTGCGGCCTGTCCGACGGCCTGCCCGTCGGGCTCCAGCTGATTGGCCGTCCCTGGGACGAGGCCGGGCTGTTCCGGCTCGGCCGGGCCTACGAAGCGATCACCGCGCCCGCCGAGTGGCGGCGCCTGGAGCCCACGGACCTGCCCAGGCTCGACGACCCGGCGACACCTACGCCGGCCGAGCGCCTGAGGGCCGTTCACCAGCCCGCGTAGCGGCAGCTGCGGGGGCGGGCCGAGACCGGCCCGCCCGTATACTCGCTCCATCCCGCGTCATCCCACGGGAGTGCCATGTCCGCAGAGCTCGTCGCGACCGGCCGCCTCGCCCAGCGCGTCCGGGCC
>DASYTK010000019.1:0-2841 GCA_036002405.1 Candidatus Limnocylindrales bacterium
CCGTGCTCGACCACGGTGAGAAGATCGCCGAGGGGTCGCCCGACGTCGTCCGGCACGACCCGCGGGTCATCGAGGCCTACCTGGGCAAGGGCGCGGCGACCGGCGCCGCGACGGGAGTCGCCTGAGCGTGGCCCTCCTGGCCCTCGACGAGGTCCACGCGTACTACGGGAACATCCACGCCCTGAAGGGGATCAGCCTCGACGTCAACGAGGGCGAGATCGTCACGCTCATCGGCTCGAACGGAGCCGGCAAGTCGACCACGCTCAAGACGATCAGCGGACTCCTGCGCCCGCGAAGTGGGGCGATCGTGTTCGGCGACATGCCCCTGAACGGCGTCCCGCCCCACGAGATCGTCGCCCGCGGCGTGTCGCAATCGCCCGAGGGTCGGCGGGTCTTCGCGCGCATGTCGGTCCAGGAGAACCTCGAGATGGGCGCCTTCCGGCGCAAGCGAGACGCCTCCCTCGACGAGGACTTCGAGCGGGTCTTCACCCTCTTCCCGCGGCTGCGAGAGCGTCGTGGGCAGAAGGCGGGCACGCTGTCGGGAGGCGAGCAGCAGATGCTCGCCATCGGCCGTGCGTTGATGGCACGACCGCGATTGCTCCTCCTTGACGAGCCCTCGATGGGCCTCGCGCCGGTCCTCGTGGAGCTCGTCTTCGACACGATCCGGACGATCAACGAGCAGGGCACGACGATCCTGCTCGTCGAACAGAACGCGGCCATGGCGCTCGCGATCGCAGCCCGCGGCTACATCCTCCAGACCGGCGAGATCGTCCTCGCCGACACCGCCGATCGGCTGGCCAAGAACGACGAGGTCCGGAAGGCCTACCTCGGCGAGATCTGAGCCCGGACCAGGTCGGTGAGGCTGCGCTCAGGGTGCTTCGGCGATGCTCGCGACCCGCCCCGGGTCAGGGCGCGGGATCGAAGATCAGCCGCTGGTCGAGATGGGTGACCTCGCGCCTCTCGCCGTCCAGGTAGGCGCTGACGTGGAGCCAGAGCTTTCCGGCGGGGGTCTCGCGCGGCAGGACCACCCGCAGATCGAACGAATCGCGACCGACGACGCGGGTCTCGGCCTCCGCGACGGACGTGCCGTTCGGGGTCGTGACCCGGGCGACGACGCGATCCACGGGTTCGACGATCGGCCCTCCCACCTCCAGCTCCCGGGCCTGGATGGGGGCGTCCGGGTCGGCCGGTTGCCAGAGCAGGATCGACACCCCCGCCTCGACGTCGAGCGGGATCGTCGCGAGCGGCCGGGCACGCGGATGCCGCGCGTCGACGAGGCGCATCGTCCCCGATGCGGGGTCGAGTGGTGGCCGGATCGGCACGTAGCCGCGGATCCCGCCGGCCTCGACCGGGACGAGCCCGGAGCCGATGATCCTTCCGCCGACGCGGACGGTGCCCAGCAGCGCGGCGAGGCCGAGCGTCGTCCGGCCCCGGACGGGGATCAGCCCCGTGGCGTGCCAGAACAGCCCTGGAGCCGGCTGGGTGATCTCGAGGTCGGGAGCGGTCGTCGCCGTCTTCCCTGTCGGCGAGGGCGCCGGGCCACCCGGGAAGGGCCGCTCGGCGAAGCGTCCCAAGGCGGCTGCCCCCACGAGCAGCGCGAGGAGGAGCGCCCAGGCGAGCGATGCGGCGGGCGGGTCCGTCCGTACCCGGAGGGGCCTCATCCCGCTAGCGTAGCGGCCCGCCTACCCTGGGCCCTCGCCACGACGTAGATCCCGGTCAGGAGGATGCTCGCCGCCACCCCCTTGAGCGGGGTGATCGCCTCCCCGAGCACGATCGCGGCAAGGATCGTCGAGCCCACCGGTTCGGCAAGGATCACCGCCGCGACCGTGGACGGCGCGAGATAGCGAAGGGCCCAGTTGAAGCTCGTGTGCCCCACGAGCTGGGGACCCAGGGCGAGAACGAGCAGGAGCAGGTAGGCGAGCGGCGGATGACCCAGGAGCGGCGTGCCGGACAGGAGCGCGGTCGCGAGGAGGACGATCGCCGCCACGGCGTAGACGGATTGGACGTATTCGCCGAGGGGCCGCCGAGCGCGGAGGGCGCGGCCACAGAGCAGGTAGCCCGAACCCGCGATCGCACCGAGCAGCGCGAGGAGATCGCCAAGCAGCAGCTCTGGGGTCGTATGTGCAACGACGCCACCGCTCGCGTCGGTCAGGGCAAGCGCGGCGGCGCCGACGGTGGTCACGAGGATGCCCGCGACCGCCCTGCGTGACGGGCGCTCGCCGAGCAGCAGGAACCCGCCGACCGCGACCCAGATCGGGGTCGTCGTCACGAGCGTGACCGAGCTGGCGACAGTGGTCAGGGCGAGCGAGCTGATCCAGGCCGCGAAGTGGAGAGCAAGCAGGCTCCCGGACGCCGCCGCGATCGTCAGGTCGCGGTTCGTCCAGCCGCGCAGCCCGGTCGGCGCCAGGCCACCCGTCGCCGCCGATACGGGCAGGAGGAGAAGAGCCGCGAGGCCCAGGCGCCAGGCGGCGATCGCGAGAGCGGGCACCCCGTTCGGGGGATCGCCCACCAGGCGGATGAGCGTCGGCGCCGTCGAGACGACGGCGACGCCGACGACGAGGACGGCGCCGATCGGGACGAACGGGCGGCCACCGGCGGAGCGCGGAAGCGAGGGTCCCTGGGGCGCCGGAGCCGTGGCGTCAGCGGGCCTCCCGGAGGCGGCTGAGCTCAGCGGGTGCTGGGCTCCGCGTACATCTCTGCGATCCCCCAGCCCACGATCGCCAGCCCGATCCCGGCCACCCAGAGTCCGAGCGCGTGGTCGGGCAGCCCGAGCGCGTCGTCGGCGAAGAGCTGGTAGGCCCGGATCGCGATACCCGCCACGCCCGCCACGAGGAGCACGAG
>DASYTK010000020.1:0-23978 GCA_036002405.1 Candidatus Limnocylindrales bacterium
CCCCGCGACTGGCGAGCGCCTCGAAAATCGTCTCCGCACCGGCCGGTGTCGGCGATGGTGCGGGACCGGCACAAGCGGCGACGAGCGCGATCAGGGCGAGCAGGCCGCCGCGGGACGTGAGAAGGCCGATGGCCACCGGCCCGCGCCCCGCGGCGCGAGCTTCACGACGAACCGCGGACCCGACGCTTTGCCGCTCGCAGGCGATCGATCGTCTCCTCCGGACCGGGCACGGCCTCCGGGGGCGGCTCCGAGTCCCGCGCGGGGGACGTCGACGGAGCGCGATCCGCCCGCGGAGCCGCCGGAGCCTTCGACCCCCTCGCCGGGGCGGCCTGGCTTGTCCGGGCTTCGGCAGCGACCGGACCGGTGACGGTCTCTGACCGGGTGGCCCCTGCCTCGGCGGCGCGTGCGAGGAGGACTGCCCGCGCCCGGGCTCCGGCAGCCCGCTCCTTTGCTGCGAGCATCCCGCCCACGGCCGCGGGCCGCGGGGCGATCCGCCGCCCGCGTACGCGCTCGCGCACCCAACCGCGGGCTGCGACGAGGTCCGCCCGGGTGATCGACAGCCGGCGCACGGCCACGTCGAGGGGCCAGAGGAGGAGCGCAAGGAGCAGCAGCCACGGCCAGAGCTGCACCGGCGCGCTCGTGGCTTCGAGATCGTGGCGCCAGGCGTCGCGAGCGGTGGCCAGCTCCCGACCGCCGGTCGCCCCCCGCAGGGCGGCGAGGAGCGGTTCGTTCGTGCCCAGCAGTCGGTACTCGGGGGGAGTGGGAGCGACCAGCCCGAGGGTGCGCCCCAAGGCCGTGTCCGTCGGCTTCGTCTGCGTCACGCGCACGGCGTAGGCGCCAGGGTCGAGTCGGCCGAGGGAAGCCTCGTAGACGCCGGGGGCGACCTGGGCGAGGGTGACCGTCCGACTGTCCAGGTCGGGCCCGACGTAGCTCACCCTGGTCTCGTAGAAGTCCCGCGGCGTGCCATCGTCCTCGAGCGAGGTGACGCGCAACCGGGTGCCGTCGCCCTGGGGGAGGAACTCCGCTTCGATCCCGCCGGTCTCCTCGCCCGGGAACGTCCAGGCCACGAGCTGGCTGAAGAAGCGATTGAACCCATCCCAGCCCACCCACTGGCGCGCCCATCGACCGGTCGCGTCGCTCGTCCAGGCGACGGCCCGCCCGAGGCCGTACTGCCAGTGGGCGAGGACGGGGTCGTCGCGGCTGCTCACGAGGACCGTCTCCGCGGCCGCTTTCGCGGTCGTGCCGTTGTAGCCCAGCAGCCGGGGCAGTCCGGCTTCCAGGCCGCGCAGGATGGGCGACCCCGCGACCTGGATGGGGAAGAAGCTCTCCTCGACGATCTGCTGACCGGAGACCTGCTGGGTCTCCTTGACGAAGATGTCCGGGATCGTCGAGGGGTCCGCGGCCGGGTAGTAGCGGCCGCCACCGCGCGTGGCGAGCGAGGAGAGGAAGTCGCCTGCGCCGCCGCCGCCCGCCCCCACCGCGCTCAGGGTGATCCCGGCTGCCTTCATCCGATCGATCAGCTCGTCGTACTGGCCGTGGCTCGACCAACCGTCCGTGAGCAGGATGATGTGACGCCGCGTGGCGCGGGAATGCTCGAGGTCCCGGACGGCCTCGGACAACCCGGCGAAGATGTTCGTGATCCCCTCCGGCCGGATCCCCGCGATCGCGCTCTCGACGTCACCCACCTCGCCCAGGGGCGCGGTGTGGATCACCCAGTTCGCGTTCGAGTCGAAGGCCACGACACCGAACTCGTCGCGCTGGGTGAGTGCCGCGACGGCGCGGATGATGGCCTCCTTCCCGATGTCGACCTTCGGTACGCCCTGGATCGCGGTGCCGATGTCCCGGTTCGCGGTGTTGCAATGACAGGCGGCCATCGAGCCCGACTTGTCGATGACGACGACGAGCGCGACGTCCGGCTCCCGCGTCCGGTCGCGGACGTCCATCTGGACCGGAAGGGTCTCCTCGATCGGGGTCTTCGTGTATCCGCCGGCACCGTAGGAGCGCTCACCGCCGACCATCACGAGGCCCCGGCCCAGGTCGCGCACGAAGACCTGGAGGGCGGCCATCCGCTCGGCTCCAAGACTCGCGGCGGCGACGTCGACGAGAACGATCGAGTCGTAGTTCGCCAGGTCGGTGACGGCCCGGGGCATGGCCGCCGGGGTCAGAAGGTCGACCCGCTGGCGCTCGGCCTGGAGGGCGCCCACGAGCTGTCCGGCGAGCTCCGCATCCTCGGCCACGACGAGGACGCGCGGATCGCCCTTGACGATCGTGTCGGAATCGGCCCGGTCGTTCTGGGCGAATGTGTCGCGTCCGGCGTCGACGACGGCACGGAAGGTGTGGAAGCCTGCTTCGCTCGCCGGGACCGTGAAGACCACCCGGTTCTCGCCTGCCTCGAGCATCACGTCGAGCGAGCCGACCGGCGCGCCGTCGGCAAAGAGGCGGACCGTCGCCGGCTGGCGGACGGTCGAGCGACTCGTGACCTCCGCCTCGATCTCCTCGCCGAGGCGGGCCGTCGATGGCGTCCGCAGCCGCTCGACGACCACCTCGTCGGCGTCGCCGAGGCCGATGCTGTGCGTCTCGACCTGGATCCCGCGCGCGGCCGCGAGCGACGCCTCAGTCTGGCCCCGTCCGGTCGTGTCGTTCCCGTCGCTGATCAGGACGATCCGCTTCTGCACCCCGTCCGGGAACAAGGCCCCCGCGAGCCTGAGCGCGGAGCCAAGATCCGTCGCGCTCCGAACCGGTGTCGAGGCGATCTGCTCCAGCTCGCGGGCCTCGGCCGGAAGCCGTTCGACGAGTGCCTCGCCGCCGAAGGCGACGATCCCTGCCAGGTCCCCGTTCGGGGCCGTCTCGAGCGCTTCCTGCACGAACGCCAGCGCGGCCTCGTGGCCGTCCTTCCCGACACTGTCGGAGAGGTCGACGACGAAGACCGTGGCCAACCGGTCAACGGGAAGGACGACGGCGAGCCCGGCCAGGGCGAGGACGAGCGCGGCCAGGACGATCGCTCGAAGTGCCAGGGCGAAGCGGCGCCGGCGCGCCGAGAGATGACGCCTTGCCGCCGCGCTGAGTAGCAGGGTCAGGCCGAGCGCCGGGACCAGGAGCAAGAGCGCCTGCGGCGCGGTGAACGAGAAGCCGATCATCGGCCCCTCCGGCCGAGGATGGCGTGGCGCGGCCGCCGGACGATCTCCCCCAGCGACGCCCGCAGGCGGCGCGCTCCGTCGCGCTCGTAGACGAGCCACTCGAGAAGGAGAAGGACGAGCGCGAGGAGGGCCAGCGGGATCCACCACTCGCTGCGAGCCAGACCGGGCTCCGACGTCCCTGCGCCGGCCGTTCCGACGGCTGTGATCCGGCTCCCATCGCCGGGCGCGATGTTCGACTCCTCCGCGTCGAAGAGATCGACGGCGAAGTCCACGGTCCCCGACGCTGCGCTCGCTGACGCCTCGCCGCTCGCGCCGCTCGAGGCGGCGGTACTCGTCGGCGAGGCACCCTCCGAGGGAGTCTCCGGGCGGCCCGCGGGCGTGACGCCTGGCGGATAGACCGGTTCGCTGTGGTAGACGCCGAGTTGGTCGGTGGCGACGTAGGTCACGGTCGAGGCGCCGCGTCCCCCGGGGGCGAGCTCCAGCGTCGTGCCATCGGGTTGGGTCACGCGGACCGCGCCGGCGCCGGCAGGGAGGGGAAGGTCGACCGGCGTCCCCGGCGCAAGCGGCTCAGTCGCGGCCGAGTCGATCCCCAGGAGCTCGCCCGCCAGGTTGGCGGCAAGCACCGGCCAGGCGACCTGGAGCGGCAGGTCGCTCTTCCGTAGGTCGAAGGCGAGCACCGCCGTGGGAAGGCCCTGGCGGAGCCCGCTGTAGAGCAGGGGAGCGCTCTCCGGGCCGGGAATGACGACCCGCGCCCAGGGGGGCAGGGTGAGCTTCTGGGCTTCGGCGACGTGGAGCCGGGTCAGGTCGACGCTGCGCAGCAGCGGCTCCTGGCTGGGGAGCTGCCCGATCGCGGGCAGCTCGAGCGTCCCGTCGACGTCGCCCAGCGCGCTCGAGCGGGGCGGCGCGATGGCCAGGATCGGCTTCCCTGGCAGCTCCGCGGGGAGGTAGCCGTCGAAGACGATCAGGTCGAACAGCTCCTTGCCCGTCGTCCCGGCGTAGTCCTCGCCGGTCGCGCCATAGAGCTCGACGTTCGGTAGGAGCGAGAGAGCGTTCTGGAGATAGACGTTGCCCGGTCCGACGAGAAGGATCCGGCGAAGCCGCTCGGAGGGGACGATCGCCCAGGCCCGATCGTCGAGCGCGAGGCGGTCGGCGTTCGGGTCGGCCGCTGCGGCCGCTGCGTCTCCCGCCGGTCCGAGTCGGGCCTCGACGATCCGGGTGCCGGCCGGGAGCTCATCGATCACGACCTCGGTTCGGCGGAGAGCGTCCAGCTCGAGGTCGCGCGCGGTGACCGGGACGTCGTCGGCGAGCAGCTGGAGCCGGCGCGACACCCGCTCCGTGTCGAGGTTGGCAACGCTCACGAAGACCGTCCGCTTCACGCCGCTGGGATCGGCGCGAACGGCGAGCGCGACGATCGCCTGGTTGTGCCGGTCGCGCCCGATCGTGATCACGCGGACCGGAGCGTCGACGCGGAGGGCACTCCCGGTGGAGTCCGCACCCGCGGGCAGCCTGGCGGCCTCGCCCTCGTTGTCGTCGGTGACGACGACGATCTCGGCTCCGCGGGCGCGCGCAGCCAGGGCGCCGGCCAGCTTCAGCGCGTCGGCCAGGTCCGCCGCGGTTGTCTGTGGCGCGATCGAGTCGATCGCAGCGGCGATCCGGCTTCGCTCGGTCGCCTCGTTCGCCACGACGCGGGCGCTCGTCCCGGCCGCGATGACGCTGACTCGACCGTCGGCGGGCAGGTCGGCGAGTGCCTCGAGCGCGGCCCGCTTCGCGGCCCTTAGCCGGTCCGGGAAGACGTCGGTGGCGCTCATGCTTGCCGAGGCGTCCACGACGAGGACGACGTCTCTCGAGAGGCCCGCCGGGCGCTCGCTGAAGGGCCGTGCGACGACGAAGGCGAGAGCCACGACGAGAAGGAGCTGGAGCAACAGGAGGAGCGATCGGCGGAGGCGCTGCCAGGGGGCGTTCGCCTCGACGTCGCGGACGAGCTTCTGCCAGAGCACTGTGCTGCTGATCGTGCGTTGCGGCCGGCGCAGGCGAAGGATGTAGAAGGCGACGACGAGCGGCACGAACAGGAGCCCGAGCAGGCCGAGCGGGGCGAGGAACGGCACCGAGGAGATCCGGCTAGGCGACGACGCGGCGCCGCCGAAGCTCGGCGAAGACGAGGTCGGCCAGCGGCAGCGACGTCGGCACGGGCACGTAGGCTGCCCGACGCCGATGGCAGACTGCCTCGAGCTCGGCCTGCCACGCGGCAAGTCGCGCCCGGTAGTCGTCGATCGTCGCGAGGTCGGCCGTGACGTCAACCGAGGCGCCGGTCTCGCGATCGACGAGCCGGAGGTCGCCCTCGAGCGGCGGGTCGAGCTCGTCGTCGGCGAGCGTGTGGAGGACGACGAGCTCGCATCGCGTGCCGGCCAGCTCGCGAAGGGCACCCTCGGCATCCGGGTCGAGCAGGTCGCTGATGAGGATCAGCGGGCCACGTTGCGCGATCTGCGCCGCGTAGTGGCGGCAGGCGGCGTGGAGGTCGGTCGGGCCGGGAGCCGTCCGGATCCCCGACAGGTCCGCCAGGAGGCGCGTGATCCGTCCCGTGCCTCGCAACGAGGGGAGCCGGCGCGCGGCCCGACCCTGGAGGACCGCGACGCTCACCCGGTCGTACGACGCGAGGGCAACGTAGCCCAGGGCGGCCACGGCCCGTTTGCCGAAGAGGAGCTTGTCGGGCGTGCCACCCTCCATCGATGCGGAGGCATCGAGCAGGAGGTGGACGGTCACGTCCTCCTCTTCGACGAAGAGCTTGATGAACAGGCGTTCGAGGCGCGCGTAAACGTTCCAGTCGAGCGACCGGAGGTCGTCGCCGATCGTGTAGTCTCGGTAGTCGGCGAACTCGACCGACTGGCCCCTCTTCACGCTCCGCCGGACGCCCTTCATGCCGCCGCGTACGGCCGTTCGGCCGACGAGCATCAGACGCTCCAGCTGGCGGAGGAAGGCCTCGTCGAACACGGTCGGGTCAACCGCCGAGGGCAGATGCTGGCGCTTCGAGCCGGCGCCGGACGCAGGCGGAGTGGGAGCGCGATCCGAGGTCTCGACCGCGCCTGACACTCGCGGGTCGCTCACGGGCGCGGCTCGGTGGGGATCAGTCGACCGCCGGCGGCTCGACGGCCTCGACGACCGATCGGACGAGGCTGTCGCTCGAGATGTCGTCCGCCTCGGCCTCGAAGTTGCGGATCACCCGGTGGCGCAGGGCGGGCAGGGCGACAGCCCGGATGTCGTCGATCGCGACGTTGTAGCGGGCGTCGAGGAGCGCCTGGATCTTGCCCGCCAGGACGAGCGCCTGGGCACCGCGCGGCGAGGCGCCATACCGCACATAGCGACGGACGAGCTCGGGCGCGCGCGCCTGGTCTGGATGAGTCGCGGCGAGGAGCGAGACCGCGAACGCGGTGACGTGGGGGGCGATGGGAACACTCCGGGCGAGCCGCTGCATCGCAACGATCTCGGCTGCGTTGGCCGCGTGGCTCGGCCGCGGGACCTCGTCGCCCGTCGTGCGGTCCATGATGCCGACGAGCTCGTCCTCGCTCGGGAAGGGGACCAGCACCTTGAACAGGAATCGGTCGAGCTGCGCTTCCGGGAGCGGGTACGTCCCCTCCATCTCCAGGGGGTTCTGGGTGGCGAGGACAAAGAACGGCGGCTCGAGCCGGTAGCGCTGGCGGGCGACCGATACCTGTTGCTCCTGCATCGCCTCGAGCAGGGCCGATTGCGTCTTCGGCGTCGCCCGGTTGATCTCGTCTGCGAGGACGAGGTTGGCGAAGATGGGACCCGACTGGAAGCGAAACTGCCGTTGGCCCTCGTCCTCGACGAGGATGTTCGTGCCCACGATGTCGGCGGGCATGAGGTCTGGCGTGAACTGGATCCGGCTGAACGTGCAATCGATGACCTCGGCGATCGTTCGCACGAGCATCGTCTTGCCCAGCCCCGGGACACCTTCGAGGAGGGCGTGTCCGTTCGCGAGCAGGCAGATCAGCGTGTGGCGCACGAGCTCCCGTTGACCGACGATCACGCGACCGACCTCGGTCTCGATCGCCCCCGCGAGTTCGCGGAAGCGCTCGGGAGCCATGGGCTGCTCCCCGGTCACGGGCGCGATCGCCGTCGTCGCCTGATCACTCATCGGAGCCTCCTCGTCACTGGCCGCCCGACGGATCGAGCGAGGAGAAGTAGTCGCGAACGTAGTCCTTCAGCCCCAGCGGCACGTAGCTCCGCTCGAGCGAGGTGATCGCGAAGTCGCGGAAGTCCTGGTAGACATCCGTGTAGGGCACGTAGGCATCGTTGTCGACACCCTGACCGGTGCCCTGACCTTCCTTCACCTGGCCCTCCCCGCCGCTCCCGCCGATGTACGAGGGCTCCCCGGGCCGGCCAAGGCGATCGAAGTCGGCGAAGACCCGGTCGAGATCTCCGGTCCCGAACTGGCGGTTCCCCAGCGTCGGGCCGCGGAAGCTGCCCGAGCTCGTGCCGCTGCCCAGATACCGCGCGTTCGAGCCGCCTCCTCCGAGCGATCCACTGCCCGAGTTCTGCCCCTGGCCCTGGCCTTGACCCTGGCCCTGGCCTTGACCCTGACCCTGACCGCTGCCCGGGCTCTGACCCGCCCCCGGGCTTTGGCCCTGGCCGCTGCCCGGGCTTTGGCCCTGGCCGCTGCTCGGGCTTTGACCCTGGCCTTGACCTTGACCTTGACTCTGGCCTTGCCCTTGGCCCTGGCCCTGGCCCTGGCCCGTACGCGGCCCTCCCGGCCGCGCCGAATCGGCGAGGTTGCGCCGCGTGTCCTGGAGATCGGATGCCGCCCGGGCCAGATCGCGCTGGAGGTCGACGTCTTCGGACGACCGCTGGAGCGCCTGGCCGAGCCTGTCGAGGGCATCCGCCGCCGCCTCGCTGTCGCCCCGACCGAGCGCGCCAGCGGCCTCTCGCAGCGCCTGACGCACGTCCGCGCCGCTCTGGCTCGCGGCGCCCTCGAGCTGGGCCAACTGCTCTCCCAGCGCCTCGAGGCCCTCGTCGTCCATCTGGTCGAGGCGGTCGCCCAACCGCTCGAGGTCGCGAGCCGCCTGCTTCGGATCGCCGTTTGGATTGCTGTCCCGTCCATTCGCCGCCTGGCTCAGCGAGCGGGCCAGCCCAGTGAGGGCCGCCGCCCGCTGCTCGTTCGCGGGGTCGAGTCGGGCGCGAATCGCGTCCTCGAGCGAGCCGAGCCGAGCCAGCTGGTGGTCGAGATCGTCGGGGCGTTCGCGAAGCTCGCGGACCAGCCGACGCACTTCCTCTGCGAGCTCGGTGCGTGGGTCCGCCGCGGTCCGGCCCTCGCTCAGCCGGCGCGCGGTCTGCTCCAGCCGCTGCGCTTCGCGTTCGGCGGCAGCCCGGAGGCGGTCGCGTTGGGCAAGCACGTCGGCCTGCGGATTGGGCAGCAGGACAGCCGGCAGGAGCAGCAGCGCGGCGACGCCCGCGACGAGCACGGGACGGCGGCGGAGTCGAGGCCGGAAGGCGCCGGCCTCGGCGGCGCGGAGCGTCCGGAGGGCATCCCTGCGCTGGAGACGGATGAAGCGGTGGAGCGCGGCTGCTTCGTCCACGGGCTCGACGACCTCGGCCGATTCTTCTTCGGCGAGCAGTCCCGTCAGCTCCGGGTGACGGACGGCCAGCTCGAGCGCACTCGACAGCCGGTCCCGGAAGCCCTGCTCGTCGTCGAGGGCCAGAGCGGTCTCGAGGAGCGTCGGCCGCACGCGCACGGCGTCGAGCAGCAGGACGAGCGATCCGCCCACCGCGAGGGCAGCGGCACCGGCCCCGTACCACTCGAGCGGCGTGATCCGGCCGACGAGCGCGAGACCGAGCTCGAGCAGGAGAACGCCGGCCAGGACCGCAGTCCCGTCCCGGACCAGGCGCCGCAGCCAGAGCCGGCGCCGGAAAGACCGCAGCCCGTCCCGGAGCGAGAGAAGGGCGGGATCGAGTGCGGCGGGAAGGGCGATCTCCGAGGGCGTGGCCGGTCGCGAGGATCCGGGGCGGCGTTGCCTCACCTGCGGAACCGTCGGTACCTTCGCACGGCCGGCGTGACCAGCCGCGAGGAGAGGAGCGTCAGGATGAGGCCGAGGCTCGTGAAGGCGATCGCGCTCCGCGGCCAGAACGTATCCCGAAGGAGCTCGAAGGGATCGACACCCGGTTTGACCGGCGCTCCGATGGCGCCGCCGTCGGCCGGAAGGCAGCGGGCGTTCGGGGGACAGTCGCCGGCGGCTTCGATCCCTACCGGTACCGGCTCCGTCGCGAAGGGCGAGCTTCTGCCGGTCACCACGTTGACCATCTCGCAGGTCGGATCGATCCCGGCGATGCTCGTGCCGCAGATGAGATCCAGGTCTCCGATGAAGGGGTTGAACCACATCACCGCTTCAGGCGGACGGCGGGTCGTGAGCGTCCGGTCGTCGAACAGCCCGGGCGACGCCTGCTGGGCCATCGCGAACCAGAAGACGTAGACCACGGTGGCGCCAAGGGTCAAGCCGAGCACGGTGAGATAGGTGATCACGGTCGCCGCCTGGGTGCGCTTGAGGAGCGCGGACCAGAAGAGGGCGATCGACCCGGTCCCGAACGCGACGGCGAAGAGGAAGAGGTAGGCGCGCGCGATGTCCTCCGGCCCCACGCCGCCGAACGTGAACACGATCGCCGAGAGAGGGATCGAGGCGAGAATGAGGAGGACGACGTACGTCAGCGCCGAGACGAGCTTGCCCACGACGAGGGCGAGGCGACTGAGCGGCGTCGTGACGAGCAGGTCGAGCGTCTGCTTCTCCCGCTCCAGCGAGATCGCGCCGCTCGTGAGGGCCGGGGCGAGGACGAGGATGAGGAGGGTCTCGAGCACGAGCAATCCGCTGAAGATCGCCTGCCCGACGGTCGCGGAGAGCGGCACGAGCGAGCCGCCGAACGAGGGATCGAAGGCGCCGGGCGCGAACCGCCAGGCGTTGATCTGACGCTGGAACTCGTAGATCCCCCAGGTGAACACGCTGAGGAGGACGAGGTACACCGTCACGATGGCGAAGGCGCGTCTACCGCGCATCCGACCGCGGAGCTCCTTGGCCACGACCGCGCCGATCCCGCTGCCGAGCGTGCTGAAGCCGCCCCGCAGCCGGCCGAAACGAGTGGGTCGGGCGACCGCGGCAGTCATCGGACGCCTGCCCCCCAACCGGCCGGCGGCCCCGGCCGTTCGGGACGGGGACTCGGCACAGGGGCGGGCTCGACGGCGGTCACCTGGAGGAAGAGCTCCTCGAGGTCGCTGGCCGCCCGGGAGAATGTTGCGATCCGATGGCCGGCCCGGATCGCCCTGGCAAGCAAGCCTGCGCCTGCAGCCTCGTCGCCGGTGAAGGCAAGCTCGAGTGTCCCGTCGGGCAACGTGTCGACCGAGGCCACGTCCGGCTGGGCGATGAAGAACGCGGACGCCGCGGCGCGCTCCGGCTCCTGCCCGACGATCCGCGCTCGCAGGACCGCGCCGGCCCGAAGCCGCGCCTCGATCTCGTCCATCCGGCCGCTTGCGAGGAGCTGTCCCCGATCGATGATCGCGACCGACGTACAGAGCTCTTCGAGCTCGGGAAGGATGTGGCTGCTGATCAGGATCGTCTTGCCCAGCGTTCGGAGCTCCCGCAGCAGCTCACGCAGCTCGACGCGAGCGCGGGGGTCGAGTCCGGAGGCGGGCTCGTCCAGGAGAAGGACGCTCGGATCGTGGACCAGCGTGTGAGCCAGGCAGAGGCGCTGCTGCATCCCCCGGCTGAGCGACTGGACGTACGCCTCGCGCTTGTCGGCCAGGTCGACGAGCTCGAGCAGGTCGCCGATCATCCGGCGCCGGCGGGCCGCCGGCAGTCCGTAGCACCGCCCGAAGAAGTCGAGGTATTCCCAGACCTTCATGTCGTCGTAGACGCCGAAGCTGTCGGGCATGTAGCCGATGACGTGCCGAACCGAGTCGGGTTCCCTCCGCACGCTTGCGCCCGCCACCTCGGCGTCGCCTGCCGTGGGCGGCAGCAGCGTGGCGAGCATCTTCAGGAGCGTCGTCTTTCCGGCGCCGTTCGGCCCCACGAGGCCGTGGATCTCGCCCTCGTCGACGAGCAGGTCGACACCGGCCACCGCGAGCGTCCCGTTGTAGCGCTTGGTCAGGCCGTCGGCGCGGATGACGGTGCTCATCGGACCTCCCCCTCGAGCCCCACGTTGAGCTCGAAATAGATGCCTTCCTGCGGGCCGCGGTTGACGAAGCGGACGAGGGTGCTGCCGGCTGCGTCGACGTAGCGGTCTGGCTCGGCGATCAGGTAGGACTTGCTCGGGTCGAGGTGCGGGAACTCCATCCACCGGCCGCTCCGCCGGTCGAACAGCTGGATCTCGGGAAGGCCATCGAAGCGGGGTGGCTGAAGCCGCGGCGCGTCGACCGGGCTCGCCGAGGGTTCCGCCTGGTTGTCGTCGCCCGAACCGCCGACGGTCGTGCCGACGGGGTCGTCCTGGGGCGGTTGCCGATCCTCCGATAGCGGCGCGATCGGTTCGCCCTCCGGCGCGCGACCGAGCGTCCCCTCGCCCTGCGTCAGCCCAAGGACCAGGCGGGAAACACTGAAGGCACCCTCGAAACTGATCGGTCGGAAATCGACCGTCATCGATCCGCGGGTCAGCGTGAAGGCGCCACCCTGGTCGGTCGCCTCGACGGCGTCGCTGGCGAGGACCGAGCGGCGCACGAGCCCGGGCGGGAAGTCAGTCGAGCCCTTGATCGTCGTCGGCAACGACGCGAGGTAGAGCGTCTGCCCGATCGTCCGGGCGCGCTGATCGGCGAGCTGGACGTCGAGCGTCGGCACCGAGCGCCAGGCCAGCAGCATCGGGCCGTTCGTGGCCACCGTGCTGGGCGAGCCGAAGTCGCTCTTGAAGCCGCTCAACGTGTCGACGACGGTGCGGCGGGTGAAGCGCGTCCGCTCGCTGTCCGCGTCGAATGAGCCGGTGAAGCTCGCCCCGTAGAGGCGCTCCGAGAGGGGAAGGCCGAACAGCGTGTTGGACGAGAGCTGCAGGTCCACCTGGGCGGTCTCACCCGGGGCCAGGTCGCCCAGGACCGCGACCGAGTCGCCGAACATGAGCGCGGCAGCCTCGAGCGTGTCGGAGCCGTCGTTCGAGATTGTCCCGCTCAGCCTGCCCTCCACGAAACGCAGCTCCGAGGTCAGGCGCGGGACGCTCACAGGCGCCTCGGCGCGGAAGCCCCGAAGGGCACCGAACCCGACCTGGTACCCGCGGAGTCGCGACGTCTCGGTCCCGGTGAGGACGTCGAGCGGCTGCTCGGGGCTCCCCTGTTGCTGCACGCTCACCGGGTTCGAGAGTAGCGCCCCGCCGGCGACCCGAACGTCGTAGCGCTGGCGCGACGGCGAGAAGACGCCGACGTAGACCTGGGCGAGGCCGCGATCGGTGCCCGGCGCAGTGCGCACGATCCCCACCTCGTTGACGATGATCTCGCCGCCCTTCAGGAACGTGCCCGTGGCATAGCTGGCGCCGGCGAAGAAGAGGACGACCACGGGCATCGTCAGCCAGGCCCACTCACGGCGATCGAGTCGTCGCAGGAGCAGGTAGTTGAGAGGTCCGACGACGACGATGTAGGCGACGAGCAGGAAGAGGAGCGGGCCGAGGGGCGGCAGGGATGCCGAGGGGATGTTGCCGAGGGCGCTGACGAGCTGGCTGTCGTCGGGCAGGGCCAGGGGGCCGACCACCGGGCCGGTGCTCGCGGGCAGGATCCTGCGCCAGAGGCTCTGGATGGGCGCGCCGCCGGCGAGAGCGGCATTGCCCGGATCGAAGCCGATGAGGATGACCGACCCCTGGCCATAGGAGGCCTGTGCCGCGATGACCCGACCTGCGCTCGTCACGAGGGCGTTGCCACGTTCGAGCTGTCCGGTCAGGGCAGGCACCGTCGTCTGGCTGCCGCTCGAGGCACCGCCCAGGAAGGCGTCGAGGTCGACCCTCGGCACGTCGACGGTTGTCGCGGGCCGGTAGGGAAGGAGTTCGGCGGGAAAGGCGCCCAGCGTGCCTGTCCCGGTCGTTCCCCCGAGAAGCACCAGCCGTCCCCCGGCGCTGACCCAGGCGGCCAGTGCGTCTGCCTGCTCGGACGACAATTGCGTGGCGTCGACGTCCTGCCAGACGAGCCGATCGATCCCGCCCCAGGCTTCCACGCGCGGAGGCAGGTCAGCGGCGGTGAGCGTCACGACGGCCGGCCGATTGCCGCGCAGCGATCCGCTCGCCGCGGCGAGGTCGGGAACGATCGCTTGGGGACGCTCCGCGACGACGCCGACGACCGCGGCGTAGGGGTCGTTCACAGAGATCGCAACCGCCGTCGTGGCGAGTGTCTGGTCACCTGATACGAGCGCCACGTCGAGCTTGGTCCGGAAGATCGCCGGCTGAGCGAAGAGGACGTAGCGCTTGCGCGATCCGGTCGGAAGGTCGACCTCGACGCCGTAGGAGGAACGACCCTGGCGATCGCCAGCCAGGCGCAGCTCCCCGGTGATCGCCGGCCCGTCGTTCACAAGCTCGACCTCGACGGCTGCCCAGGCGCCCAGCCGGACGTTGCCGTCGAGCAGCGCACGCGCCTCCATCGTGAGATCGGCGGCGGCGGCCGGTGCCGGCCCGGGGAGGATCATGGCAAGCGCGGCTAGGATGGCCAGCGCGGCAGCGGAGGCGTGGCTGGGGGCCTCCGAGGGTCGCCCGTGACGGCGCCGAGGAGGGCGCCTGAAGGGGAGGCGTCTGATCATCCGACCTCACAGGGTAGGGCCGGTCGGCATGGCGGACCAGCCGACGGGCGGCGGCGGCATGACGGCCGACGGTCCTGGGCGGTTCCCGAGGCTCCGCTCGCTCACCCGTTACCATTGGGGGCCCGTGCCGACCCTGCGCCCGTTCCGCGCGCTCCGTTATCGCTCGGCGGCCACAGACCTGTCACGGCTCATCTGCCCGCCGTACGACGTCATCGATCCCCCCGGCCGCGAGCGCTTCGCGGCGCGCGACCCGCACAACGCGGTCCAGCTCGAACTCCCGGCCCGCGCGCCGGGCGAGGGCGATGACGAGCCCTACCGGCGCGCCGCGCGGACGCTCGCCGAGTGGCGCAACGCCGGAGTCCTGGGGAAAGATCGCGCACCATCGGTCTACGTCTGCGAGCAGACGTATCGACTCCCGGCTGGGGGGGAGGAGCGGACGCAGCGCGGCATCTTCGTCAGGCTGAAGCTCGAGGAGCCCGTCCTTGGAGCGGGAGTCCTGCGTCACGAGCGCACCCTGGACGCGCCCAAGGAGGATCGCTACCGGCTGCTCCGGGCGACCGGACTGAACACGAGCCCAGTGGTCGGGATATTCCGCTCCGATGGGGCCGTCGGCCGGGAGATCGGCGCCCTGGCCGATCGCGCGCCCGACGCGGAGGCCGTGGACGACGAGGACGTCCGTCACCGCCTCTGGATCGTCCCACTCGACGAGCCGCGGCGCGGTCCGAGCGCGGCCGCACTGCTCGGTTCCGTTCCTGGCCCGATCGTCATCGCCGATGGCCACCATCGCTACGAGACGGCCCTGCGCTATCGGGACGAGCGCGAGAGAGCCTGCGAATCCGACCCCCCTTTCGACTACATCCTCGCCCTGCTCTTCGACGTCGCGACCGAGCGACTCACGATCCTGCCGACGCACCGGATCCTCGCCCACGGGCCAGGCGACGAGAGCCTGCTCGCGGGCCTCGCCGAGCTGTTCGAGGTGCAGTCGCTCGAGGGACCGGCGGAGCTGATCGCCCGGATGAGCGAGCCCGCCGGCCTCGACGAGGGAGGGGCCGGGACCGGCCGCATCGGGCTCCTGACCGGGAGCCAGGCGGCAGTGCTCCATCTGCGCCCGGAGCCCTTCGCGCCCCTGCTGGAGAGGCTTCCGGCCGTGCTCCGCGGCGTCGATGTGGTCCGCCTCGAGGCCGCGTTCGGGCAGCTCGCCGGGATCGACGCGGCCGCAGCCTGGACGGGGAACCGGCTCGCCTACACGAAAGATCCCGGGGAGGCTCTTGCCGCAGTGGACCGTGGCGCTGCGGCTGCCTTCCTCCTCGACCCGACGCCGGTCGGTGCCGTGTTCGCAGTGGCCGTTGCGGGCGAGGTCCTGCCCCAGAAGTCGACCTTCTTCTACCCGAAGGCGGCCACCGGCCTCCTGTTCAACCCGCACGAACAATGAGCGACACGAACGGCAAGCACCCCAGCGCTCCGCTCGCGCCGACCGGGCCGCGGCCACCCGAGGAACGGCCCGTCCGCAAGGACGAGATCGTCATCGAGGAGCGCGGCCTCTACATCGAGAGCTGGTTGCCGGAGCGGCGCTCGCGCCGGCGGCCGCTCTATCTCCTTCACGGGGAGCTCGGGGGCTCGTGGCTCTGGGAACGCTACCTGCGCTATTTCGCACAACGCGGCTGGGAGGGACATGCCCTGAACCTCCGCGCCCATTTCTGGTCCGAGACGGCCGACTTCGCCGAGCTGGACTTCGGGTCCTACCTCGCCGACGTCGATGCGGGCGCTGCCCGGCTCAGCCGCGAACCGGTCGTCATCGGCCACGGGATGGGCGGCCTCCTGGCGATGAAGCTGGCCGAGCGCCGGCCGGTCGCCGGGCTCGTCCTGCTCAGTCCTGCGCTTCCCGCAGCGCTCCGCTCGCCCGCCCGGCCGCACGAGCTGCAGCTCCCGGACGTCTTCCGCCACGGCCTTCTCGGCTGGCACCTGCCGGCCGACCAGCTCGTCGAGCAGCATTCCGACCTCACGCCGGCCGACGTGATGCGGATCCAGCACATGCTCGGCGCGGAGTCGGGTGCGGCCCGGCGCGACGTCCTGGCAGGAGTGCCCCTCCGGCGGGAGCCCCTGCGCGATCTTCCGATGCTCATCGTGGGCGCTGGGCTCGATCGCCTCTATCCGGAGGCCGATTCGGAGCGGCTGGCCGAGTGGCTGGGGGCGGAGTATCAGCCCTTCGGGGCGCATTCCCACTACGGCTTGGTGATCGGAGAGCGCTCTTTCGAGCAGGTCGCCGAATCCGTCCGACTCTTCCTCGAGGGTCACCGGCTCTGAGCCCACGGGCCAAGGGGATCGATCTTGGGCGTCTGCAGGAGGGCGCCACGGTTGCCCGCCACAGGGCGGGTCGCTAGACTGGGCCGGCCCAGAGGGGCCTTGCAGAACGAACGTCCCTGACGCCCCCGGACCGCGCCCCGGGGGCGTCATTCGTGTCCGGGTCCTCGGTAGACTCCCGCCCGTGGACCTGCCCGACCGGCCCCGTCGCCTGGTCATCCTTGCCGAAGGGCAGTTCGGGGAGATCGGTTCGAAGACCGCGCTCGGCGTCATCCGCTACGGCGGCGACGCAGTCGTGGCGGTGCTCGACTCGACGCGCGCGGACAGGAACGTCCGCGAGTGGCTGGGCGACTCCTTCGACATCCCGGTCGTGGCCGACCTGGACACCGCGCTCGCCTTTGGACCAACCGCCCTGCTGCTGGGGATCGCCCCGGCCGGCGGCAAGCTTCCGCCGGCCTGGCGGGCGACCGTCCTGCGGGCGATCGATTCGGGGCTCGACGTCCTCTCCGGGCTCCACGTCTTCCTGGGCGACGACCCCGAGCTCAGCTCCGCGGCGGCCCGTCATGGCGCGACGATCGTCGACTACCGAAGGCCTCCGGAACGGATGGAAATCGCCCGGGGCCGCGATCACCGGCCCGGCGCGCACGTGATCCTCACCGTCGGGACCGACTGCGCGCTCGGGAAGATGACCGTCGCGCTCGAGCTGCGGAAGGCCGCTCGAGCCGCCGGGCTCCCGGCCGTTTTCCTCCCCACCGGGCAAACCGGGATGATGATCGACGGCTGGGGCGTGACCGTCGACCGCGTGGCCAGCGACTTCGTCCAGGGCACCGTCGAGTGGCTGGTCGAGCAGGCCGAGGAGCAAGGGGACTGGATCTTCGTCGAGGGGCAGGGGTCGCTCGACCACGCGGCGTACAGCTCGGTCACCCTCGGGCTGATCCACGGCTCGACCCCACACGCGATGGTCATGGTCCACGAGCCCGGGCGCGAGTTCCACCACGGCTGGGAGGGACAGGAGGTCCACCGGCTGGAACCCCTGCCGTCCTTCATCCGGCTCCACGAGGAGGTGGCCGCCCTCGTCCGACCCTCGGTGGTGGCGGCGGTCGCCCTGAACACGTCGCGGTTCGGCGAGTCAGAGGCGCGCCACGAGATCGCGCGCACCGCCGACGAGACGGGCCTCCCGACCGACGATCCGGTCCGCTTCGGCGGGAAAGCGCTTCTGGATGCCCTGCGCGACGCCCTGCCCGGAGAGACACGGCCCCTGGCGGCCGGCGACCTGCCCGCATGAGGCTGCACAGCGAAACGCTGAGGATCCCCTTCCGCGATCCCTTCCGGATCGCCCGAGCCGAGCCGCACGGCGCCGCAACCACCGTTGCCCTCGAGCTCGAGGCCAAGGGTCGGACCGGGCTCGGAGAGGCGTTCCCGGTGCCCTACTACGGGGAGACGGTCGAGACGATCGGGGCGGTCCTCCCGCTCCTCCTCGCCTCGCTCGAGCCCCTGGGAGAGCCGCCCGACGAGCTTCCCGGGGCGCGCGCCTGGCTCGAGGCCGCCGACGAGGCGATGGCGGCCGCGATCGCGCACCATGGCGGGGCGAAATGCGGACTCGACGTGTGCCTCCACGATCTCTGTGGGCAGGGACTCGGGATCCCCCTCTACGAGCTACTCGGGACGTCGCCGGAGATCCCCCCGACCGACTTCTCGTTGGGCATCGATGAGCCCGGCGTCGTGGCGGAGCGCGCCCGCCGCGCGGCCGATTTTCCGGCTCTCAAGGTCAAGGTCGGGGGACCATCCGACCTGGCGACGCTCGAGGCCGTCCGGGCCGTCTACCGCGGTCCGCTCCGGGTCGATGCGAACACGGGCTGGTCGCCGGAGGAGGGCGAACGGCTCCTGCCCGAGCTCGTCCGCCTCGGGGTCGAGCTCGTCGAGCAGCCCTTCCCCGCATCGCGCCTGGCCGAGCTTCGCTGGCTCCAGGACCGAAGCCCGCTGCCGATCGTGGCCGACGAGAGCGCCGTCACCGAGGACGACCTGCCCGGGCTCGTCGGCGTCGTCGCCGGCGTCAACGTGAAGCTCACGAAGTGCGGCGGGGTGGGCCCGGCGCTCCGGATGGTCCGTCGCGCCCGAGAGCTCGGCTTCCGGGTCATGCTCGGATGCATGGAGGAGACGAGCGTCGGTATCGCGGCTGCCGCCGCCGTGGCCTCCCTCGCCGATTGGGTCGACCTCGACGGCAATCTCCTGCTCGCAACCGATCCGTTCGATGGGCTGATCCTCGGCGAGGACAAGCGCTGGCGCCTGCCCCAGCTGCCCGGGCTGGGGGTAGTCAGGCGGGCGGTCGCCTGACCGATCTGCTCCCACGAGGGCCGGTCGCGCTGTGGACAACTTTGTGGACCATCTCGTGGACGAAAACCCTTCCGCCGCCCGCGCCATCGGCCTAGCATCCCGCTGTCACGCGGCGCCGGGACGCGGGCTATGGCCGGGACGTCGAGAGGGTTGCGGCTGCGTGACGCTCCGGGTCAGGGTGAGGCTGGCTGCGCGCGCCTTTGACCGAGACGGCGGCGCAATGAGCGACGAACGGAGGCGATGAGACGATCGTGACACCCCCTGGGGGAGGGCGCCCGGCGGCCCTCGAGACGAACGACGAGCCCGAGGCCGAGGTCCTCGACTTCATCCGCTTCTGCTATCGGCGACGCCGGGTCTCCTGGCCCGAGATCTACGACGACATGTGCGCCGTGGCCTCCCGGGGCTCGTTCCAGGGTTGGGGCTTCGGCGATCTCGCACAGCGGGGCGTCTGTTTCACGATCCCCGACCTGCCGCGTCTCTCGCTCCTGGTAGAGCGCGTCGTCGACGAGGAGCGGGGCAGATCGCGCGGCCACGAGGCGACGGAGGCGGGACTTCGCGTCCCTCACGTGATGAAGCTCTCTGGGGCCGCGTGAAGACGGGCAAGGCGGCGACGGCCCCACTCCACGGGATCCGCTGGTTGGTGCTCCGCGGGATCCGCTGGTCGGTGCTCCCCGGGATCGGCTGGTTGGTGCTCTGCGGGATCCGCTGGCCGGGTCTGCCGCCCTCCGGGTAAGCCCTCGCGCCTGACTAGGCGCGGATCTGGCGGCGGGCGAGCTCGGCCTCGATCTGCCGCTCTGCCTCGACGTACCGGTCGATCTCGTCGCGCAGCTGGTTCGCCTCGGGGGTGTAGAGGTGGACCTGCTGCTGGAGGATGTAGCTGAGTCGGCGGCTCGTCATCCGGACGTGGTCGAGGTTCTTCATCAGGACGAGCGGGTCCATCGCCGCGATGTCGTCCGGGTGATACATCTGCCGCATCGGGCCGGAGTATAGGTGCGGCGAGCAGGCTGACCGTCGCTGCGCCCAGCCGGCAGCTCGGCGATCGGGAAGCGGCGCGCCGGCGACCGTGGCGGCCAGGTCCAGTCGATCGGGGTCGCTGCAGACGACAGGGCGCGACGCCGCCCGAGCTCACCTGGTGCGACGACGAGGATCCGGTCGACGGTCGTCGCCCGGCCGGCCTCCTCGCCCCAGATCCGGGTCATCTTGCGATGGGCCATGATGTCGTCCCGGGCGAGTCCTGCGAGGAGATAACCCTCCGGAGCGGCAGCCTCGCGCCAGACGGTCTCGGCGAGCCCGAGCCCATGACCGATCGCCCGGCCGCGGTCGAGCGCCACGTCGCCGATGACGAGGACGACGACCGCGTCGTCGGTGAGCGCCGCGCGCAGGCCGCCCAGCACGACGCGCAGGAAGGCGAGCCACTCGGGCAGCCGGTGGCCGTCGTCGAGCGATGCGTCGACACCCGCCGGATCGACCCCCAGGAACCACATCCGGAGCCAGTTGTAGTAGCCGTACTTCACGACCCGGAGGTAGGGCGGGCTCGTGACGACGAGCCGGGCGCGGTCCGGGAGCGACCGCGCTCCGAGCGCGAGCCGTATCCGCCGGCCCGCGTCGCGCGCGTCCCCGTGAAGGCCGAGGCCACGGACAGGGGGAAGCCCCTGCCGGTAGAGGCGGCCCAGTTTCCCCTCGAGCGCCTCGAACAGGTCCCGCTCGCCCGGGCGATAGCCGGTCCGGGCGACGAAGTCGCGCACGTAGCGGGGCGCCATGCTGAACGAGTTGGGCATGACGTCCGAGAGGTATGCCCGGCTCTTGCCATGGAGGATCCCGCAGGTCGCGGCGGCGAGGAAGCGATCCGTCCGCTCGCCGAGCTGGAGCGCCTCGCGAACCATGAGCAGCTGACCCAGCGTGTGGGGGTGGAAGCAGAGCGCGACCTCGGCCGGGAGGGAGCTGGCGGGTCCGCTGCCCCCAGCCGCCGGGACGCGGACCCCCCCGGGACCCGGGGCGGCCAGCGCGTCCTGGGCCAGGGCGATCCAGTCCGAGGCTTCGAACGACCAGCGGATCCGGAGGTTGGCGAGCCGGGCCTCGGCCTCGAGGCGCCCGGGCGCATCCACCTTGGCCGCCGTCAGAACCGCCGCCAGCGGGTTCAGGTCGGTGCCTATGCCGATCCGGCCTTCGGCGCAGGCCTGCAGCGGAGTGGTCCCGCGGCCGCTGAAGGGATCGAGGACGACGTCTCCGGCCCGGCTATACCGGGCGATGAAGGCATGAGCGAGAGCGGCCGGGAACATCGCCAGGTAGCTGCACATCGGGTGGAAGGCATGGCCCCAGAGCCGCTGCTGTGACTTCCACTCCGGGGCGATCGGGAGCTCGGAAAGAGCCGTGGGCGCAGCGAGGCCGACTGCTTCGACCTCCCCTGCCGGCGTGGTGGCCGGGGCGCCGACGAGGCCGGCCTCGAGCTGACCCGGGCTGGCAATCGAGCGCGGCACTCGGTCGATGACGCCTCCGGCTGGTGCCCGCCGCCCGGGCCGAACGAGGGGGGCGGAATCTACCAGCCGGTCATGGCCGGCTCAACCCATCCGGGTCGGACGGCTACCGGCGTACCATGAAACCGCGTCCCCGTAGCTCAGTGGACAGAGCAGCCGCCTTCTAAGCGGAAGGTCGCAGGTTCGAATCCTGCCGGGGGCGCCACGGTCCCAAACTGCCCGCTTCGCTCTCCGCTACCGCAATTACGCCGCTGCCCTGCCACGTCGACCGCGGGAGCTCGCGGCATTTGACGCGGCCCCGGCCCGCGGACAGACTGCTGTTCGGTCGGACCTCAACGAGGCCGAGAAGGGGACGGCATGGTGCGACAGCTCGCGCCGAAGCTCGATTCGTCGGCCGTCGACGCCTTCCGAGACGGATTCGGGGGCGAGATCGTGCTTCCGGCGGACGCCTCGTACGAGGCTGCACGCGTCGTCTGGAATGGGATGATCGACCGCTACCCGGCCATCGTCGCCCGACCGACCGGCCCGGCCGATGTCGCGTCCGGCGTCCGCTTCGCCCGAGAGCAGGGGTTGCCCGTCGCGGTACGAGGCGGGGGACACAGCATCCCGGGGTTCTCGACCTGCGACGGGGGCATCGTCATCGATCTCTCGCGGATGCGCGGCGTGCGGGTGGATCCCGAGCACCGGAAGGCGCGGGCGAACGGAGGCGCGCTCCTGGCGGAACTCGATGACGCGGCGCAGGCCTTCGGCCTGGCCTGCCCGGTCGGCGTCGTGGCGCACACCGGGCTCGCCGGCCTCACCCTCGGCGGCGGGATGGGACGGCTTCAGCGGAAGCTCGGGCTCACCCTCGACAGCCTGGCCGCGGTCGAGCTCGTGACGGCCGACGGCCAGCTCGTGCGCGCGAGTGGCGAGGAGAACGGCGATCTCTTCTGGGGCATGCGCGGCGCCGGCGCGAACTTCGGCATCGTCACCTCGTTCGAATTCCGGCTTCACCCCGTTGGCCCGCTGATCACGCAAGGCTTCCTGCTCCACCCCGGCGAACGCGCTCGCGAGGTCGTTGCCCTCTTTCGTGATTTCGCGACGACGTCGCCCGACGAGGTGATGACGTCCTGCGGGATCAGCCTCGCACGGCCCGAAGACGATGTTCCGCCGGAGGTGGCGGGGCGGCCCATCGTCCTGATCAGCATCACCCACTGCGGCTCGCCAGAGGACGCCGAGCGCGACCTCGCGCCGATCCGTGCCTGGGGGCCACCGTTGACAGATACGATCGGGCCGAAGCCGTACCTCGCCGTTCAACACCTCAACGACGACGCGATGGGCTGGGGTCACCGCTTCTACATGAAGAGCGGCTACCTCGGATCGCTGCCTGACGAGGTCATGGACCGATCCCTGGAGCATGTCTCGAAGGCGCCGGGAGACTGCTCGTTCTCGATCTGGGCCTGGGGCCGGGCGATCGCCCGGGTGCCCGAGGATGCGACGGCCTTCACCCGTCGGGATGCCGCGTTCTGGCTGAGCGCCGAGGCCCTCTGGGACGATCCGGCTGAGGACGAGGCCTTCGTTGCGTGGGCCCGCGCCGCGATGGGCTCGCTCACGCCCTTCACAATGACTGGCCACTACGTGAATGACATGGTCGAGTCGGGGAACGACGTCGTCCGATCGATCTACGGCGACGCCAAGTACGAGCGTCTGGCCCGGCTGAAGCGCGCCTGGGATCCTGACAACGTCTTCCGCCTCAACCAGAACATACGGCCCTAGCCTTCAAGGCCCCGCTCTCGGTCCTCAGATCTGCCCGGAGGTAGCCCAGGTGGCGACAGCGTTGCGTGAACGCCGTGACGAGCTGGATCTTCAACTCATCCGCCAGGCGCTGCGCTCGGTGCGGCGCGGCGACTTTCGTGTCCGGCTGCCCTCAGGGCAGGCCGGGATCGCGGGCGAGATCGGCGAGGCCTTCAACGACATCGTCGAGCTGAACCAGCGCACCTCGCTCGAGCTTCGTCGTGCCACCCGGATCGTCGGCCGAGATGGGCGCGTCGGGCAGCGCGCCTCGATCGGCGTGGCGGGCGGAGAGTGGCAGCGGAACATCGAGTCGGTCAACGAGCTGATCGGCCAGCTGACCGGGCCCACGGTCGAGGTAAGCCGGGTGCTCGGCGCCGTCGCCAAGGGCGATCTCTCGCAGCGCATGGCACTCGAGATCGACGGGCGGCCCCTCAAGGGGGAGTTCCGCCGCTCCGCGGAGATCGTCAACACGATGGTCGACCAGCTCAACGCCTTCGCCTCGGAGGTCACCCGGGTGGCCCGCGAGGTGGGCACCGAGGGCAAGCTCGGCGGCCAGGCCGACGTGCGCGGGGTGGGCGGCACCTGGAAGGCCCTCACCGATTCGGTCAACTCGATGGCCGGCAACCTGACCGCCCAGGTCCGCAACATCGCCGAGGTCACCACCGCGGTCGCCAACGGCGACCTGTCGAAGAAGATCACCGTCGACGTCGAGGGCGAGATCCTCGAGCTGAAGAACACGATCAACACGATGGTCGACCAGCTCAACGCCTTCGCCTCGGAGGTCACCCGGGTGGCCCGCGAGGTGGGCACCGAGGGCAAGCTCGGCGGCCAGGCCGACGTGCGCGGGGTGGGCGGCACCTGGAAGGCCCTGACCGATTCGGTCAACTCGATGGCCGGCAACCTGACCGCCCAGGTCCGCAACATCGCCGAGGTCACCACCGCGGTCGCCAACGGCGACCTGTCGAAGAAGATAACCGTCGACGTCGAGGGCGAGATCCTCGAGCTGAAAAACACGATCAACACCATGGTCGACCAGCTCAGTTCGTTTGCCTCCGAGGTCACGCGCGTCGCACGCGAGGTGGGCACCGAGGGCAAGCTGGGCGGGCAAGCGGAAGTCAGAGGCGTCGCCGGCACCTGGAAAGACCTGACCGACTCGGTGAACTCGATGGCAGGCAACCTGACCAGTCAGGTGCGCAACATCGCCGCGGTCA
>DASYTK010000021.1:0-20563 GCA_036002405.1 Candidatus Limnocylindrales bacterium
GATCGCCGCCAGATCGATCGTCCCGCCACCCAGCTGGGGCAGGGTGAGCGGCGGCGCGGCGTCGCCGACCCGAAGGCCCACCGCGACCGATCCCTCCGCGCTGCCCGAAGCGTTTGCCGGTGGGCTCGCCGAAGGGCTCGCCGAGGCGCTCGCCGCCGCGGTCGGCGCGACCGTCGCTCGAGGGGACGACGTCGGGGCGTTCGAGGGCAGGGTCGAACGGCCGAGCGGCTCCTCGGGGAGCGCCAGGATGACAAGGACCACGGCGGCCGCGCTCACGAGGAGCCCGCCGACGACGCCGAGGAGGACCGCGCGCATCGGCGCGAGTGTACGTCCCGCTCGGCTGGGGCCGGTCGCGGGAGCCTCCTGAGCGTCTGCTAGCATCCACGGCCCGTGGAAAGCCTTCGGAACGCCCTCGGACGCCTCGTGCCGGCGATCGTCATCGCCGCGGGGGTGACGATCGTCGCGGCAGGATTGCTGAGCTACTTCTCTCCGCCTGTGGCGGGCCTGGCGCCTGTGCCAAGCGCGTCCCCGAGCGCGATCACCGCAGGGCCCACCCTCAGCGCCGGCGCCACCGCCTCGGATCCGGTTCACCGGTCGCCGGTGTTGCCCTCGCTCCCGCCGACCGGGACCCCCGAGCCCAGCCCGGCCCCGCCGGCCACGCGCGTCGTCGTGCCGGCCCTCGGGATCGACCTGCCGATCGTCCCCGGCGACCTCGATGTGCCCGGCAACCCCGGGAATTACCCGCTTTGCGACGTTGCCCAGTACCTCGTCGCCGAGCCCTTCGTCCAGCCCGGCGAGGAGGGCACGACGTACATCTATGCCCACGCACGGGAGGGCATGTTCCTGCCCCTCCTCGAGGCCTCCTCCGTCGACGACGGTGCCTCGATGCTCGGTGCGCTCGTCCAGGTCTACACCCGGGACGACCGTCGCTACCTGTATGAGGTCTTCGCGGTGAAGCGCCACGCGACCGATTTCTCGATCGCCGAGACGGCGCCCGGCGAACACCGGGTGGTGCTCCAGACGAGCGAAGGGCCGCGAGGAACGATCCCCAAGCTCCAGGTCGCGGCGCGTCTCCTCAGCAGCGAGTCCGTCGACCCGGCGCTCGCGGTGCCCTCGCCGCGGCCGCGCGTCTGCGCCTGACCGCGCCTCGGTCGGCTCAGAGCCAGCCGATCCGCCGGAAGTAGACCAGGGCCACCGCGCCGATCGCGATGACGATCGCGGTCACGACCCAGAAGCCAGGCGCCTCGGCGAGACGCAGCGCGAGGCCAGCCTCGCTCATCCCGAAGATCCCGGCCGCCGCCCCGATCCCGGCCAGGATGACCGTCGCTGCGGTCAGGCGCTTCATGATCTCCGAGAGGTTGTTGTTGACCGTCGACAGATAGGCCTCGAGCGTTGTGCTCACGAGCTCGCGAAACGAGTCGAGCTCGTCGGTCAGCCGGATCAGGTGGTCGTAGATGTCGCGGAAATAGACCACGTGATCCGGTTGGATCAGGGGCAGCTCGCGGTTCGTCAGCTGGTTGAAGACTTCCCGTTCGGGCGTCACGGCGTGACGGATCGCGACCAGGTCACGACGGATCTGGAAGAGTCGCTCGACGACGGCCTGGCTGGGACGCTCCAGGACATCCGACTGGAGCACCTCGATCTCGTCCGAGAGCTGGTCGAAGACCGGGAAATAGCCGTCCACGGCGTAGTCCGCCAGCGCCCACAGCACGTGATCCGGTCCCTCGCGCAGGATCGCTTCGACGCCGTCGCGGAGGTGCTGCCCCTCCAGCGGGTCCCAGCCGGCGGGATGGGCGGTGAGGAGGAAGCGCTCCCCGAGGACGACGTCGATCTCCATCTCGACGACGCGGTCCTCGTAGTCCAGGGCGAAGAGGACGAGGTGGGCGACGTCGCCTGTCACTTCAATCTTCGGGCGCTGGTTGCGCTCGGTGATGTCCTCGATGATCAGCGGGTGCAGCTCGAAACACTTGCCGAGCGCCTCGAGGATGCCCTTGTCGGCCTCCTCGATGTCGGCCCAGACGAGCGTCTTCGGCCGGGCGTAAGCCTCGCGGAGCTCGTGCTCGTTGCGAGGCTCCTCGAGGTGGCCCGTGGACGACCACGCCCAGGCGCGGAGCCGCGGCCGTCTCCGGGAGGACTCGTCGCGCGTGGCGAACTCGAAGCGGGCGGCGGGCTCGGCCGAGCGGCCCGCGCGGCCGGAAGCGGCGTCGGCTCCCTCAGAGCGCGACGGCCGGTCCGACGTCGTCGTCATCGCCGCTAACCTCCTGGGCGTCAGCGCTGCCTGCCCCTTCCTGGCGCGCCATCGCCAATGCCGGAAGGACGGCGAGCGCCATGATGCCAGCCGCCACGAGGAACAGCCCGGCCAGGATCGACGCCGCCTGCCCGGCCGCCCAACGCTCCAGGACGTCGATCACGAGCCCATCCTGGAGCGGACGGCCGCGGAGCTCCGCGGGAAGGACCGCGTCCCGGGCGGCCTGGTCGGTCAGGACCAGGCTCAGGGCTTCGATCCGGTCCGACCCGAACGCGGTGAGGACGGCGAGCCCGACGGCCATGCCCACCATCCGGGCGACGGTGACGGCGGCCGAGGCTGCCCCGAATGCGCGGCGCCCGGCGGCTTCGACGGCGACCGTTGAGCGCGCCGTCACGGTGAGCCCGAAGCCGAGTCCGAAGAGCGCCAGGGCGAGGGCGGGCAGGTCGGCCGACCCGCCCGTCGCCACCAGGCTCAGCCCGAGCAGCCCACAGCCGCCGATCGCCAGGCCGAGGAGCGTGACCTGGACCGCGCCGAACCGGCGGAGGACGAAGCCCGACGCGAGGGCCCCGAGCGCAGTCGCAGCGGCTAGCCCACCGAGGGCCAGTCGCTGCTCGGCGGGGCCACCGTAGCGGACCCGATCGACGAAGACCGCGCCGCCGATGATCGCCGTGGCCAGCGCGTAACCGGTGAGCAGGCTGAGGATGACCGCCCCCGCGATCGGTAGCCGTCGAAGGAGCGAAGCGTCGAGGAAGGGCTCTCGGGCCGTCCGGAGCCGCACGAAGGCGAGGACCGTCGCCGTGGCGGCGACGATGGCGGGCGGCAACGGATCGGGAAGCGCCTCGTCGGGGTCGGCCCCGACCGCGGTCAGGGCGAGAAGCAGCGCCGCCAGGGCTAGCGTGACGAGGAAGGCACCGGTCAGGTCGAACGCCGCCCGTCGTCGCGGCCGCTCCCAGCCTGGCGCGGCAGCCCAGGCGACGAGCGCGGCGAGAAGCGCGAATGGGGCAGAGACGTAGAAGGTCCAGCGCCATGGAGGGACGAGGAGGTCCGATGCGCCGCCGGCTCCCAATCCACCGGCCGCGAGGGCGTTCGACAGGTCGAACGATTCGAGCACCGCGGCCCCGATGAAGGGTCCCGCCGCCATGCCCAGGAACGTCAGGGCGCCGACGAGGCCGAGCGCGCGCGCCCGTGCCGCCCCGGCGAAGAGCTCGCTCGCGCCCGCCGTCGCGAGAGGCACGACGCCGCCGCCCCCGAGGCCCTGGACGACACGCGCCGCGATCAGTTGGTCGAGATCCTGGGCGGCGCCTGCCAGCGCCGAGCCGGCCGCGAAGAGGATCAGGCTCAGCCCGAAGGGAGCCGCGATCCCGAATCGGTCGCCCAGCCTGCCTCCGAGCGGCATCGCGCAGATGTACGCGAGCAGGTAGCCGTTGACGATCCAGGAGGCGTGACGGAGCTGCGTCCAGTCCGCGAGGTCGACCACGATCCCCGGCAGGGCGACCGCGGTGACCATCAACTCCACGCCCACGAGCGCCGCGCCTGCACCCAGCGCGGCAAGCAGGACGGGGCGCCCGGTTCGGGCACCCGACGACGATCCGATCATCGTCTCCATCGTCGCCCATCGGGAAGCGACGAACCTGGCAGACCGGGCCCCTTGACGGCCCGCCGCGTCCTCCATATTATCAACGCCGCTTTATATCAATGCCGATTGAAGTGTCAACGATGGCCAGTCCTGCCCGGATCCGCTCGACGATCGCGACGATCGCGGCTCCTCCCGAGGAGCTGCGCGAGCTGCGCGCTTTCCACAGGGCGCTCGCCGACGTCTCCCGGCTTCGGATCGTCCGCCGGCTCGCCGAGTCCCCGGCGACGGTGACCGAGCTGATCGAGCATGTCGGGCTCTCACAGCCGCTCGTCTCCTGGCACGTCCGGGTCCTCCGCCAGACCGGCCTGATCGAGACGCGCCGCGCTGGGCGCGCGGTGATCTGCAGCTTGCGGCGGGAAGGTTTCGAGCGCTTCGACGAGCGCCAGCGGTCCATCCTCGGGCTCGCGAGATGAGCCTCGTGGGCCTTGGATCGGCCATCCCCGTGCGCGTCCGCGAGCGGATCCGCGATGGCGCGCGCCCGATCGCGCTCGCCCTGGGGCGCCTGGGCTTCAGCCCGGATGGGCTCACGATGGCGGGCTTCGCGATCTCGTTGCTTGCATCCGGCGCGGCCGCGCTCGAGGCCTGGCTCGCCGCCGGCATCGTGAGTCTGCTCGGCGCGGTCTTCGATCTCTTCGACGGGTCGCTCGCGCGGGCGACAGGCCGGACGAGCCGCTTCGGCGCCTTCCTCGACAGCTCAGTCGACCGAGCGGGCGAGGCGGCCGTCTATGTCGGAATCGTGACCGGCTGTGCCGCCGCTGGCTTCGCGCTGGGCGCCGTTCTCGCAGGGGCCGCGATGGCCAGCGCGTTCCTCGTCAGCTACGTTCGTGCTCGCGCGGAGGGCCTCGGCTTCGCCGCTCCCCTGGGAATGGCCGCGGTGGGGCTCGCGCCGCGCGAGCTTCGCGTGGTCCTGCTCGGGATCGGGCTGATCGCGACCGGCCTCGCAGGGGGTGTGGGTCCAGGGGACCTCATCCTCGGGCGCCAGGGCGCCGTCCAGCCCGCGCCCCACGGCGCGATCTGGCTCGCCGCCACCCTTGCCCTCATCGCCATCCTTTCGACACTCACCGTGCTACAGCGCATCGCTCACGTCCGCCGCCAGGCGGCGAAGGAGGATCAACCGTCATGAGCAACTCGAACGGCAGGACGGCCACGAATGGCCACGCAGCCGCCACGCGGAAGAGCGACGGGAAGATCCGCGTCGCGATCGTCGGCGTGGGCAACTGTGCGAGCAGCCTCGTCCAGGGGCGGACGTACTACGAGAACGCGCCCGCCGAAGAGTTCGTCCCCGGCCTGATGCACGTGGAGCTCGGCGGATACCACGTTCGCGACATCGAGTTCGTGGCCGCCTTCGACATCGACCGCAACAAGGTCGGCAAGGATCTCTCCGAGGCGATCCACGCCGAGCCCAACAACACGTACCGATTCGCGGAGGTGCCGCACCTCGGCGTCCCCGTCGAGCGAGGGATGACCCATGACGGCCTCGGGAAGTACCTCAGCCAGGTCATCGAGAAGGCGCCCGGACCCACCGCGGACATCGTCGGGATCCTTCGAGAGCGGAACGTCGACGTCATGGTCAGCTACCTGCCGGTCGGCTCGGAAGAGGCGACGAAGTGGTACGTCGAGCAGGCTCTTCGGGCCGGCGTGGGGTTCGTGAATGCGATCCCCGTCTTCATCGGTCGCGAGCCCTACTGGCAGCGGCGATTCGCCGAAGAGGGACTGCCGATCATCGGCGACGACATCAAGAGCCAGGTCGGGGCGACGATCACCCACCGCGTCCTGACCCGGCTGTTCATGGACCGTGGCGTTCGCCTGGATCGAACCTACCAGCTGAATTTCGGCGGCAACACCGACTTCCTGAATATGCTCGAGCGCGAGCGACTCGAGTCGAAGAAGATCTCCAAGACGAACGCGGTCACCTCGATGCTCGATTACGAGATCGCCGGCGACGACGTCCACGTCGGGCCCTCGGACTACGTCCCCTGGCTCAAGGACCGCAAGTGGTGCCACATCCGGATGGAAGGCACGACCTACGGTGACGTGCCGCTCAATGTCGAGGTGAAGCTCGAGGTCTGGGACAGCCCCAACAGTGCCGGCGTCATCACCGACGCGATCCGCTGCCTGAAGCTTGGGCTCGATCGCGGGCTGAAAGGGACGCTCGTCGCGCCCTCCGCGTACTTCATGAAGTCGCCGCCCATCCAGATCCCCGATGACGAGGGCCGCGAGCGCGTCGAGGCGTTCATTCGCGGCGACGACGACCAGACGCTCGTGGGCACCGAGCCGCGGCGTGACCCGTCGGCGCGCCGGGTCGCCCGCCCGCGGGCGAAGACTGCCGCGGCGGCCGGGCAGGCGAGGGGCTGACCGCCCGGGAGCCGGTTCGCAGCAGGGTCGAGCGGTGAGCCCCGACCGGGTCGGCGGCGTCCGGTACGCTCCTCATCGGAGGGCGACCCCGGGAGGCTGGGCGCGCCGGGTCGCTCGCCGCTTGGGAGAGCGGGTCGTCGTGCTCGCATACCGGGCCGGGTCGGCGGCGCTCGCCCGGATCCCGCTCGCCGTCTCGATCCCGGCCGCTCGCCTCGTGTTCCTCGCCGCCTACGCCGGCCTGCCGGGGAAACGGCGGATCGTCCACCACAACGCCGTCCATGTGCTGGGGCTCGCGCCGGACGATCCCCGCGTCGCACGCCACGCCCGGCGCGTGTTCGGAGCCTATGCCCGCTACGTCGTCGAGCTGATGCGGCTTCCCTCGCGGCCGCCCGATGAGCCGGCCTCGCTCGTCCGAGCCGAGGGACCCCGCGGGATCGCCTCGTTCGCCGATCTCCGGGCCCGCCTCGAGGCAGAAGGCCGTGGACTCATCTGCGTCAGCGGCCACATCGGGAACATCGAGACGCTCGCCGCCGCGTTCGGAGCCCGGGGCTGGCCGGCGTATGCCCTGGCCGACGACTCGGCCTATCCCGAGCTCTATGCACTTCTCGCCGAGCAGCGCCGCCGCTGGGGCGTGGAGGTCGTGGCCTGGCGGAACCTGCGCGAGATCTATCGTGCGCTCAGGAAGCCGGCGATCTTGGGTCTCCTCGTCGACTGGGGCTATCGGGCCTCGGATGTTCCCGTCCGACTGTTCGGTCGCTGGACGACGCTCCCGGCGGGCCCCGCGCTCCTCGCCGCGCGCACTGGCGCGCCCATCGTCCCGGTCGGCACCTGGCGGGTCTCCGGTGGCTTCGAGGCCGAGCATTTCGAGGCGATCGAGGTGGCTGACGCCTCGGAAGCCTCGATCGCGAGCGCCAGCCAGGCGGTCGCGGACGCGTTCGAGCGGATCATCCAGCGCGACCCCGTGGGCTGGTACGTCTTCAAGCCGATGTGGCCCTGGACGGAGGAGGAGTCAGGCGTCCTCGCCGCCCGCTGGGCAACGATCACCGGCCAGCCTGTCGAGACGAAGAGACTCGACGAGGGCGGACGGGAGGCCGTCCCGCTCGGCGAACAGAGGACGCTCGCCACGGACCGATGAGCGTCGAGGCCGCGAGCACGGGCGGGCGGGCCCGGCGGCGGCCGGTGGCCCGAGGGCGCCCGTCCTGGATCGCCCGGCGGCTGCGTCAGCGGCTCGTGGTCGCCCTGCTCTCGGCGCTCGCGGCGGTCGCCCTGCGCCTGCCCGATCGCTTCCTCCATCGGGCATCCCAGGTACTCGGCGTCGTCTACTACCTCCTGGCCAGGGAGCGCCGGGACCTCGTGCGGGCGAACCTGGAGCGCACCTGCCGCGGGCTGGTGGCGCTCGGCCTGGCCGACGCGCCGACCGCCGCGGCCGCTCGTGACCACAGAGCGCTCGAGCGCCTGGTCCGAAGCGCCTTCGGACACTACCTCCGCTCCTACCTCGAGATGCTCCTCACCTCCCGCTACGACGTGGAGTACGTGCGGGAACGGGTCGTGATCGAGACCCCCGAGGCGGTCGAGCGGGCCTTTGCCCCGGGAGGCGGCCGGATCTTCCTCGGTCTCCACTTCGGAGCGATCGAGATGCCCGGCATCTACGTCGTGCACCGCGCGGGGCGGCCGGTCACCGCACCGATGGAGATCGTGGCCAATCCGCTGCTCCAGGCCTGGCTCGAACGGACGCGCGGCTACACCGGCGTCCGGGTCATCCCGATCCGCGACGCCCGGCGGCACCTCCGCGAGGTCCTGGCGCGGGGCGAGATCGCCGGGCTCATCGCCGATCGCGACCTGCTCGGCAACGGGTTGCCCGTGACGATCTTCGGTGCCCCCACGACGCTCCCCGCCGGAGCGGCGATCCTGGCCTACGAGACCGGCGCCCCGGTCTACCCGGCCGCCGTCCGACGGACCGGCTTCGGGAGCTACGCCGCACGCCTGCTCGAGCTCGAGCCGCCGCCTCGGGGCCCGCTCCGGCCGTGGCTCCACTCCTTCGTCGAGCGCCAGGCGCGCGCTTACGAGGAGTTGATCGCGAGCGCGCCGGAGCAGTGGTGGGCGATCTTCTTCCCGCTCTGGCCCGACCTGCCCGGCAATGAGAGCCGGTCCGCTGGAGGTGCGCACCCGGAATGACTGAGCGTGGGCCGCTTGGTGCCGCCGACCTGCACATCCACACGCTCGCCTCCGACGGGACCTCGAGCGTGGGCGAGGTCCTCGACGCCGTCGAGCGCGACGGGACGCTGGACGTCATCGCCATCACCGATCACGAGCGGATCGATGCCGCGGTCGCGGCCCGAGCGATGGCTCGCGCTCGCGGCTACCGGGTCGAGGTCGTCGTGGGCGAGGAGGTCACGACCCGGGGAGGACACCTCCTGGGGTTGTACCTCGAGCGTCCCATCCGGCCGCTGCGCCCGCTCGCCCAGACGATCGCCGAGATCCACGCCCAGGGCGGACTGGCGGTTCCCGCGCATCCTCTCGTGCCCGTACCCCTCTGCGCGAGCGAGGGCTCGATCCGGCGCCTCGTCGCCCACTCCGACCCGCGCGTCCGACCGGACGGGCTCGAGGCGTTCAACCCGACGACAGCCGGGCGCCCGTGGCAGCCACGCGTCGCGGCACTCGTCGCCGAGCTGGGGCTGGCCGGGATCGGCGGGAGCGACGCGCACGTCTCGAACGCGGTCGGCCAGGCCCGGACCCGGTTCCCGGGGCGTACGGCGGAGGACCTTCGCCGCGCGATCCTGGCCCGCGAAACAAGCTGGGAGGGCGAGTTCTATCCCGCGGCGATACAGCTCGGGACCTTCCTGCGACAGTTGCGGAAGTACGCCCGGGACGTCCGCGACGAGCTCTTCGGCATCGCCATGGCACGGCGCAGCGGCCGCGACCTGGGCTATCCCGGTGGGCGGCGCCGACCTCCCGCCCTCGACGAGGAATCGCTCGGCGGGGGATGATGAGCGTCAGGCTGGATCGCCGAGGGAGAGGCTGACTGCGAGCGATGAAGATCGGCCTCGTCACGCCCTACATCTACCCGCTCCCGGGCGGGGTGAACGCGCACGTTCGCTATCTCTACGAGAACCTCCGCGAGCGCGGGCATGACGTCCGCATCATCAGTAGTCGCCACGGCCCACAGAAGGCCAGCGAAGGTGACGTCATCCGCCTCGGTTGGGGCGTCAGCGTGCCCACGAACGGCTCGATCGGCACCCTGACGATGGCTCGCGACTATCGCACCCAGGTTCGGGCGGTCCTGGAGGAAGAGGCCTTCGACCTCCTCCACTTCCACGAGCCGTTCGTGCCCTTCCTCTCGCTCTTCCTTCTGCTCGAGTCACGCAGCGTGAACATCGCGACGTTCCACGCGTACGCGGGGTGGAGCCCGTCGTACGAGTTCGGCAAGCGGATGCTGGCCGGCTTCGCGCGTCGCCTCCACGGGCGGATCTGCGTCAGCGCCGCGGCCCGACATTTCATCAACCGCTATTTCCCCGGCGATTACAAGGTCATCCCGAACGGGGTCGACCTGACCCGCTACGCGAACGCGCAGCCGACCGAGCGTTGGCGGGACGGCACGCGGAACATCCTCTTCGTCGGTCGCTTCGAGGAACGCAAGGGCCTGCTCCACCTTCTGAAGGCCTACCGGGTCCTTCGCAAGGCCGGCTGCGACTGCCGGCTCCTCGTGGCCGGCTCCGGCCCGCAGGAGCGAGAGGTCCGCCGGTACATCGCGACCCGGCGCCTCGGCGGCGTGGAACTGCTCGGACGCGTCAGCGACGAGGAGAAGGCCCGGCTGTTCGCGACCGCCGACGTCTACGTATCGCCGGCCACCGGTCAGGAATCGTTCGGCATCGTCCTTCTCGAGGCGATGGCCGCCGGCGCTCCGATCGTCTGCAGCGACATCCACGGCTACAAGGGAGTCGTTCGCCGCGGCGAGCAGGCCCTCCTCGTGCCTCCGCGCGACCATCGGGCGCTCGTCGTCACGATCGGTCAGCTTCTCGCGGATCCCGTGCTGCGCAGCCGCCTCAGCGCCTCGGGCCGCGAGCGCGCTCGCGAATACAGCTGGGAGAACATCACCGCGAAGGTCGAGGAGTACTACGGCTTCGTGATTCGCCGGCTCGCGGCGCAGGGACAGCTGCCGGTGGACTTCCGGGCGGAGGTACCGCCCGCTCCGGTTCGGGCGGAGCGGGTCGCGGGGTAGGTCGGGCCGGGGGACTGGCGGCCGCGGCCGCCGGGATCAGGTCGTGATCGTCCGAACGCGGGTCCAAGAACCCCAGTTGCCGGCCTTGTCACGGGCCCGGACGCGGAAATCGTACCGATGCCCCCGGGCCAGCGTCCCGGACCAGTAGGTCCGCGTCGTGCTGCTGTAGAGGTTCGTCCACGTCCCGCCGTCGACCCGTCGCTGGACGCGGAAGGAGTAGAAGCCGGAGGTGAGGACGCTGAGCAGGACGTCCGCGCCCCGCCAGCTGACCTTCGCCGTGGTGCCGGCCCCGGCCAGCGACGACGAGGTCGTGCCCATCCGCGACCAGGCGCCGGTGCGATCCGGACCCTTGAGGAAGACGCCCGTCCAGATGTGCGCGCCCCGGTCGGCGTCCCAGGCGTGGCCGACCCCGATGTAGTTGTAGTCGACGTCGCTGATGATCGCGTAGTGCCCCGAGGAGTCGTGCCAGCCCCGACTCGCGGCATCGGCCGAGTCCTCGAGCGTGCCCCACGAGTTCATGGCCAGGATCTCGCCCGCCCAGTACCACGTGATCCCCGCGTCGGACATCATGTCCCAGGCCTTGCGCCCGTCGGAGTTCGTGTGGCCGAAGTAGTTGTACCGGGCCATGTCCGAGGACCGGGCGCGGGCAACCTCCTGGACCCTGGCGTCGACGCGCAGCGGCCGCAGGCCGATCTGTGCGCGCTGCGCATTGATCAGGTCGGTCAGGTATCGCTCCGCTTGCCCGACGCTCATCGTCGCGGAGGCGCCCGCGGGGGCGAGGGCGACGAGGATCGTGGCGGCGAGGGCGAAGGGCAGGAGTGGACGGACGATCGACAAGACAGGGTCCCGTTCGGATCGGCCTGACGGGTCTTCGAGCGCCCGCCCGACCGCTACCCAGTCTTCCGACCCGCACCCACCGTCTCCATAGCGCACCCGTCCCCCCGGGGGCGCCGAAAGGTACGACGACTAACCCCACCGCTCCGACCAGGGCGGGCGAGAGCGCCCTGGCGCGATCGAGCGAGGGCACCTGGGAGGCTGGCGCGGGACGGATCCCGACTTCAGCCGGTCTGGCTCGACGGCACCTCGGGCTGCCCCGACTCGAGCACGGGCCGCCAGGCACTGGCGGCGTACATCGCCGCACCGACCGCGGCGGAGAGGAAGAGCAGCAGGACGACGCTCGCCCCGTTCAGGAGCGGTTCCTGGAAGGGCGGATCGGTGTTCACCGCGAACTGGAAATCGTAGTTGTACGTCGGGAGGAACACCTGGTACAGGTTGCCGGCCACGCGCGGCATGGGGAGTGCGGCCAGGTTCGGGTACCAGGCCACGAACCAGAGAACGGCGAGGCCGACCGCGGCGACGGCGAACCGACGGCTGTCGCGCGCCGTGAGCAGGAACCAGGCCAGGATCGCCAGTGGCAGGAGGACGAGGAGGACCATCGCGTCCGGCTCGAACGTGCCCACCGCGGTCGAGATTTCGCCGCCGCAGGCCTGTGACCCCTCCTTCACGAGCTCGGTGCCGGCCAGGCCGCAAAGGGGGCCTCGGGCGAGCCAGAGCACCGCCGGCCCCACGAGCGCACCCGCCCCCGCGATCCGGGCCAGGAGCCAGGTCGACCGCGAGGGCCCGTGCCACAGCTCGGCAAGGAAGTAGGCCAGGCAGAGGAAGGCGAAGGGCAGGCTCGTGAAGACGTGGTATTGGAACGTCGCCCTGTCGATCCGCGCCCAGGGCAGCCAGAGCCCGAGCAGCATGATCAGGACGAAGGCAAGCGAGCGGCTCCGCCGACGCCACGCCTGCCACGCCGTCCAGGCCACGGCCGGGATCGCCAGCCAGAAGAGGACGAGGTTGCCCGCGTCGTAGATGTAGGCGGACGTCCCGTTCGCGAACCCCTCCGAGTAGAACCAGACCGGCTTCAGGTCGAGCGGCCAGGCCCACCACGGCGAGGAGGCAGCGTGGGTCGCCCGCAGATCGTTGTGGTAGCGGTACATCGAGGCCTGGAGATCGACGAACGTCTGGCCCGTGTGCCCTGCCGGCCAGGTCCCGATGAGCGGCCAGTCCGCGGCCAGGCGGGGTCCGTCGGCATGCCACGGCTGGGCCCAGGGGATGTAGTGGAGGACGTAGACGAGGACCGGGATGAGGGTCAGGCAACCGAGAGCCGCGAGCCAGGGGATGCCCGCCCTCCAGCCGGGGTCCAGCCAGCCCGGCTCGGATGGGGAGGGGACGGGCCGGGCGCGATCCGGCTCCGCGAGCGGTCCGATCCCCCGTCTGCCGGCGAGGGTCGCGCCAACGACGGCGACCGCAGCCGCGCCGACGAGGAGACCACCCAGCAGGAGAAGCGGCCTCGCGCTCAGCAGACCCTCGGGTGGGAACGCCTGGCGGAACAGGAGCACGAGGGCCGTGAGGCCGATCCCACAGACGAGTACGCCGCGGACGGCCGAGCGGAGCTGGGCGAGCGTCACCGCCAGGGGCCGGAGGACGGAGATCGCGGCCAGCCCGAGCGTGAGCAGCACGAGGAGGAGGAGGAAGAGGAGGTTCTGCCGGGGCTCCTGGACTTCCGGGCTGCCGCTGATGGCAAGGTTCCCGAGCACGGCCGTGAGCGGGATCATCGCCCCGAGCGCGATCAGCCGGCCCAAGCCACTCCGAAGGAGGACAAGGAGCACGACCGTGCCGATGGCGTAGACGCCCACCCATTTGGAGGCGAACGCCAGGCCAAGCAGCACGCCCAGGAGTGGCAACGCGAGCGCCACGCCGAATCCGCGGATGTGGCCGAGCCAGAGCGCGGCGAAGAGGGTGGCCGCAGCGGCGATGAAGAACGAGACATAGGCGTCGTTCATCGCGATCCGTGCATTGGCGAAGAACATGCCGTCGACGAGCACGAAGACGGCGAGCATCAGGGCGATCAGCCGGCGCGCGAAGAGCAGCCGTCCGAGGAGATAGAGGAGACCGGCCACGAGCGCGCCCGCGATGACACCCGGCAACCGCCAGGCGAAGGCATTGCTGCCGATGTCGACGACGGCGAGCCGCCCGTCCGGCCCCAGTGCGAGCGCCTCCTGGCGATCGGCCGACGGGCGTTCGCGCTGGACGTCGAGCACCCAGGCAGCCGGCTCGAAGGGGAGGCGGGCGTCCGCGAATACGGCGTTCCCGTTCGCCTCGATGACGTAGATCGTCCAGCCCGTCCCGTCCGCGGTGCGGCCGAGGACGTGGACGAGCTTCGAGGCCGGGTTCCAGTGGACCGACTCGACCGGCCCGGGCATCCGGATCTCCCCCGCCACCTTCGGGGCCTCCCCCTCGCCGACCTCGACGCGGGCGACCGAACGGCCGATCGCAACGTAGAGCGTCGGCGTGTCGCCTTCGCGGACGAGATCCAGCCCCGTGGCCGCGCCGGCGAGGGCGAGTTCGGCGTACCGCTCGAGGGAGGCCGCATCCCGTTCCTCGAGGCCGGTATCGGTGGCCACGGCGATCGTGGGCCGTTCGCCGATCGAGACGCCGGGCAGCTGGTCGGCGTCGATCGCCTTTTCGACCGCCTCCCGTTGATCGCCGGTGAGGGCGCCGGCCACGACGACCGGCTCGGACGCGCCTCGGATCAAGTCTGCGATCTCGCCTGCGTTGCCCCCCAGCTCGCGGCCCAGCCGCTCGGCGAGTGCGGTCGCGTCGGCGACCCCGACCGGGTCCACGATGACCGCACGGGTGGGGTCGATCCCGGCCAGTGCGTTTGCCGTGGGTACCGTCGCTTCCCCTGTCCGCTCCCCGGTCAGGGCATCGAAGGCGATCAGGCCGCCGTCGTCGAGGAGCGCGACGACGTTCGCACCATCGGAGCTCGCCAGGAGCTCGACCGCGCGCCCGCCGAGATCGGCCAGGTGGGTCGGGACGGGCCCCCCGCCGACCTCCTCGCGGGCCGCATCGCGGACGAGATCGAGCGCATCGGTCGAGATCGAGACGAGGCGCCCATCGTCCTGGGCCGCGAACAGGACGTGCCCGACCTGGTCGACCGCCAGCGCGGTCGCGGCGATGGGCAGGCTGGCCAGCTGATCACGGCGCTTGAGGTCGTAGACGTGGATCTCGCTTCCCGTCGCCACGTAGAGCCGGTCGCCGCGCCGCTCACCGGGCAGTCCCTCTGGACTCCAGCGTGGCTCGATCACCGCCGCCACGACGGGCGCATGAAGATCGGCGGTCGCCGTCACCCGGTCATCGCCCGCCACGACGATGCCGGCCGCGATCAGGTATTTCGCGAGATGCGGGTGGGTGTACTCGTAGATGTCGTGCGGGATGCCATACCGCCAGTCCTGGAGGAACTCCGTCGCGGTCCGGGCGTGATAGACCTCATCGAAATGCATCTCGTAGGGCTCGGCGAGCCGCCACGTCCTGAGGAGGAGGGCCGCGATGATCACGAGCCCGACGATGAGGAGGTCGAGCCGGTCGGGACGTCCGAGCGGCTCCCGCGCCAGCAGGGCGCTGCGATCGGCGCGCAGAGGCGGTAGCTCGACGACCCGTTCCCGGAACCGGTCGCGGACGGGGCCGAGGAGCGACGACCAGGCCGTCGACGGCGCGGACACGGGCTCGGTGGCAGCGCCGACGGGGCCCGCCCCCGCGGGCGGGGCGGCACCGGCGAGCCCCGAAAGGCGATCCCCGGCCGCGCGGCCGGGGCTCGGCTCGACGAGCGCCGCGTCTCCGCGGCGCCAGCGGATCACGACGAAGGCGAAGACGCCCACATGGCCGATGACGCTCAGGGCGATCCAGAGGAAGCTGCGGAACGCCTCGCCGGGGAAGAGATCGTCGAGGTTGGGGGTCGCATACAGGGGCGTTGTGAGGACGCCATGGAGATTGACGAACGAGGCCGCGGCGAGGACGACGGTCGCCAGCGACCAGCGCCGGTCCACGACCGCCAGGAGGGGGACGAAGGCGAAGGTCGGGAACATGTAGCGCTCGTGAACGCGCGTCGGGAGGAGGAAGAAGGCGAGGCTGAGAAAGATGAGGGCGAGGAGGATCGTTCCCCTCCCCTCGCGCCGGGCCGCTCGCCACAGGCCGTAGAGGAATCCGAGAGCCAGCAGAAGGGTGCCGATCGCGACCGCCGGGATGGCGATCTCGACCCCGCCCCCGCCGGGCAGCTGCGCGAGCGTGATCGGCCCGATCAGCGGCACCTCGTCGGGCGACCATCCGCCTCCCGCGGCCAGCGGCGCGTTGCCGTCCGAGCCGAGCAGCGCCCAGGGGTTATAGGCGTTGACGCTCAGGTCGGGATAGCCACCGGCGGTCTCGGCCATGCGCCGGACGAGCTCGATCAGATCGAGCCGGAAGGGGATGATCAGGACGGCCAGCGTGATCAGGCCGGCCGCCGCCGCCGAGACGAGCCGCCAGGGACCCTGCTCCTCGACGAGCCAGCCGCGCAGGAGCGCCGGCGCGCGACGTGGGCGAGGCCCGCTTCCCACGCGAACTAGGTGGCGGCGGATGAGAACGACCGCGACGAGCGGCGCGATGACGATCCCGAACTGGGGCTTGACAAGGCCCGCGATGACGGTCGCCGCGGCCGCGCCCTCGGTCTCTCCGGCCACGAGGAACGCAAGCACGACAAGCATCACCAGGGTGCCCACGGCATCGACCTGGCCCCAGATCGCGGAGTCGTACCAGGTGACCGGGTTCACGAGATAGAGGGCGGCCGCCCCGATCGCGAGGGCCTGCGCGTCGCGGCGCTCGCGGAACCAATCGCGGGCAAGCCGGTAGAGGAGCCAGCCGATCGCGACGTCGGCAAGGATCGGCGGGATCTTGATCAGGGCACGGGTCGCCTCGACTGCGCCCGTCCCAAAGAACGAGTCGACCAACTGCGCGGAGAGGCCGACGAGCCAGAGGACGTAGAGGTAGGCGGGTGGGTAGTCGGCGAAGCCGACGCTGGCGTAGAAGGCCCCGGGTCCGTGCTCGACCATCGACCGCGCCCACGAGGTGAACGTGTTGATGTCGGACTCGAAGCCCGAATCGGGGAGCAGGACGTAGGCCAGGATCAGCCGGACGACGAGGCCGAGCAGGAGGATGGCGCCGATCGGCGGGAGGCGGCGGAAGGTGCGCTCGGGCAGCGGCAGGCTCACCGGGGGATCGTCATCTGAAGGGATGGACGCGGAGTATAGCCCGGGGCCGCTGGCTCGGTCGATCGACTCGCCCTTCCGCCGAAACCCTGCCCTATCGTCCTGCCCGCCCGTGCTCGTCCGGCCCGAGCGGGCGCTGGAGGCTCAGGCCACGAAGTCGCCGATGAGGAACCGGTACGTCAACAGCCCGAGGAAGAGCGTCGAGCCCACGAGCCAGGCCGTGCGCCAGGGACGCCGCGCGGTGAGCCAGGCCAGGACGACGAAGATCGGGAACAGGACCAGGACGTAGCGGGTCGTCGAAGTCAGCGGCGTCGGCTGGATCCGGCTGCCGACGAGGAGCAGCTGTGGCACGGCATAGAGCAGGTAGCTCAGGGGCAGCCGGCCGACGCCCGCGGCGAGCAGTGCCGCCGCGCCGAGGAGCGAGACGAGGTTCAGCAGCTGCATCGCGTCGCCCCGCTCGACGATCCAGCGGGCGCTCGCCTCGACGACTTCCCAGGGCGGATAGAAGGAGCGGCCGCCCCACAGGTCCTGGGCCTCGAAGGGCGTCTCCCCCGCCACGATCTGCGCGATGCCGGCGTAGAGGGCGAGGCCGACGATCGGCGCTCCGCTCGCGACCAGCGCTCCAGCGCGTCGCCGCCATCCGCGCGGCTCCACGGGGGTGGCCCGCGCTGCCGGGGCCCCATCGGCGGGTTCGGTCATCGGGCCCGGGGCGTGTCCGTCGGCGGCTGGATCGCGCCAGGCGCGCCACGCCTCCCAGGCCACGGGGGCGACGAGCAGGAGGCCCTGGGGGCGGGTCAGGGCGGCCAGGAGCCCGAGCAGCGCGGCAGGGCCCCAGGCCCATCTCCGGGCGGCGATCAGCGTCCAGATCGAGAGCGCGAGGAAGAGCGATTCGGTGAACGGCGCCAGGAGGAAGAAGGCAGCCGGGAAGAGCGAGAGGTAGAGGGCCGTGCGGCGGGCGAGCCGCGCTCCGAAATCCTCGCCGACGAGGACGAGGAGGCCGGTGACCCCGGCCACGTAGGCCACCGCGGAGACGACGATCCCGGCCAGGACGAGGTCGCCGAGCGTCAGGAGGCTGGCGACGGTGATCACGAGCGGGTAGAGAGGGAAGAAGGCGACCGAGTTCTCCGCCGGCTCGTACCCGTATGTCGCGATCTTCTCGTACCAGCAGGCGTCCCAGCGCTGCCAGACCCCGAGGAAGGGGAAGCTCACGGGGCCGTCGTCGAGCGCGGGCAACGTCCGCCAGCCGTTGAACGCGAGCTCGAAATGGCAGGGCCCGGGTGGCTCGGCGTCGACCGCGACGAAGAGGCCCATGAGCGTGAGCCCGATCCGGAGGGCAAGGAAGAGCCCGACCGCCTCGACGAGCGCCGGCCCGACCGGCCCGTCGAGCCAACGCCGCGGGCGGCGGAGGGCGCCGGTCACGGCACGGTCAGTAGGAGACGAAGTTCGCTTCGGTCACCGCCCAGACGCCGTAGGCGTTGACGGCGATGCCGAGCGCGATCGCGACCACCGCTTCCCTGGACAGCCCGCGACGGAAGACCCAGCCCAGCAGCAGCCAGAGGATCGCGGCGACGTCGAGGCTGAACCGGTAGCCGAACTGGCTGAAGCCGACTGATCCGTGGGTCATGATCGGGACGAGCGCGAGCGCGACCGCGAGCCAGCCATAGGCCACGAGCGGACGGCGCGAGCGGGCCTTGATGAGCCAGAGGTAGACGGGCGTCGTGATCAGGAGCGACGTCGAGGTCCAGTTCGGCCGGAACCAGGGGGGCTCCTCGACGAAGTCGAAGCTCCTCAGGAGCATCGCGTGGATGTGCCTGGGGATGTAGTCGAGCGAGAGGATGCCCGAGCTGAACCAGGGCTCCTGGAGGACGCCTGGGATCCGGTCGTAGCCGAAGTCGATCGGGTCGCCGAACCTGGCCACGTTGTACGCGGCGAGCAGGAGGAAGGGCATCGCGAGACCGCTGAGGAAGCGGGCGACGGGAACGAAGCGCTCGCGACGGAACTGCTCGCGGTGGACCGGGAACGAGAGACCCGCGTAGAGCGCGACATAGAGCGGGAAGGTCAGCCCGATCGGCAGGCGCGATCCGGCGGCAAGACCCAGGCAGATTCCGGCCAGGATCGGGTGCTCCCGGCGCACCGCGAAGATGAGGCCCAGGAGCGAGAACGTCACGGCGACGACCTGCGCGAACGGCCATGCGTCGCCGGTGCCGGCCGCCCACCAGTGGACGGTGCCGAAGGCGAAGCCGAGGGTGAGCAGCGTTCGGGTCCGCGGCGGCACGGCGATCCGGGCGAGGAGGATCCAGAGGAGCGCGACGTTCGCCCCGCCGTAGATCGCCGCCGCGCTGCCCTGGTCGAACATCTCGCCGACGACCAGGACGAAGGGGACAACCGCGAGCGCCGGCACCGGCGGATAGGGCACGTACCAGCCTCCGCCCAGGCGGGGGATGACCTCGCTGAACCACGTCCGCTCCTCGACGAGGTAGAGGCGCCCGTGGAGGAAGCCTTCCGATGCCAGCGGGACGAACACGTCGAGGTCGACCCGGCCCTGGCGTGTCAGGCCGTAGACGATCGCTGCGAGCAGCCCCAGCCCCACCGGGATCGCCCAGGTGGGAAGCCCGAGCCGCTCGAGGCCGAGGGGGAAGGGGACAGGCCGGGCTGCCGCGGCCTCGCGCGCCACGGCCGTGACTATACTGCCCGCGTCCTCGCGGATGTCTTCCACCCCTTCGTACGACCGGAGCGGCAACGTCCGGGTCGGGCTCGCCCTGGTCGGGCTCGCCCTTGCCGTGTACGTCCTGTCGAACCCCTTCCGCGCGAACTTCTACGACCAGTTCGTCTGGCAGGCCGATGCATACCTCCACGGCCGAGCGGAGATCGAGTGGCCGGTTCGCCTGGACAGCGTCCGGAACGACTACTTCCGGGACGTCATGCCGCTCCCCGACCGGCCCGGCTTGGGACTGCTGCCCTACCCGCCGCTGCCGGCGATCGTCCTGCTGCCGCTCGTTGCGCTTTTCGGGCTGAACGCAAACGCCGCTTTCCTCGCGGCGCTGCTCGGCGCGCTGAACGTTGGACTCGCCTGGCGGCTCGCAACCCGCCTGACGGCCGATGTCTCGGTGGCCCTCGCCGGGGCCCTCTTCTACGCGTTCGGGACCGCGGCCTGGTACGCCGCGGCGATCGGCACGACCTGGTACCTCGCCCACGTCGTGGCGTCGACCTGCCTGTTCCTGGGCATCACGGCCGCGATCGACGCCCGGCGCGCGTCTCATCAGGTCGCCGCCGGCCTGTTCCTCGGGCTCGCCGCGCTCGCGCGGCTGACGACGATCGCGGGAGCGCCGTTCTTCCTCTTCGTGGGCCATGGCCGAGACGACACCCGCCGGGCCCTCACGGCAGCCGTCGGCGCGCTCGTGCCACTGAGCGCCCTGCTCGCCTACAACCTCGTCTCCACCGGCCAGCTCTTCCACCCGGCCTACGAATGGACCTACCGGACGGAGGCGCCCGCCCGCGAGGATCTCCTCCACCGGGAGTGGGCGGCGGAAGATCCCCGTTACGTCCCCCAGAACCTCGTGATCATGCTCGGCTGGGTGCCCAGGATCCGGCCCGAGTGTGGACTCGGCGGGATCCTCGACCCGGTCTGCCCCCTCGTCGCGCCCGATCCGATCGGGATGAGCCTGTTGCTGAGCAGTCCCGGTTATCTGCTCGCCGCGGGGCTCCTTCGGAAGGATCGCCGGCAGGCGACCGCTCGCCTGGGCGATGGCGCGACGGGCGAGGAGGCGGCCCGCAGGCTCGCCGCGGGGGCCGGTCTCGCAGCGCTCTGGATCGCCCTGGTCGATCTCGCCCACTTCAGCCAGGGGTGGGTCCAGGTCGGATACCGGTTCGCGAACGACTTCGCGCCGTTCCTCCTCGTCCTCGTCGTACTCGGGCTCGACCGGATCGGCGTCGGTCGGTCGGCGCTCACCCTCCTCGCGATCTCGATCATCGTGAACGCCTGGGGACTGGCCTGGGGGGTCGCGCTCGGCTGGTGAGCGCAGCGCCTCCGTATACTCCGC
>DASYTK010000022.1:0-3403 GCA_036002405.1 Candidatus Limnocylindrales bacterium
GAGGGCGAGCTTCGCGAACTCCGCTGGGTGGATCGCCGGCAGCGGGCCCAGCGTCAGCCAGCGTGCCGAGCCGCCGATGACGATCGGCTTGAACGGTCCCGTCGGCGGCAGGAGGACGAGCACGAGGAGCACGACCGCGACCAGGAAGACGGGCAGCGAGACGAGTCGAATCCAGCGGTAGTCGATCCGCATCGCCACGGCCATCGTGCCCAGCCCGAGCGTCGCCCAGAGGAGCTGGGGACCAACGACGGCGAAGGGATCTTCCTCCTGGAGGTAGGCCCGCAACGCGGAGCTCGAGTAGACCATCAGGATGCCGATCGCGGCCAGCGCCACGATCGCCACGAGCATCCCGTACTCCGGCGCGTGGCGCTCTCGCTGGAGACCGGCGCCTCGTCGCTCGGCGCGGGTCGCGCCGCCTGCGGCCGGCCCGAAGCCAAGGCGCTCCTCGAGTCGGGCCCCGATCCCGCGGGGCGGAAGGGCGATCGCCCTCATCGCGGCCCCTCCCCCTTCGGCGCGGCTTCGGCGCCCCCCGCGCCGCGGCGCGCCGCCAGGGCGTGGACGGCCTCGCGGAACGCCTCGCCCCGTGCCTCGTAGTCGACGAACATGTCGAAACTCGTGGCAGCTGGGCTCAGGAGAACGGTCGCCCCTCGTACCCTCCCGCCCAGCTGGCCGAGCGCGGCCCGGGCGAGGGCGTGTGCCCGGCTGACCGCGGCGGGGAGGTCGGTCGCGCGCTCCACGTGCCGGTGCCCCGCCCGCTCGAGGATCGCCCCGAGCCGAGGTGCGTTCTCGCCGATGAGGACGACGGCAGTGGCGCGCTCCCTGGCCACCTCCGCGAGCTCGTTGAGCGGGAGGCCCTTGTCGCGACCCCCGCAGATGAGCACGACCGGCGGCGCGAAGCTGCGCAAGGCGGCGATCACCGCATCGGGCTGGGTGCCCTGGGAATCGTTGACGAAAAGGACGCCCTTGATCGTGGCTACGGGTTCCAGCCGATGGGGCACGGGGCGGAAAGCGGCCACCGCGTCGTGGATCGCGCCCCGATCGATCCCGAAGAGGAGGCCCACACAGACCGCAGCGAGGACGTTGCTCACGTTGTGCGATCCCGGCAGGGTGATCGCGGAGAGCGGCAGGATCGAGCCTGACGAGGTGACTCCGGGGTCGACCAGCTGCGGGACCCGGTCGGCGACGATCGAGCCCTCGTCGAGCCCGACCCCACCGGGCGGCGGCGTATCTCGCCGGTAGCGGACCAGCCTGACCGAGGGCGGCGCCCGGTAGACCCGGCTGACCGGGTCCTCCTCGTTCACGACGAGCGCTCCGCCGGGAGCCAGCAGTTCGGCAAGTCGCCCCTTCACCCGTCGATACGCCTCCACCGAGCCGTGCCGGTCGAGGTGGTCCTGCGTGACGTGCGTGTAGACCGCGACGGTCGTCCCCCGCGAGAGGGTCGGGAGCTGAAGCTCGGAGAGCTCGAGGACGACTCGGTGGCGGGCGGTGAGCTCGGGCAGCCGCTCGACAAGTGGGATGCCGATGTTGCCGCCCAGGAGGATGGGCTCCGGGCCCGCCGCGAGGACTGCGGCGCTGAGCGAGCTCGTCGTCGTCTTGCCCTTCGTGCCCGTGACCCCGATCGTCACCGCCGGGCAGAGCCGAAGGAACAGGTCCATCTCGCTCACGACCGGAACGCGCCCCTCCGCTTCGAGCGCCGCGAGCGCCGCCCGCAGGCGTGGCTCGGTCGTGGGGTAGCGGCTGCTCACCGACGGGCTCGTCGTCACGAGGTCCTGGTCGCGGAGCGCGTCGGCGGGGTCGACCTCGGGACCCACGAGCAGTCGCACCGACCGCCCCTCGAGGGCCGCCACGGCGTCGGCCAGCTCGGCCCGTGAGCGGCGGTCGTAGACCGTGACCCGCGCTCCCCGGTCGTGGAGGAAGCGGGCGAGCGCGATCCCGCTCCGGGCAAGTCCCAGCACCGCGATCGGGCGCCCCGCGAACGCGTCGAGGCCCGCCTCCAGGTCGACGCCTTCGGCAGGGCCACGCGAGGGTCGCGGCGTGGCCACGGTCATGTCGTCCCGAGCCGGCCCAGGCTGGCCAGGAAGAAGACCACCCCCAGCATCGCCGCGAGGAGAGCCACGATCCAGAAGCGCATCGTGATCTTCTCCTCGTCCCAGCCGCCCAGCTCGAAGTGGTGGTGGATCGGGCTCATCCGGAACAGCCGCCGGCCGGTCAGCTTCACGCTCGCGATCTGGAGCAGGACGGAGGCCGTCTCGGCCACGAAGATCACGCCGATGATCGGGAGGATCAGGATCTGGCCGGTGATCAGGGCCGTGACGGCGAGCGTGGCGCCGAGCGAGAGCGCGCCGGAGTCGCCCATGAAGATCTGGGCGGGGTGGACGTTGAACCAGAGGAAGCCGAGCAACGCGCCGATGATCAGGGCGCAGAGGACGGCCAGGTTCGGCTGGTTCGGCACGTTCAGAAGGGCGATGATCATGAAGGCGACGAAGGCGAAGATCAGCGTGCCGCCGGCCAGGCCGTCGAGCCCGTCGGTGATGTTGACCCCGTTCTGGGCGGCAACGATCGAGAAGGCCGCGAAGCTGATGTAGGCGACCGGCGCGACGAAGACGTCGCCCACGAAGGGCACCCGGACCCCGGTGATGTCGTACGTCTCCTGGATCTGCCAGGCGATGAAGACGGCCACGACGACCTGCCAGAGCAGCTTCTGGCGCACCCGGATGCCCTCGCCGGTTCGGGCGTTCAGGTAGTCGTCGGCGGTCCCGAGGGCGCCCACGAGCGTGAGCGTCGCGAGGGCCGCGAAGGTCGAGGCGTCGACGAGCTGGAGGAGAAGCGCGAGCGCGCCCACGACGAGGATCACGAGGAGTCCCCCGAGTGTCGGCGTTCCCTCCTTGACCTGGTGCGAGCCCGGGCCCTCGAGCCGGATCCGCTTCCCGAAGCCCAGCCGGCGGACGAGCTGGAGGTAGGGTCGGGTGAGGATGACGACGAGCGCGAACGAGAGAAGGAGCGCCTGAACGATCGTGACGGTGATCTGGTTCATGCCCGCCCCTCGGCGGAGCCCAGGGGGCCGAGGCTCGGGTCGCCCGCCACCTGGAGTCGCTCGACGAGACGGTCCAGCTCGAGGCCGCGGGATGCCTTGACGAGGACGACGTCTGTCGGCCTGAGCCGCGGCCGGAGCGTCTCGAAAGCGGCCCCGGCATCGGCGACGTGGAGGATCCGCTCGTCGGCCAGCCCACCCGCCCGGGCCCCTTCGACGATCCCGATCGCGCCGGGACCGACGACGACGAGGAGCTCGACGACGACGGCGGCCAGGCCGCCGACCTGGCGGTGGGCCTCGGCCGATGCATCGCCCAGCTCGAGCATCTCGCCCAGCACGGCCACCCGCCGCCCGGGCAGCGCGGCCAGCACA
>DASYTK010000023.1:0-29442 GCA_036002405.1 Candidatus Limnocylindrales bacterium
AGCCACGAGCTGTGCGGCGGGACGCACTGCCGCGCGACCGGCCAGATCGGCGATTTTCGGATCACCGGCGAGCGCTCGATCGGCTCGGGGATGCGCAGGATCGAAGCCGTCACGGGGGAGGGAGCCGAGGCGCTCGTCGGAGAGCGGCTGGCGCTTCTCGAGCGACTCGCCGTGACCTTGGGCGCGGATTCCCCGGCCACGCTTTCAGAACGGGTCGAACAGCTCCAGGAGCGCGTGCGAACGCTCGAGGCGCGCCTGCGTTCCGGAGCGCCGGGCGGTCCGGAGCGGCCGAGCGAGCTCGCCCGCTCGGCCGAGTCGGTCGATGGCACCCGCTTCCTCGCCTACGCCGCGCCGTTTGGCTCGATGGAGGAGCTGAAGGCGTATGCGAAGGACATCCGGGGGATCCTCGGCGAGGGCGTGATCGCGATCGCCCTCGAGGCGGACGAGCCGCAGCTTTTCGTCACCGTCAGCCCCGACCTCGTGGCCCGCGGCATCTCGGCCGGAGAGCTCGTCCGCAGCGGCGCCCCGGTCCTCGAGGGGAAGGGCGGCGGTCGCCCGGAGATGGCCCAGGCGAAGGGCACTCGGCGAGACCGGATCCCGTCTGCGCTCGAGGCGATCCGCCGGGCCCTGGCTGACACGCTCGGCGGCTCGGACGGAGGCAGGCCCGCCGACCCGACTGCCGGCGGCGCCTGACGCGGCGGGCTCGATGGCCTTCTGGCGTCGCTTCCTCCAGCGCGACGGAAGAGACGCTCTCGCCGCCTGCACCGCGCTCGACGTGGGCACCGAGTTCGCCAAGGCGCTCGTCTTCGAGATCGACGGCCCGACCGGCGCCGTTCGCGGCGTCGGTCGCAAGCGCCAGGGGCTCAGCCACATGCAGTCGGGCACGGTGGCCGACATCGCCGCGGTCGTCGACAACTGCGCTGTCTGTCTCCAGGAGGCCGAGGAGATGGCCGGCTTCCGCGCCAGCCAGGTCGTCATCGGCATCGCCGGGGAGCTCGTGAAGGGCTTCACGACGACCCATGCCGTGGAGCGCAAGCGACCGGACGTCCCGATCAGCAACGCGGAGCTCGGGCGGCTGATCGACGGCGTCCAGCGGGAGGCGCTCCGGGAAGCCGAGCGCACGATCACCTGGGAGACGGGCCTGCCCCACGTCGACGTGCGCCTCGTCCACGCGGCCGTTACCGGATCGACGATCGACGGCTATGCCGTCACGAATCCGACCGGCTTCCAGGGACGGCACGTCGAGGTCAGCATCTTCGACGCCTTCGCGCCGCTCGTTCACCTGGGGGCGCTCCAGAGCGTCGCGGCGCAGCTCGATCTCGACTTGCTGGCGATCGTCGCCGAGCCCTATGCGGTCGCGCGCTGCCTGGGTGGGCAGCAGGTCCAGCAGGCCGGTGCGCTCTTCGTCGACGTGGGGGGCGGCACGACCGACGTCGCCCTCGTACGAGCGGGCGGAATCGAAAGCACACGGATGTTCGCCCTGGGGGGCCGGGCCTTCACGAAGTCGCTCGCCGATCGGCTGGACATGCCCTTCGCGCGCGCCGAGGAGCTGAAGATCGATTTCGCCCGCGGCCTGCCCGTCGAGCGCGCGGCCGAGGTCGAGGCGATCGTCCGGGAGGACGTCGCCGTCTGGTCGGCCGGGATGGAGCTCGTGCTGGAGGAGCTCGCCGGCGAGGAGCTTCTCCCCGGCCGGATCTACCTCTGCGGCGGTGGCTCACGGCTGCCCCAGGTGCCCGCTGCGCTGCGCGACGTGGCGTTCCCGAAGCGGCTGCCCTTCGCCCGCCCGCCGGTCGTCGAGGTGATCGGGCCGGACCAGGTCGAGGCGATCACCGACGCGACGGAGCTGCTCGTGGACCAGCAGGACGTCACGCCGATGGCCCTTGCCTACCAGGCAATCGAGATGTCGTTCGAGGAGTCCCCGCTCGACGCGGCCCTCCGGCGGGTGCTGCGACAGATGAAGGTCTAGGGCAGACTGTCCGCGGATGTCGATCCGTTACCTCGAGGTCGAGGACGAGATCACGACCGCCGTGGCCCGGATCCGCAATGCCGGCGATCCCGCGGTCCTGCTCGTGCTCCCCGTCGGCTCTCGACTGGCCACGAGCCGGATCAACTTCCGTCTCCTGGCGGCAGAGGCGCGCGGCTGTGGGCGGATGCTCGCGATCGCGACGCCCGAGCCGACCGCGCGAGCCCTGGCGGTCGCTGCAGGGATCCCGGCCTACGCCTCGGTGGCCGAGTACGAAGCCGCGATCGAGACGTCGGACCCGATCACACTCCTGTCCGCCGCCGGTCGACCACGTCCCGAAGCGCCTCATGTGGCGAGCACGGCACTGCGCTCGAAGCCCGCCTCCGCGACGCCGGCGATCCCGGCATCCGCCCCCGCCCGGGCACCCCGATCCGCGCCCTGGGCAGGTGGGCGGCTCGCCGACTGGCGATTCGCCGGCTGGCGCCTCCGGGACTGGCGCCTCCCTGGCTGGCGGCTTCCCGATCGGCGGCTGCTGCCATGGGTCGCGGGGGCGCTGCTGCTGCTCGTTCTCGCGGTCGGCGGCGCGGCCGCGGCGGTCCTCCTGCCGAGCGCCGAGATCACCGTCCACCCACGCGTCGACGCCGCCGGACCGGTCGTCATGGAGATCGTGGCCGACCCCGGCCTGACCGCTACGGACCCGGAGGGGGGCACCGTCCAGGCCGAGCGGCTCGAGCTCCCGCTGCGGGCGACCGATCGGTTCGATGCCACCGGCCTCGACGTCCGCCTGACGAAGGCGACCGGAACGGTCCGCTTCCGCAGCGAGAACACGCTCTTCGACGTGACGATCCCGCCGAACACCCAGGTTTCGACGCCCTCGGGCATCGCCTTCGTGACCACGCAGTCGGTCGTCGTGCCCCGCGCCTCGTTCGCCACGGGACCGACGACCCGCACAGCGCCGGTCGAGGCGGTCGAGGCGGGGCCGAGCGGGAATGTCCCGGCCGGGTCGATCACCCGTGAGCCACAGACGCTCCGGGCCGCCCTGATCAGCGTCACGAACCCCGCCCCGACCGACGGCGGTCGCCGGATCGAGACGCGGTTCGTGGCTCGCTCCGATTACGATGCCGCGGTGGAGCGACTGACCGAGCGGCTCGACCGCGCCCTCCAGGCGGCGGTCGCCGATCGAGCCCAGGCCGCCTCCGAGGTCGTCGTCCATCCCACCACCGCGCGCCGCGGACCGGTAGCGGTCGAGCCGCTCGCGGACGAGGTCGTGGGACAGATCGAAACCTCGTTCGAGCTCGTGGCGAGCGCCACCGGGACCGTTACGGCCGTCGACGAGCCGAAGCTGCGACCGCTCGCCGAGACCCGTCTGCGTGCCTCGCTCCCAGGTGATCGGACGCTCATGCCCGGCTCGATCGAGGTCGAGGTGGGGGAGGGCGTCGTCGAGGGCGACACGGTCCGCTACACGCTAACGGCGCGCGGGCGGCAGTGGAGAAGGCTGGACGCCGGGGCGCTCCTGGGAGAGGTGCGGGGACGCCCGGTCGAGGATGCCAGGGCGCGGCTTTCCGTCTATGGCGACGTCGAGATCGCCACCTGGCCTTCGTTCGTCGAATCGATCCCGAGCTTTGACGGACGGGCCAGCCTCGTCGTCGTCCCGCCCACAGGCTCGCTCCAGTGAGACTGCTCGGGATCGACCTGGGCGGGCGTCGGATCGGACTCGCCGTGGCGGATCTCGAGACACGCCACGTGCGGCCGCTCGCGACGCTGCGACGGGGGCGGTTCGAGGAGGACGTGGAGCGGATCGACCGGCTCGTGGCCGAGCAACGGATCGAGACGGTCGTCGTGGGCCTGCCCCTGAACGCGGACGGCAGCGCCGGCGAGCAGGCGCTCCTGACGAGGGCCTGGGCGGAAGCGCTTGCCGCCACATCCCGGACGCCGGTGATCCTCCGCGACGAGTATGGGACGAGCGAGGGAGCGGAGGCCCGACTCGGCAGGGCCCGACGTGGCCGACAGGGTGGACCTCCCACGCCGGGCGCCCGTGCCCGCCGCCGGGCGCTCGTGGACCGCACGGCCGCGGTCGTCCTGCTGGAGGAGGAGCTTCGAGCCCGCGACGCGGGCCGGCCGGGTCTGCCGATCCCGCCCCTCGGGGGAGCGGCGTGACGGTCGACCCGCGATTCCAGGCGCGGCGGATCACGCCTGCCCGGGGAACCGTTTCGCGGGCGGAGGTCGTGGGCGTGAATCGGGGCACAGACACCACCGGCTCGCCCCGTGCGCCTCGCGGGAGGCGCGGCTCGCTCAAGGGGCTCGCCTTCCTCCTCGTCCTGGGTACGATCGTCCTCCTTGCTCTCTTCGCCTTCGTCGGGCCGGTGCTCGCGGGGGTGGCGCGGGGAATCGCCGAATCGAACCCCGCCACGCTTCGCTGGCCGTTCGTCGCGGATCTCGTCCGGGGCGACGTCGCGGACGAGCTCGACAGACCAGCCGGGACGGATCCCACCCCGGTGCGCTTCGTCGTACCGGCCGGAGCCTCGGCGGCGGAGGTCGGTGGCACCCTCGTCGACGAGGGGCTGGTCCAGGATCGCTTCGCCTTCGATTACCTGGTCTACACCCAGGATGTCGCGGGCGGGATCGAGGCCGGCACGTACGTGCTTGATCGGACGATGACCCCGAGACAGATCGTGGCCCGCCTCCAGGACGCGCCGGAGCAGACGATCGAGGTCGCCCTGCGCGAGGGGCTCCGGATCGAGCAGATCACGGCCTACCTCGAGACGCTCGACCTCCAGATGGACGTGGGCGAGTTCTACCGGCTGGCGACCGATCCGCCGCCCGAGCTGCGCGACGAGTATCCCTTCCTCGAGACGCTGCCGGCGGGACGCTCGCTCGAGGGCTATCTGGGCGCGGGGTCGTACGCGGTCTTCCCCGATGTCACGCCGGGCGACCTGCTGCGAAAGCTGCTCGATCACTGGCAGGAGAGTGTCGACCCGGCGCTGCTCGAGCGTGCCCGGACGGAGGACCGCGACTTCTACAAGATCCTCACCCTCGCCAGCATCGTCGAGAAGGAAGCCACGTTGCCCGACGAGCGGGCGCTCATCGCCGGCGTCTACCGCAACCGGCTCGACCGGGAGATGCTCCTGAACGCCGACCCGACCGTGTACTACGGCTGGGACACCGTCCAGCTGCGGAACATCGGTCTCGAGGAGTGGCCGACCTATGCCTTCTGGACCCCGATCGGGCGGCCGCTACGGGGTGTGGACCTCCCGCAGGGGCTGCACGGCTACCAGACCTACCAGCGCCGCGGACTCGTCCCCGGGCCCATCTGCACGCCGAGTCCGGGCTCGATCGAGGCGGCGATGGACCCGGATCAGAAGGAGGGGTTCCTCTTCTTCGTCGCCATCCCGGACGGAGACGGCGCGCACGCGTTCGCGAGGACGCTCGAGGAGCACGAGGCGAACCTGAAGAAATATGGCTACCTCTGAGCGGGTCGGCCTGCCCACGGCCCATCAGGTCGCCGGCTGGCTGGAGTCCGATCGGCTGGCTCGGCCGGGCCGGCTCGGGCGTCTCCGTGAGCGGCTCGCCCGCGAGGGCGTCGACGCCTACTTTGGCCTCAACCGCGAGAACACGCGTTACCTGACCGGGTTCATCCTTGCCGAGGGCGAGGAGAAGCACGCCGGCCAGTCGGGCCAGTTCTTCGTCGGACCTGACGAAGTCGTCGTCCTGGCCGATGCGCGGTACACGATCCAGGCGCGAGAGCAGTGCCCCGAGGCTCGGATCGAAGCGGTCTATCGCGACCTCCCGACCCGCTGGCCCGAGCTGGTCGCTGGGCTGGCAGACGCGAGCGGCCCGGTTCACCGACTGGGCGTCGAGGCCGTCTACATCTCGCATGCGACCTGGACCCGGCTGACCGAAGCCGAGCCGGCGGTCGAGCTCGTCCCCGTCGAGGGCTGGGTCGAGGAGCTGCGCGCCGTGAAGGAGCCCTCCGAGGTCGAGCGGATCGAGGCCGCCTGCTCCGTCGCCGATGCCGCACTCGAGCGCCTGCTGCCCGCGATCGGCCCGGGCGTGACGGAGGCCGAGCTGGCACTCGCGTTGGAGTGGGAGATCCGCACGAACGGCGCCGAGGCGCTCGCCTTCGACGTGGCCTGCCTGGGGGGCGAGCGAGCGGCCCTGCCGCACGGGAAGCCGACCGACCGACCGATCCGGGCCGGGGAGGTGCTCTTGTTCGACTTCGGCGCCCAGGTCGGCGGCTATCGCAGCGACATGACGCGGACGTTGTTCGTGGGCGAGCCGGATCCGGACGACCTGGCGGTCTATCGACTCGTCGCGGAGGCCCAGAACGCCGCGCTCGCCGCGCTCGACGAGGCCGCTCGCCGGGGAGAGCCCCCGACGAACCGAGCGATCGACTCGGTCGCGCGGGAGGTGATCGCGGGCGCAGGGCACGCCGACCACTTCGGGCACGGCCTGGGGCACGGGATCGGCCTGGCGACCCACGAGCTGCCCACCCTCGGCCAGCGCGCACCGGAGTCGCCGCTCCCGTCGCCCACAGTCTTCTCGGTCGAGCCGGGTGTCTACCTCGACGGCGACACCGGGGTGCGGATCGAGGACCTCGTCCTGTTCGACCCGGATGCCCGCCGGCTCGAGCGGCTTACGCGCTTCCCGCGCGACGCAGTCGTCGTGGGGGGCTGAAAGATCACGTTCGACCTTGGGCTGCCGCCTGGCCCACGGCGCGTCGGCGCACGATCGGCTGGCTCTTGCTGGCGCGCCTCCGCCATCCGATCGAGCTGAGTTCGTAGAGACAGTGCTCGGGCTGCTGGCGGGCAGCGCTCGGCGCGCGGAGGTTGCCGAATGGGCGCTGCGATGGGTCGCCGCGCCCGGAGACGAGGCAGGTGTCAGGCGATCTGTATCCCGCCTCAAGCGCCCCATGCTTGGGGCAAAGGGTGCGCCCGGTCGAAGCCTCCAAAGCCTTCCCGCTTAGCGCCCATCTCACGTCCAGCCAAGCACCGGATGCATCGAGCGTGCGCGAAGCCTTGCCGGGCGGTCGCTTGACGTCGGCTAGCCCAGGATCCAAGCAGCCGGCGCATGCGCATCAGCGCAACCTGTCGGCGGCCCGCCCACCGGGCGCAGGCGGCCGAGCGCAACCTGTCGGCGCCGCCGCCCCCCGGGCGCAGGCGGCCGAGCGCAACCTGTCGGCGCTCCCGCCCCCGGGCCATCCCCCGCCCGACGGGACCCGGTGGCCGAGGCGGACCGCTCTGAGCGTCTCGGCCGGCGGTCCCGCTGCGGCTAGACTCTCCGTCGCGATGGTTTCGACCGGGGATCTGCGCAAGGGGATCGCGATCGAGCTCGAGGGAGAGCTCTGGCAGATCCTCGACTACCACCACATCAAGATGGGCCGGGGCTCGGCCCAGGTCCGGATCAAGCTGCGCAACATCAAGCGCGGCCAGACCGTCGAGCGCAGCTTCCAGGCGGGGGAGAAGTGGCCGCGCGCCTATCTCGATCGGCGGCCCGTCCAATTTCTCTACCGCGAGGACGGTGAGTTCCACTTTATGGACACGGAGAGCTACGAGCAGTTCACGCTCTCGGCGGAGCAGCTCGACGACGCGGTCCACTACCTGAAGGACGGGATGATCCTCGACCGGACGAGCTACGAGGGAGAGACGATCGGGGTGGAGCTGCCGATCACGGTTGACCTCGTCGTGGCCGAGACCGAGCCGGGGTTCGCGGGAGACACCCAGACCGGCGCTCGGAAGCCGGCCACCACCGAGACCGGGCTCGTCGTCCAGGTGCCGATCTTCGTCGAACAGGGCGACACGATCCGGATCGACACGCGGACGGGCGAGTACCTCACCCGCGTCTGATCGGCTGACCAGGATGGCCGACCCGGAGCGGCCCTGGGAGCGCTGGCTCGAGGCCGAGCCGCCTCACCCCGCCGACGCCTTCGGCGCTTCGAGGCGCGCTCCGGACCACGAGCCGGCGGGCGCGCTCGGTCCGCGGCTCCTGAGCGTCGACGAGGTCACCCGGCTCGTCCGTGACAGCGTTCGGGCCGAGCCCGCCCTCCGCGACCTGTGGGTCGAGGGGGAGGTCGGGCAGGTCAGCGTGAGCGCGGCCGGACACTGCTACTTCACCCTCAAGGACGCACGTGCCCAGCTCCGCTGCGTCCTCTTTCGGGACGAGCGGCGCTTTCTCCCGTTCGAGCCGCAGACGGGGCTGCGGGTCGTGGCCCACGGGCGGGTCGACGTGTTCGAGCAGCAGGGGGCCTACCAGCTCTACGTCGATACCCTCCAGCCCGCCGGCTTCGGCGACCTCGCGCTCCGCCTCGAAGCGCTGAAGGCTGCGCTCGCCGCGGAAGGGCTCTTCGATGCCGCCCGGAAGCGACCGATCCCGGGTCGCCCGGAGCGCGTCGGGATCGCGACGAGCCTCGGCGGCGCGGTCCTCCACGACATCGTTCAGGTCCTCCGCCGGCGGTGGCCGCTCGCACACGTACTTGTCGCGCCGTGTCAGGTCCAGGGAGACGGTGCACCGGCCTCGATCGTGGCGGCGCTTCGGCGGCTCGCCCGCTGGCGCGACGAGCGAGGGCGGCCCCTGGATGTCGTGATCCTCGCGCGTGGGGGCGGCTCGCTCGAGGACCTCTGGCCCTTCAACGAGGAAGGAGTCGTCCGGGCCGTGGCCGGCAGCCCGATCCCGACCGTCGTCGGCGTCGGGCACGAGACCGACGTCACGCTGGCCGAGTTCGCGGCCGACATCCGGGCGGCGACGCCTTCGGTCGCAGCAGAGCTCGTCGTCCCGGCGCGGACCGATGAGCTGGCGGCCCTTGGTTCGCTCAGGGGTCGAGCGAACGTGACCGTCATGCGTGCGCTGCGTGGCGCGGAGGAGGCGGTCGGCGCCGAGCGGCGTGCGCTCGACCGACTGCGGCCGGCGGCCCTCCTGACCGCCGAGCGCGAGCGGGTCGGGCTCCTCCTCGACCGCGCCGCTCGGGCCGTCTCCGGCAGGCTCGCGACCGAGCGAGACCGACTCGAGCGCTCCCGCGACCGGCTGCCGGCTCTGGGCACGGACCGCCTGGCCCGAGCCCGGCTGGCGCTTGGCTCACTCGAGGCGAGCCTCGAGGCGCTCGGTCCGTACGCGACGCTCGAGCGGGGCTACGCGATCGTCCGCGACTCGACCGGGCAGATCCTCCGGGAGGCCGCGAGCCGCTCCCCCGGCGATCCGCTCGAGGTGCGCCTCGCCCGGGGCGGCCTCGACGTTCGGGTGGAGCGCGTGCGCGACCCGGCGTCAGGCGAGTCGGCCTAGCTACCCACCCCCCACGCGTCTATCCTCCCGGCAGAGGGATCTGGACCGAGAGGGTGGGTCTCCGAGGGGTTTTGGGCACGCCCGTCGAAGCGGGCCGAGGTGGGGAGGGGTCCGATGACGATCCGCCGTTTCGTCGCCGTCACCGTCGCGGCGTGTTTCGTGCTGGCGCTGGGAGCGGTCCCGGCTCGCACGACGAGCTCGAGCATCGTGGTCAGCCAGGTCTACGGCGGCGGAGGCAATACCGGTGCGCCTCTGACGAACGACTACATCGAGATCTTCAACCGGGGTACGAGCCTGGTCGACCTCTCGAACTGGTCGCTCCAGTACACGAGCGCGACCGGCACGGGTAACTTCGGCGCGAACAGCGCCCTCCTGAGCGAGCTCGGCGGGTTCCTGGCGCCCGGCGAGTATCTCGTCGTCAAGGAGGCGGCCGGCGCGACGCCGTCCGGGGACTTCTCGGCGGACATCGTCGACCCGACCCCCATCTCGATGGGCGCCACGGCCGGCAAGGTGGCGCTCGTGAACACCACGGCGCCGCTTGGCTGCAACGGGTCGTCTACGCCCTGCTCGCCGGCCGCCCTGGCATCGATCGTCGACCTCGTGGGCTACGGCGGCGCCAACTTCTTCGAGGGCGCCGGCCCGACGCCAGCGCCGTCGAATACGACCGCCGCGTTCAGGGCCGACTTCGGCTGCACCGACACGGACGACAACAGCGCCGACTTCCTGATCGCGGCACCAGCGCCACGTAACCGCTTGAGCCCGGCCCACTTCTGCAATGCCGAGAACCCGCCATCGGTCACGAGCACGACCCCGACGAACGGAGCCACCGGCGTCGCACGCAGCGCGAACGTGACGATCGACTTCAGCGAGCCGGTGGACGTCAGCGGGACCTGGTATTCGATCGCCTGCGGGACGAGCGGCTCGCACACCGCAACGCAGAGCGGCGGCCCGCAGTCGTACACGCTCGATCCAGACAGCGACTTCGCCTTCAGCGAGACGTGCACGGTCACGGTCTACGCGAGCCAGGTGTCCGACCAGGACCTGCTCGACCCGCCGGACAACATGGACTCGGACTACGCCTTCACCTTCACGACCGAGTCGCCCCCCGTCCGGATCCACGACATCCAGGGCGCCTCGCACACGTCGCCGCTCGCCGGCACAAGCGTGGCGGGCGTGGCCGGCATCGTGACCGCGAAGCTGGGGAACGGCTTCTACATGCAGGATCCGACACCCGACGCGGACGACGCGACGTCCGAGGCGATTTTCGTCTTCACGGCGTCTTCCCCGATCGTCAATGTCGGGGACGACCTTCGCGTCAGTGGCAACGCTGCCGAGTTCCGTCCGGGGGGTTCGAGCTCCGCGAACCTGACCACGACGGAGATCACCTCGCCGACGATCACCGTCCTTTCGAGCGGCAACGCGCTTCCCGCGCCGACGGTCCTGGGCAACGGCGGCCGAATCCCGCCCGCGATGGTGATCGAGGACGACGCCACGGGGAGCGTCGAGACGAGCGGCGCCTTCGACCCGGCTCAGGACGGCATCGACTTTTACGAGAGCCTCGAGGCGATGCGGGTGCAGCTGAACGACGCCGTCGCCGTCGGCCCCCGGAATGCCTTCGGTGAGATCCCCGTCGTCGGCGACGACAGCGCGAGCGCCGGCGTCGACACCGTTCGAGGCGGGGTCATCATCCGTCCCGACGACTTCAACCCCGAGCGGATCATCCTGGACGACACGATCCTTCCAACGCCGGTCGTGGACCTCGCCGACGGCTTCACGACAACGGTCGTCGGCGTGATGGACTACAGCTTCGGGAACTTCAAGCTGAACGTCACCGCCCCGCTCACGCCGGTCGACGGCGGCCTCGCGCGCGAGGTCACGCGTGCCCCGCTCGACCGGGAGATCGTCGTGGGCACCTACAACGTCGAGAACCTCGACCCGGGCGACGGGCCTGCCTTCGCGCGCCACGCCGACCTGATCGTGAACCTCCTCCGCTCGCCCGATCTCCTTGCCATCGAGGAAATCCAGGACAACGACGGTCCTGCGAACACGAGCGTGACCGATGCATCTACGACGTGGAACACGTTGATCGCCGCGATCCAGGCCGCGGGCGGCCCCACCTACCAGTACCGCCAGATCGATCCGGTGGACGACCAGGATGGCGGCGAGCCCGGCGGCAACATCCGCGTCGGCTTCCTCTTCCGCACCGACCGCGGTCTCAGCTTCGTCGATCGGCCGGGCGGCGACTCGACGACGCCCACCACGGTCATCGCCGAGCCTTCCGGGGCGCGCCTCTCCTACAGCCCGGGCCGGGTCGACCCCCAGGATCCCGCCTGGGTCGCGACAAGAAAGCCGCTGGCGGGCGAGTTCCGGATGCGCGGCAAGAAGCTCTTCGTCATCGCGAACCACTTCAGCTCGAAGGGCGGCGACCAGCCGTTGTTCGGGCGGTTCCAACCTCCGCAGCGCTCCAGCGAGGTCGCCCGGCACGCCCAGGCGCAAGTCGTCAACGACTTCGTCGACGAGATCCTCGCCGCCGACCCACACGCGAACGTCATCGTCCTCGGCGACATCAACGACTTCGAGTTCTCGCAGACCGTCGAGATCCTCGAGGGAGGGGTCCTCACGGACCTGATGAACACCCTCCCGCAGCCCGAGCGCTACTCGTACGTCTTCGAGGGCAACTCACAGGTGCTCGACCAGATCCTCGTCAGCGACAACCTGCTCGGGCACTTCCCGATCGACTATGACCCGGTCCACGTGAACTCGGAGTTCGCCGACCAGGCCTCCGACCACGACCCGCAGGTCGCGCGACTCGACCTGCGTGGCCGCCCCGCGCCGAAATAGCGCGGGATCCAGGGCCGTTCGGGGTTCGAGCCAGAGGAGCCGCGCTGGACGGGGCTGGCGGTGCGTGACAGATTCCGCCTGTGAGCGACGCGGCGGGGACGACGGGCGTGGCGGTCGACGAAGAGATCGCCGGACTGACGTTCGACGCCGCGCTGGCCGAGCTCCAGTCGGTCGTCGCCCGGCTGGAGCAGGGCGGGCTTCCGCTCGAAGAGTCGATCGCCCTCTACGAACGTGGCATGGCGCTGCACGATCGGTGTGCCCGGCTTCTCTCCGACGCGGAGCTTCGCGTCCAGCGGCTGTTCGAACGGGCCGGAGGAGCCCTCCGGGCGGTCGACTTCGACCCCGACGCCGACCAGGCCTGAGCGGATAGAATCGCGGCGCCCCCGGCGACCGGTTCGACCGAGACCCCGCGGGGCGACCCAGATGACCGATACCCGAGCCGAAACCAGCGTGTCGCTCCTCGACTCTCTTTCCGGCCCCCAGGATCTCCGCCGCCTCGGCGGCGCCGAGCTCGAGCGCCTGTGCACCGAGATCCGCACGACGATCATCGAGACCGTGGCCCGCACGGGCGGCCATCTCGGGAGCTCGCTCGGCGTCGTCGAGCTCACGGTCGCGCTCCACCGGCTCCTCGAGAGCCCGGTCGATCGGATCGTCTGGGACACCGGCCACCAGGCCTATCCCCACAAGCTGCTGACCGGTCGTCTCGAGCGCTTCGGCACGCTCCGGCAGCTCGGCGGGGTGGGCGGATTCCCGCGCCGGAGCGAGAGCCCCCATGACGTCTTCGACGGTGGCCACGCGGGCACCGGCCTCTCGATCGCCGAGGGACTCGCGCTCGCGCGGGACCTCCGCGGCGGCGCCGAGCGGATCGTCGTCGTCGTCGGTGACGCCGCCCTCATGACGGGGATGTCGCTCGAGGCGCTGAACGACCTGGGCCATCGCCAGACCCGGTTGCTCATCGTCCTGAACGACAACGAGATGAGCATCTCGCGGACGGTCGGCGCATTGAGCACGTATCTCAGCCAGATCAAGCTTTCGCGGCCGTGGCGGGGCTCCAAGCGCCTCTACGACGCGTTGATCGAGCGGGTCCCGGTCGTGGGCGGGACGCTGCTCGAGCTGTCGCGCCGGCTGCGCAAGTCGGTCGTCAACTTCGCCCAGCCCGGACAGCTCTTCGAGGATCTCGGGATCACCTACATCGGGCCGGTCAACGGGCACGACCTCCACGCCCTCGAGCAGACGCTGCGCGGGGCGCTCGACCTGGAGGGCCCGGTCATCGTCCACGTCCGGACGCAGAAGGGCCGCGGCTACCGCCCTGCCGAGGCGGACCAGGTGAGCTTCCACGGGGCGGCACTGCCCCCGATGAAGCTGGCCCCGGCCGCGGAGCGTGCGGCAGCGGTCCTCGATCGCCCCGCCGTACGGGCGGTCGCGACGAACGGGGACGGCGACGCGATCCCCTCGAGCGCCCAGGCGGTCGCCGCGCTGCGCAAGCCGCCGAACTACAGCCAGGTGGCGATCGGCGAGCTGATCGAGATCGCCGGGGAGGACCCGGGCGTCGTGGCGATCACCGCCGGGATGCCGACCGGCACGGGACTGAGCCGCTTCGCCGAGGCCTTTCCCGAGCGGATGTTCGACGTCGGGATCTCCGAACAGCACGCCGTGACCCTGGCCACCGGCCTGGCGATCGGCGGGCTCCGGCCATTCGTCGCGATCTATTCCACGTTCCTCCAGCGGGCCTTCGACCAGCTCGTCCATGACGCCTGCCAGAACGACCAGCCGGTCGTGTTCGGGGTCGACCGGGCGGGCCTCGTCGGCGAGGACGGGACGAGCCACCAGGGCATCTTCGCGATCGCCGCCCAGCGCCAGCTGCCGCACCTCGTGGTGGCCGCGCCGAAGGACGAGCAGGAGCTTCGGCGGTTGCTGCGGACGGCCTTCGGGCAACGGCACCCCTTCGCGATCCACTACCCGCGGGACGCCGGCTTCGACCGGCCGGTGGTCGATCCCGAGCCGATCCCGGTCGGGCGGGCCGAGCTGCTCCGGGAGGGGAGCGACCTGCTCCTCGTGGGTTTCGGGCCCATCCTCCAGCGCGGCCTCGAGGCTCTCGACGCCCTCGCTCTCGAGGGCTGGTCCACGACGGTCGTGAATGCCCGCTTCGTCAAGCCGCTCGACCGCGAGCTGATCCTCCGGCATGCCCGCGACAAGCAGCTCGTCGTGACGCTCGAGGAGAGTGCGATCAGTGGCGGCTTCGGGAGCGCCGTCCTCGAGGCGATCGAGTCGGCCAGGCTGGGCGATCCGGCGCTGCGCGGCGTCCCGGTGAGGATCATCGGCCTCCCCGCCGATCGCTTTGTCGACCACGGCGCCGTGAGCGAGCTCCGGCACATCACCGGCCTCGACGCGCCGGGGATCGAGGGCCAGCTCCGGGCAGCCCTTGCGACGGTCGGCGCCCGCCCGCTCCGGCCGACGATCAGGGCCCGGTCGGCCTGACGAGGTCCCGGCCGAGGGCTCGTTCGCCCGGGACGCCGCGTCAGCGACTCGACCAGCTCCTTGTCGCGCGCGGCCTCGTCGCGACGCCCGCCCGGGCCCAGGCGCTCCTCCTCGCGGGCCGGATCCGCGTGGGCGAGGGCGATGGTGCCCGACTCGACCGCAAGCCCGGCGATCTGGTACCCGCGGACACCCCGCTCTCTCGCATCGAGACCGCACCGTACGTGTCCCGAGGCGGCGAGAAGCTCGCCGCCGCCCTCGATGCGTTCGGGATCGACCCCGGCGGCAGGATCTGCCTCGACGTGGGTGCCTCGACGGGCGGCTTCACCGACTGCCTGTTGCGGCGCGGCGCGACGCGCATCTATGCTCTCGACGTGGGCCGCGGCCAACTCGCCGAGTCGCTGCGCGGCGACGCCCGGGTCGTCTCGTACGAGCGGACACACGCGGCGCGACTCGATCCGGACCATCCCGATCCGTTCGCGCTGCCGGAGCCCGTCTCGCTCGCCGTCATCGACGTGAGCTTCATTTCCCTGACCCGGATCCTGCGCGGCGTCGTCGCGCAGCTCGAGCCGGAAGGTGAGATCGTCGCGCTCGTGAAGCCGCAGTTCGAGGCCGGCCGCGGCGAGGCGCCCGGAGGCGTCGTCCGCGACCCCGATGTCCGCCGGGCCGTCGTCGAGCGGATCGCCGAGCACGCGCGCGTCCTCGGGCTCCGGGTCCTGGGCGAGACCGAATCGCCGCTGGCGGGGCCACGGGGGAACCGCGAGACGTTCCTCCACCTCGGTCGGTGAGGCCGCACCGGCCCGAGAGCCTCTTCCGGTCGGGCTCGCCGTGACGACCCTCGGCTTCGCCTTCAACCCGACGAACAGCTCGACCGTGGAGCTCCGCGAGCGCTCGCTCGGCTGGTGCCGCGAGCGCTCGATCGAGGCCTGGGCCGCCGCGGCCGGCGCCCATGAGGAGCTTGTCGAGCATCTGCCGGGTACGGACGTGCTCGTCGTGCTGGGTGGTGATGGGACCTTCCTGCGCTCGGCCCGCGCGGTGGCCCTCGTCGACGTCCCGATCCTGGGGGTCAACGCCGGGCGGGTCGGCTTTCTCTCGAAAGCGGCCGCGTCGCAACTCGAATCGGTCCTTGGGCTCCTCGCCGCGGGGGACTACGTCCTCGAGGAGCGGATGACGCTCGAGATCCGGATCCTTCGCGGTGGCGCGGGTAGCGTGCTCGAGCCACACATCGCGCTCAATGAGGCGGCCGTCGTCCGTGGGGCGCTCGCCCGCGTCGTCCGGCTCGACGTGAGCATCGACGACTCCCACCTCGCGAGTTTCATCGCCGATGGGCTCGTCGTCGCGAGCCCGACCGGGTCGACGGGCTATTCCTTCAGCGCCGGCGGACCGATCCTCGATCCCACCAGCCGCAACCTCGTCGTCACCCCGATCGCGGCCTATCTCACCGCACTCCGATCGATCGTCGTCAGCCCGCGCCACGTCGTCAGCGTCTCCGTCACCGCGGCGCAGGACGTCCAGGTGAGCATCGATGGGCGCGAGGACCTCCCGATCGTCGTGGGCGACGCGGTCCAGGTGCGGGCGAGGGAGCGGCCGATCCGCTTCGTCGAGCCTCGCGGTGCGACCGGGTTCTGGGAGCTGCTCCGGCAGAAGGCGGAGCTGCTGCCCTCGTGAGCCTGCTCGAGCTCGCCGTCACGGATCTCGCTCTCCTCGAGCGCGTCCGTCTCCGACTCGATCCGGGCTTCACTGTCGTCACCGGCGAGACGGGTGCGGGCAAGTCGCTGCTCATCGACGCCTTGACGCTCATCCTCGGAGGCCGGGCGGATAGCGGGGTCGTGCGCCACGGGGCGCCGTCGGCCCGGGTCGAGGCGCTCTTCGACCGAGATCCCGAGCCCCTGATCTGCGTACGCGAGGTCGCGGCGGGCGGCCGAAGCATGGCCCGGATCGACGACGAGACGGTGACCGTCGCCCGGCTCGCCGAGGTGGCCGGCCCGCTTGTGGAGATCCACGGCCAGCACGACCAGCAGCGGCTGCTCTCGGCCGCCTGGCAGCGCGAGCTGCTCGACGGGTTCGGCGGCCACGGCGAGCTCTGCGTCCGCGTCCGCGAGGCGGTCGGGCGGTGGCGCGAGAACCAGGCCGCACTGGCGGGGCTGGAGATCGATCCCGGGGAGCTGGAGCGCCGGATCGAGCTTGCCGAGCATGCCGCGGACGAGATCGCGGCGGCCGAGCTTCGGGTCGGGGAGCTCGACGAGCTGCGCGCCCGCCTGGCGGCCACGGCAAGCGCCGAGCGGATCGTCCGACTCTGTCGGGAGGCGCGCGACCTCCTGCTGGGCGACGGCGCCGGAGCGCGGGACCGGCTCGCGATCGCGGCTCGATCGGCGGCCGAGCTGGCGGCGCTCGAGGGTTCCTTCGCCGAGCTCGACACCCGTCTCGGGGGTCTCGCCGCGGAGGTCGAGGACGTTGCCGCAGAGCTGCGCCGCCGGAGCGCCTCCATCGAGCACGATTCGGAGGCCGGCGCGGTGATGGAGGAGCGACTCGGCCGGATCTATGTCCTGCTCCGGAAGTACGGCGGCGACGAGGCAGCCGTCCTCGAGCACGGCGAGCGCGCCCGCCAGGAAGCCGACCGGCTGGCCGGGCTGGACCGCGAGCGGGCCGACCGGCTGGCCGTCGACGAGGTCCTCGAGCACGACGCCCGGGAGGCGGCGGAGGCGCTGACGATCGCCCGCCGGAGCGCCGCCGAGCGCCTGTCGGGGCTTGCCACGGCGGCCCTCGCCGATCTCGGCTTCGGAAAGGCCACCCTCGAGGTTACCGTCGCCCCGGCCGGCCTCGAGGCGAGCGGGGCCGACGCGGTCGCCTTCGTCTTCGCCCCGAACCCCGGAGAGCCGGGGATGCCCCTGGCCCGGATCGCCTCGGGAGGGGAACTCTCGCGGGTCGCGCTCGCGCTGAAGAGCGTCCTTGCCGAGGCGGATGCGACCCCCACCCTCGTGTTCGACGAGATCGACGCCGGCGTCGGAGGGCGTTCGGCGGCGGGGATCGGTCGGATGCTCCACCGGCTCGCGGCGAGCCACCAGGTCGTCTGCGTCACCCACCTGCCTCAGATCGCCGCCCACGCCGACAGCCACGTCCGGATCGCGAAGCGAACCGAGGGCGAACGGACGATCACGATCGCCGAGCCACTCGACGAGCAGGCCCGGATCGACGAGCTGGCCGCGATGCTCGGCGGCGAAGCCGTGGGCGGCGCAGGACGAGACGGGGCCCGCGAGCTCCGGGCCCGGGCGCGAGCCGACGAACGGCGCCCGGTGCTCGCCCGATGAGCGCCCGAGAGGGCGGGGGAGTGGCCGACCTGCGGGCCGCCGTCCTGGCCTATCTCGGCTACCTGCGCGTCGAGCGCGGGCTGTCGGAACGTACGATCGCCGCCTACGGGACAGACCTGCGCGATTTCGCGGCCTCAGCCCGCGCGAGGCGCTGGGCCGCCTCGGCGGAGCCGGCGCGCCACCACCTTGCGGGGCTCGCTCGCCCGCCCAGGTCGGTCCTGCCTTCGACCCTCCGCCGGAAGGCGGCCGCGATCCGGGCCTTCTATCGGTTCGCCTACGCCGAGGAGCTCATCCCCGTCGACGTGGCCGGTCTCCTCGAACTGCCCCGCCAGACCCGCCGGCTTCCCGACACGCTCGACGTCGGCGAGGTCGGGGCACTGCTGGAGGCGGCCGCCCCGGGCGACCCCTTCGGCATCCGCGACCGCGCCCTGCTCGAGCTCCTCTACGCGGCCGGCCTGCGGGTGAGCGAGGCGCTGGGGCTCGATCGCCATGACCTCTCCCTCGATGCCGGCCTCGTCCGCGTCATGGGCAAGGGCGGCCGTGAGCGCATCGTGCCGGTCGGGGACGTCGCTCGGGAGCAGCTCGCGCGCTACCTCGAGGAGGTCCGGCCAGGCTGGCTCGCTGACGTTCCCGGTGCCCGTGGCGGCCCGCTCTTCCTCACCCCCCGGGGACGACGGCTCGACCGGATGAGCGCCTGGCGGGCAGTCCAGCGGGCGGCCCAGCGCGCCGGCCTGTCGGCGCGAGTGACGCCGCACACGCTGCGCCACAGCTTCGCCACGCATCTGCTCGAAGGTGGTGCCGACCTGCGCGTCGTCCAGGAGTTGCTTGGACATGCGAGCATCAGCACGACCCAGCTCTACACCCACCTCACCGGGGAGCGGATCCGGCAGGTCTACGCGCGCGCTCATCCACGCGCCTGACCCGCTCAGAGGGAGGCCGAACGATGCGATACGCGGACACCCTGCTCGCCAGCGGCGAGGTCGTGGTACGCCGGGCCCGGCAACACTGGCTGGCCCTTCTCCTCGACTCCCGCCGGGCGATCCTCTTCTTCCTGGTCGGCCTGCTCGTCCTCGCCGGATACTTCGTCCTGGGCCCGCAGAACCGGACGATCGAGACGGTCCTGGGCTACCTCGCCGCGGGACTTCTCCTCCTTGCCCTGCTCTTCTTCGCGGTCGAGTTCTGGGAGTGGTGGGCCCAGGACTACCTCGTCACGAACCGGCGAATCCTGAAGGTGGAGGGGATCATCAACAAGCGGTCGGCGGACAGCTCGCTGGAGAAGATCAACGACGCCCTGCTCAGCCAGGACCTGTTCGGTCGGATCCTGGGCTATGGCGATCTGGACATCCTCACCGCTGCCGAGGCCGCGATCGACCGCTACCGGATGCTCGCCGACGCGCCCGGCTTCAAGCGCCAGATGCTCGATGCGAAGCATCAGCTCGAGATGGAGATGGCCTACCGGGTGCCGCCCAGCCCTCCGTTCCGCGCCGAACCAGGGCCGGCCACGGGCGGCGAGCCGTACCGCGGCCAGTTGGCTGGGGCCCCGCCCCCGGCGCCCCCCTCCGGAGCGGAACCTTCGGGCGCGGGCCCCTCGGTCTCCGCCGAGGAGCGGGCCGCGAATGCGGCCGAGATCACCCAGACGCTCGCCCGTCTGGCCGACCTGCGCGACCGCGGGGCGATCACGCCGGAGGAGTACGAGGCGAAGAAGGACGAGCTCCTCGGCCGGCTGTAGGCTGTCGCGGCGTGATCGAGCAGCTCCTGCCCGCCCTCGTCGCCGTCGGGATCATCCTCCTCGTCGCCTTCCCCGTCCACGAGTTCAGCCATGCCTACATGGCCTTCCGGCTCGGCGATTCGACTGCCCGCTACATGGGCCGCCTGACCTTCGATCCGCGGGTCCACTTCGATCCAATCGGGGGTGGGATGCTGATCCTCTCGGCGATCCTCTTCGGGGGGCGGTTCTTCTTCGGCTATGCCAAGCCGACGCCGGTCAACCCGATCAATCTCGACGGCGGCCGTCGGGGCGAGGCGCTCGTCGCGCTCGCCGGTCCGGCCTCGAACCTGCTCATGGCGGCGATCGTCGCCCTCCCCGTCCGCTACGTCCTGTTCAACGCGGGCCTGGCGGCCGAGATCGCCGACAGCGAGGTGGGCACGTTCATCTTCAACATCGCTCGCTTCTTCATCGTGATCAACGTGTTCCTCTTCATCTTCAACCTCCTCCCGGTCCCGCCACTCGATGGCTGGAAAGTGCTCACGGGCCTCGTCGACGCCCGGACGGCCTACTCCCTGCGCCAGCTCGAGCAATACGCCTTCTTCCTGATCCTCCTCGTGTTCTTCTTCGGTGCCTCGGTGATCGGCCCGATCGCCCGCTTCGTCATCGAGCTGCTCGTCGGGCGAGCGCTGATCTGAGGGTGGGCTCGTGGTGGGCGGGCAAGATCCGCCGGACGGTGCGCTACCTCTCCGGCCGCGTGTCGCGGGCCGACCGCGCCGAGCTCGAGCGTCTCCTGACGTACGAACAGCTGCTCCTCTTCGACTCGATGCACCGGGCCGACCAGGTCCACGGTCTCGACGTCCTGCGGGCGCTTCGCGCCGCGGGCCGGACGGAGCAAGATCTCCTTCTCGCGGGGCTGTTCCACGACGCCGGGAAGGGTCCGGCGGTGGGCCTCCTCCACCGGGTCACCTGGTCGCTCGGGCAGCGTTACGGCGACCGGATCGTCCGCCTCGGATCGCGGCTTCCCTGGATGCGCGAGGGCCTGGAGCGGATGCGCGACCATCAACAGCATTCCGCCGAGCTCGTCGTCGTGGCGGGCTGCTCTCCGCTGACCGCGGCGCTCATCCGCGCCGAGCCGCCGCCCGAGGATCGCCAGCTCGGCGAAGCGCTCCGGTTGGCCGATGAGGCAAGCGGGTGACGACCCGCGGGGCGGCGACGGACCCTCGGCCTGCAACTCGCCAGCTCGTCGCGGTCGGCCCCGGACCCTTCGTCGATCGGCTCGATCCCGAAGTCGCGCCCCACGCCGCGATCGGGGAGGCGGGGGCCGCCGCCGTCCGGATCTCCGTCGGTCGCCGGCCGGAGGGGGCGACGACCATCCGCCTCGGGCCGTTCGAGGGCCCGCTGGCGCTCCTCGTCGCCCTGATCGAGCAGCAGGAGCTCGACATCCGAACGGTCCCGCTCGGGGATCTCGCGGGCGCCTACCTCGAGGCTCTGGCAGGTCTGCCGGACGAGCGGATCCCGCACCTCAGCGCCTTCGTGACCGTGGCCGCGCAGCTCATCCTCATCAAGTCTCGGGCGCTCCTCCCCGAGCCCGTCCCCGCCGAGCCCCTCGACGCCGATCCGGACGCAGGAGACCCGGCAGAGGAGCTGCGCCGCCGGCTGATCGAGTACCGCGCCTTCCGCGACGCCGGGCGGCTCCTCGCCCTTCGGCTTGAAGGGGGCATGGCCCTCGTTGCGCGGGAACCGCGCGTGGCTCTCGCCGCTGCCCACGCGGGGACCACCGAAGAAGCAGGGCCGGCGCTCGAGCCAACCCTTCTCCGGCAGGCGCTCGAGCGGCTGGCCCGGATCGCGCCGGCGCTCGAGCCACTCCCGGAGACGCTCCGCCGCACCGTCACGCTCGCCGAGCGCGCCGCGGTCATCCGGGCGGCCCTTGCCCAGGCGCCGGTCATCGTCCTCCAGGAGCTCCTTCGTGGCGTACGCGACCGGGTCGTCGTCGCGGTCACGTTCCTCGCCCTGCTCGAGCTCGGCAAGCGCCGGGAGCTGACGATCGAACAGGAGATGCCCTGGGGGCCGATCGTCTGCCGGAGAGCGGACGAAGCGGAATGAGCCAGGAGACCGCCGTGACCGGCCCGGCGCCCGATCCCGAAGCGGACCTCGTCGACCGGCTCGCCGGAACCTCGCCCGGGCCGGGCGAAGCGGACCTCTCGGTCGAGGCGCTCGAGGCGCTCCTGTTCGTCGCCGAGCGGCCTCTGGGCCGACGAGAGATCGCCCGACTGGCGGGCGTCGATCGCGCGACGGTCGACGAGCGGCTCGGGGATCTCGAGGTCGGGCTCCGGAGCCGGGGCATTCGCCTTCTCGTCGCCGGAGACGAGGTCGAGCTGGCCACGGCGCCCGAGGCGGGGCCGCTCGTCGCGCGTTACCTGGGCGTGGGCGCGGCCAGACTCTCTGTTGCCGGCCTCGAGACGCTTGCCATCGTCGCGTATCGCCAGCCGGTGACCCGGGCCGCGATCGAGCGGGTCCGAGGCGTCGACTCGGAGTACATCCTCCGCTCGCTCCTCCATCGCCGGCTCGTCGTCGAGCAGGGCCGGGCCGACGCGCCTGGGCGCCCGATCCTGTACGGGACCTCGTTCGGCTTCCTCGAACGGTTCGGCCTGGCGGGGCTCGACGACCTCCCGCCCCTCGAGGCCGAGGTCGCGGCGCGGCTCGTCGATGCGGAGCTCGCCGAACAGTCGGGAGTCGTCGAAGAGTCGGACCGATTCGCACAGTCGGCGCTCGCCGGATCGTCCGAGCAGGCCGATCGCGAGCAGCCGGTCCCCCTCGACGCCTCTCCAGGCCCCTGACCGGCGCGAGATGCCCGGCGTGCGAATCCAGAAGGCGCTCGCCGATGCGGGCCTTGCCTCGCGGCGGGCGGCGGAGATCCTCGTCGCCGACGGTCGTGTGAGTGTCGACGGCCGGCCCGCCGCGATCGGTGAGCGCGTCGATCCTGCTCGACAGGCGATCACGGTCGACGGGCAACCGCTTCGCGTTCCCGTCCTACGGACGTGGGTCGCGTTGAACAAGCCGACTGGCGTGACGAGCACGGTCGCGGATCGGCACGCGGCCCGCACCCCACTCCAGCTCCTGCCACGCGAAGTGCGCGCGATGGCCGGCCGGCTGTATCCCGTGGGCCGGCTGGATCGCGATTCGGAAGGCCTTCTCCTGCTCACGAACGACGGTGAATGGGCGGAGCGGGTCCTCCATCCCCGCTACGGCGTCGAGCGCGAGTACGCGGTCGGGCTTCGGGAGCCGCTCGGAGCCGAGCAGGCCCAACGTCTGCGATCGGGGATCGAGCTCGAGGAGGGAACGGCGCAGCTGGTCGATCTGCGACCGGCGACTCCAGCCGAGACGCGCCAGCTGGCGGAGCAGACGGAGGCAGGCCCGGGGCCCTGGCGCTGGTATCGCGCGATCCTCGGCCAGGGCTGGCGGCGCCAGGTCCGGCGGATGTTCGGCGCCGTGGGTGCGCCCGTCGAGCGGCTCGTGCGGGTCCGGATCGGCACGCTCCGCCTGGGAGCGATTCCCGCTGGTGGCTGGCATGTCCTCAGCTCCCGCGAGGCGGCGCTCCTGGCCGGAGGCCGGTCGTCTCGAACATCCCGGCGGACGCGGTCGCCAGGATCGTCCGCCACACCCGCCGGTTCGGGAACACCGGCCGAGGGTGGGGGAGCCCATCACGGCCCTGGAGACGCTGAGGCCCGCCGGCCACAGGGGCTCGTGGTGAGCCTCGACGGGCCGGGATCGAGCGGAAAGAGCAGCGTCGGGGCGGGTGCGTCGGCGCGGATCGGCTACCGCTTCTGCGACACCGGGCTCCTCTACCGGGCACTGACCTGGCTGGCGCTCGAGCGCGGGGTCGATCCAGAGGACGACGCCGGCCTGGTCGCGCTCGTCCCAGACATCGAGCTCAAGGCAGATGAGGGCGGCCGATTCACGCGGGTGCGCGTGGACCGACGCGACGTGACCGCGCGCGTCCATACCGAGCGCGTCGACCGCGAGGTCAGCCGGGTCTCGCGACGCGCGCCGGTGCGGGCCGCGCTCCTGCCCCGCCAGCGCGAAATCGCCGAGGGCGGCCGGATCATCATGGCCGGTCGCGACATCGGCACGGTCGTCCTGCCCTGGGCGGACCTCAAGCTCTACCTCGACGTCTCGGTCGAGGAGCGTGCCCGACGGAGGGCGGAGGAGCGACGCATTCCCCTCGGCAGTCCCGCCGCCGTGGCGCTCGAGGCGGAGCTGCGCCGCAGGGACGGCCTCGACTCGACGCGGACGACGGCCCCGCTGCGCGTCCCCGAGGGAGCGACGATCATCCGCAGCGACCGCAACACGCTGGAGGAGACGATCGAGGCGGTCGTCAGACAGGTCCGCCTCCGCGCTCGCGCCCTGGGTCGGCCGGTATGACCGGCGACACGACGCGGCGGGTATCGCCGCAGGCACCCGCACTTGCCGATGACTCGAGGCGCGCCGACCGCCCAAGCCTCCTCGCCCGCCTGTTGGCCGCCGCCATCCGTGCGCTCGGGCGTTCGTTCGCGCGGATCCGCATCGTGGGCGCCGAGAACGTTCCTGCGACCGGTCCCCTGATCGTCGTGGCCAATCACCTGAGCAACGTCGACCCGGCGTTCCTTGCGGCCTGGCTCCAGCCCGCCCTCGGGCGACCGCTCCGATTCCTCGCCAAGGAGCAGCTCTTCGCGACGCCGCTGGCGCCGCTCCTTCGCTCCCTCGGCACGATCCCGGTGCGCGCCGGCGGGCGCGACGTGGAAGCGTACCGGATCGCCCGAGCCGCGCTCGACCGCGGTGACGTGATCGCGATCTTTCCCGAGGGGACCCGCAGCACGACGGGCATCCTCGGGCGCGCTCACCACGGCGCCGCGCTCCTCGCCCTGCGAACGGGCGAGGCGATCGTCCCGGTCGGGATCGACGGCACGGACCGGCTGCTCGGGCGGGGCTCGTGGGTACCGCGCTTCGGCACGCGGGTCACGATCCGTGTCGGACGGCCATTCAGGCTCGAGCACGATCCCGCGCTCGAGCGGCGTGAGGCCGTCGTGCGAGCGACCGCACGGATCATGTCGGCGATCTCGGAGCTGCTGCCGGAGGAAAGGCGGGCTGCCGGGGCCTGAGCGGCGGTACCGGCCAGGGCAGGCAGTTCGGGCCAGGCGCGGGGTACGGGCCAGGAGCGGCCCGGTGCGATACTTGGACCGGTATGGGTACCGTCGAAGAGGTCCGCATCGCACGGCGCACCGGGTTCTGCTATGGGGTGCGCGAGGCGATCGACGACGCGAAGCTGGCGGCCGCCGAGGGCAAGCAGACCCACACGCTCGGGCAGGTGGTCCACAACGCCGGCGTGATCGCGGAGCTGAGCGCGCAGGGGATCGAGACCGTCGACACCCTCGACGACGTCGAGGGGGGAGCGGCGGTCGTCATCCGGGCGCACGGCGTGACGCCCGAGGTGATGGCCAGGGCCAGGGCGAAGGGCCTCGAGGTGATCGACGGCACGTGCACCTGGGTGCTCCAGGAGCAGAAGGAGCTCGCGATCCTTGTCGAGGAGGGCTACACGATCGTCCTCCTGGGCACGCCGAACCACCCCGAAGTCGTCGGCCTGCTGGGCTTCGCGCCCGAGGCGATCCTCGTCGACGAGGAGGAGGACTGGGGCCGGATCCCGCGCAGGAAGCGGATGGCGCTCATCAGCCAGAGCACGCAGCCGCCCTGGAAGTTCGAGAGGCTCGCCGCCTTCCTCGTCTCCCGCTGCCACGAGCTGAAGGTCGTCAACACCGTCTGCCCGGTCACGATCCGGCGGCAGGAGGACACGATGGACCTGGCCGCCGCGGTCGACGTCATGGTCGTGGTGGGCGGCCGGAACAGCGCGAACACGAAAGAACTGACCCGCCTCTGCGAGATCGCGGGCAAGGCGGCCCACCAGATCCAGTCCGCCGACGATCTCGTCAGTGGCGCTCCCTTCGAGGGCTCCCGCGTCGTCGGCGTGACCGGCGGGACGTCGACGCCGATCGAGGACCTCGAGGTCGTCGCTCGCCGCATCTACGAGCTCGCCGGAACCGAGGTCACCCGCCCTCGCGCGAGCGAGCTCGCGCACGAGGCGCTCACGGCCGTGGCGGAGTCGGCCTACCGGAGCAGCTCGCTCGGGACCGGCGGCCGACCGCTCGCCAGGCAGTCGGCCGGCGCCGCCTGACGGTGGCGGCCCGCGCGACTCGCCGCCGGGGGGGCGAGCCGGAGGAGCTGCCGACCGACGGCCTGCCCCTCGTCGCGATCGTCGGCCGGCCGAACGTCGGCAAGAGCACGCTCTTCAACCGGATCGTCGGCGGCCGGCCGGCGGTCGTCGAGGACCGTCCGCGGACGACCCGCGATCGTCTGTACGAGGTCGGCGAGTGGAACGGACGCCGCTTCATCGTCGTGGACACGGGCGGGCTCGAGCTCCGGCCGGGTGACCCGATCGAGGCCGAGGTGCAGACCCAGGCCCGGCTGGCGATCGAGGAGGCGGACGTGATCCTCTTCGTCGTGGACGCGGCGGCGGGCGAGACGCCGGCGGACGCCGAGGCGGCCGAGCTGCTTCGTCGGGCGCACGCGCCGGTCCTGCTTGCCGTGAACAAGGCGGATAACCCTCGGCTGGAGATCGAGGGCGCCGAGTTCCATCGTTTCGGCTGGACCCATGCCTACGCGGTCAGCGCCATCCCCGGGCGGGGAACGGGCGACCTCCTCGACGCGATCGTCGAGGCGCTGCCGCCCGAATCGGAAGCCGAGCGCGAGCGGAAACGCAAGGAGGCCGAGGCGGCCGAGTTCTGGCCCGCGGAGCCCCTCGATCGGGCCGAGGGCGGGGACGTCGAAGAAGCGTGGGACGCCGCGACGGCCGCCCAGGAGGCCCTCCTCGCGCGCCCGATCCCGATCGCGATCGTCGGTCGCCCGAACGTCGGCAAGAGCTCCCTGCTGAACGCCCTCCTGGGGGAGCAGCGGGCGATCGTCAGCGAGATCCCCGGAACGACTCGGGACGCGATCGACACGCGCTACGAGTGGAACGGCCAGCAGATGCGCCTGATCGACACGGCCGGGATCCGGCGTCGCGGCAAGGTCGCGTCGGGTGAGCCCGCCGAGCGCTACTCGGTCCTCCGGGCACTGCGCGCCGTGAGCCGGGCGGAGATCGCGATCCTCGTCCTCGACGCGGTCGACGGGCTGACCGCCCAGGATGCCCACGTGGCCGGCTACGTCGTCCAGGAGGGGAAGGGCCTGATCCTCGCCCTGAACAAATGGGACCTCGTGGAGAAGGACGAGTCGACCTTCGACGACTACGTCCGGGCGATCCGCCGGGAGGCGCCCTTCCTCGACTTCGCTCCGGTCATCGCGATCAGCGCGAAGAGCGGATTGCGTGTGCCGCGCCTGCTCGAGGCCGCCCTCGAGATCCATGCCCAGCGGCGACGGCGGATCCCCACTGGGGAGCTGAATCGGATCCTCGGGGAAGCGACGTTCCGACAATCCCCGCCGATGGTCCGTGGCCGCCGACCGAAGTTCTTCTACTCCACCCAGGCCTCGGTCGGGCCGCCGACGTTCGTCCTCTTCACGAGCGACGCGGGCAACGTCCACTTCAGCTATGCCCGCTACCTCGAGAACGCGCTCCGCGATGCGTTCGGCTTCGGAGGCACCCCGATCCGCCTCGTCTTCCGGAACCGCAGCCGGGCGCGGCTCGAGGGCCGCGGGCGGAACGCGAGCCGGGGACGGAGCGCGAGGACGACGGGCTCGGCACGCTCGCCGGCGCGGGCCGCCGCGCGCGGGCGGCTCCGGCGCTGATGCGGGCTCGATGAGCGAGCGAGCCGCCCCGACCCGGGCCGTCGTCGGGGCCGGCGCGTGGGGGACGACGCTCGCGATCCGGCTGGCCCGTAAGGACACGGTCCGCCTCCTCGCGCGGCACGAAGCCCAGGCGGCCGCTCTCCGCGAGGCCGGGAGGAACGAACGGTACCTGCCGGAGGTGGGGATCCCGGCCGAGGTCGAAGTCGAGGCGGACGCCGCGACGGTCGCCTCGGCGTCGGAGCTCGTCGTCCTCGCCGTCCCGGCTCCCGCGATGCGTGAGACGGCCCGGCGGATCGCGGCGCACGTCCATCCCGAGGCGGTCGTGCTCTCGGTCGCGAAGGGGATCGAGCGCGAGACGCTCAGCCGGATGACCGAGGTGATCGCCGAGGAGATCCCGGCCGCAGCCGGACGGATCTGTGCGCTCTCCGGGCCGAACCTGGCCACGGAGATCGCCCGCGGATTGCCCGCCAGCGCCGTCGTCGCGGCGGAGGACGAGACGGTGAGCGGCCGGGTGCTCGAGCTCCTCGGCTCCCGCTCGTTCCGTCTCTACCGGAACCGCGACGTCATCGGGGTCGAGCTCTGCGGTGCCCTGAAGAACATCGTCGCGATCGCCGCCGGAGCGGTCGACGGGCTCGGCTTCGGTGACAACGGGAAGGCTGGGCTCATCACCCGGGGACTGGCCGAGATGACGCGGCTCGGGATCGCCGCCGGCGCGAACCCGCTGACCTTCGCCGGGCTGGCCGGGGTGGGAGACGTGATCGCCACCTGCGCTTCGCCGCTGTCGCGGAACCACGCGCTCGGCGTGGAGCTGGCACGCGGGCGGAGCTGGAGCGAGATCGAAGGGACGCTCCGGGGCGTCGCCGAGGGCGCCTATACGGTCGATGCCGCACTCGCGATGGCGGAGCGCTACGAGGTCGAGATGCCCCTCGCGCGAGAGGTCCACAACGCCCTCTTCGAAGGCAAGAGCGTCCAGCGCTGCCTCGTCGACCTCCTTGCGCGGGAGCAGAAGGACGAGCTGGCCGATTTCGAGAGCTGGCTTCGACGACTGGAGCGCCAACCGGCCGGCTAGGGACCCTTTGGTAAACTCGTTCAGTCGGGGCGTAGCGCAGCCTGGTAGCGCACTTGAATGGGGTTCAAGAGGTCCCGCGTTCGAATCGCGGCGCCCCGACCATCCGTACAGAGGGCCGATGAGCGAGATCGTCGATACGAAGGCTTCCGCCCAGCCGACGCCGGCGGAGAACTCGGATCCCGGCGAGGACGAACCCGACGAGACGGCGCCGTCCGAAGAGAACGACAGCCGCGAGGAGGAGGACGCGAAGCTCGCCGACCTGAAGAAGCGGGTGCATCCCTTCGACTGAGTCCCGCCCGGGCTGCTGAGCCCCCCTCGAGCATCGGCCTCGGGGAGCGCGCTCCGTCAGGCGATGACCAGCCCGTGGACGGCCCCGAGCGCGAGCGGCGCCCGGTGGCGCTGGTAGGCGAGGCAGAACGCGAGCCCGATCGGCGCCTGGAGGACGAGCGCGTTGGCGAGTGCGAGCGCCCAGTCGCCGCCCGCCTGACCAAGGTTGAGCGGGGCGTGTGGCAGTCCGAAGCAGATCGCCGCCACGACGGCCGCGACGTCGGGACGGCGGGTGAGCGCCTCGAGGCGCGCGGTCAGGCCGAGCTGGAGGAGCAGCTGCTGGATGACGCCGCTCGGCAGCGCCACGAGGAGGGCGCCCGGAAGGGCCGCACCCGCGAGGAGCAGCTTTGGGGCGAGCACTCCGACCAGGAGGGGAACGAAGGGCCGCCAGCTCCGACCAAGCCAGCCGAAGTCCCTCGCTCGATAGCCGGCGATCCCGGCGACGGCCACCCAGCCAACGATGCCGCCGGCGAACAGCCCCGCACCCCAGCTACCGAGCCGGAAGATCCAGGCGAGGAGCCCCAGGTAGGCGACGCCGACCGCCAGCGCCTCGAGCCGCGGTGCGCGGACGGGATCCGGCTTCTTCTCCGCACCGGGGTGGCGGCCCGCCAACCAGCCAAGCAGCCCGTAGAAGCAGACGGCCGCGCCGATGATCGCGAGGAGCTCG
>DASYTK010000024.1:0-12784 GCA_036002405.1 Candidatus Limnocylindrales bacterium
GTGTCGACCATGATCTTGCGGCCTGTCAGGCCGGCGTCGCCCATCGGCCCGCCGATCACGAAGCGGCCGGTCGGGTTCACGTGACCACTGGGTCGACCGTACGCAGCTCGCGCGGGATGACGTGCCGCACCACCGACTCGATGACGTCGTCGCGCAGCCGCTCCGTGGCCACCTCCTCGTCGTGCTGCGCGGCGATGACGACCGTGCGCACCGCCGCGGGCACCCCGTTCCGGTACTCCACCGTGACCTGCGTCTTCCCATCCGGCCGCAGGTACGGGAGCGTGCCGTCCTTGCGGACCGCGGCCAGCTGACGGGCCAGTCGGTGCGCGAGCGCGATCGGAAGGGGCATGAGCTCGGGCGTCTCGCGGCAGGCGAAGCCGAACATCATCCCCTGGTCGCCGGCTCCCTGTTCGTGCATGTCGCCCCGGCCGCGCGTCTCGAGTGCATCGTCGATGCCGCGCTTGATGTCGGGCGACTGCTCGTGGATCGAGACGATCGTCCCGCAGGTCCGATAGTCGAAACCGTACCGAGCGTCGGTGTAGCCGATCTCACGGACGGTGTCCCGGATGATCTCCTGGAAGTCGACGTACGTCGTGGTCGTGATCTCTCCCAGGACGAAGACGGTGCCGGTCGTCGTCGCCGTCTCGCAGGCGACGCGAGCGTCTGGATCGTCACGGAGGATCGCGTCCAGGATCGCGTCGCTGATCTGGTCGCACATCTTGTCCGGGTGGCCTTCGGTCACCGACTCGGACGTGAAGAGGTACGAGGGCGCCTCGAGGATGCTGACCATGACGGCGAAGGGTAGCACCCGAGGTCTCGGCCGCCCCCCCGTCCGTACGGCCCGCGCTTACTCCGGGCTGGCCGAAGTCCGGTGGGAGGGTTACCGCGGCATGCGTATCCGCCGGGCGGATACAACAGCCACCTGGCGGCTCAGTTGGGAGCTCCACCGCTCCGGGTATCCACCGGGACCGCTAGGACTTCGTGACGCCGGCCGGAACCGCCGCCCGCCCCTCGGTCCGCGCGCTTACTCCGGGCTGGCCGGGGTTCGAGCGAGATCGGCCTCGTGCAGGAAGACGGACCGGTAGATGGCAGCCACGACCCCCGCGCCGATCAGCGGGCCGATCCACCAGACGTACCAGTCGTCGAACGTCCCGGAAGCGACCGCCGGTCCGAACCAGCGGGCCGGATTCATCGCCGCTCCGGTGAGGGGCCCACCAAAAAGGATGTCGGCCGCAACGGCGAGCCCAATCGCGAGGCCCCCGATCTTCGGCGCGCGCGGATCGATCGCGGTGCCGAACACGGCGGTGAGCAGCACCATCGTGAGGATCGCCTCCACCGCGATCCCAGCCACCGGGCCGACCGCCTCCCCGAGCGCCGGCGTGCCCAGCTTCGTCTCGTCCAGGGAGGGATCGAAGACGAGCCGGAGGACGATACCGGCGGCGAGGGCGCCGACGAGCTGGGCGACGACATAGGCCAGCGCCCGGGCGCCGTCCATTCGCCCGCAGATCCAGACTCCGAACGTCACGGCGGGATTGAAATGCCCCCCGGAGACGGCCCCGAGCGCCGAGACTAGGACGGCGAGAACGAGGCCGTGCGCGAGCGCGACGCCGACCAGGCCGGATCCGCCGCTCGCCCCGGGATAGCCCTGGACCACCACGGACCCGGCTCCGACGACGAAGAAGAGGAACGTGCCGAGGCCCTCGGCGAGGAGCGGCCCGGTGAGTCGACGATCCATATCTGCGCCTCCTGCTCGGAGCTTATCGACGCGGAGTTCGGTCGCGCTCGGTCGCCGCGTCCCGCCTCCCTATCCTTGCCGGGTGCCGGCCGCCAGCGAGGTCCGCCACGGCGAGCTCCTCGCATACCGCGAGGAATTCCCGCTCGTGGCGCGCACGACCTACCTCAACACCTGCTCCCTCGGGGCGCTCTCCCGCCGCTCGCGCGCCCGGCTCGACGCGGTCCTCGACCAGTGGGACGGGCTCGGGGCGCGCGCCTGGTACGACCACTGGCTCGCAGAGCTCGCCGCCCTCCGCGACGATCTCGGCTGGACGATCGGCGTCCCGGGCTCGGAGGTCGCGCTCGCACCGAACGTGTCGGCCGCGCTGGCCGTCGTCGCCTCGGCGGTCGACCCCCTCCATCGGGCCGGCAGGCCAAAGGTGATCACGACCGCGCTCGACTTCCCGACCGTGGGCCACCAGTGGCTCGCCCGGGCGAGACTCGGGGTGGAGGTCGTCGTCCTCCCCTCGCCCGATGGGATGACCGTGCCGCTCGAGGAGTTCGAGCGGGCGATCGACGAGCGCACGGCGCTGGTCGCGACAGCCCACGTCTACTTCACGACCGGCGCCGTCCAGGACGTCGCAGCGGTCGGGTCGCTCTGCCACGAGCGGGGCGCGCTGCTCTTGATCGACGCCTACCAGGCGACCGGTCTCCTGCCGACCGACGCCGGCGGGCTCGGCCCGGATTTCTACGTCTCCGGGACGCTGAAGTGGCTCTTCGGGGGGCCCGGGACCGCCTTCCTCTGGGTTCGCCCGGACCTCCGTGAGGCGCTCGACCCGACGACGACCGGCTGGTTCAGCAGCGCCCGGCAGTTCGACTTCGACGTCGCGTCGCTCGACTTCGCACCCGACGGCCGGAAGTTCGAGCTGGGGACGCCTTCGGTCCCCTCGGCGGCGATCGCGCGTGGCGGCCTGGAGATCGTCCGCGAGATCGGGATCGAGCGGCTCTACGAGCGGACGATCGACCTGAGCGCGCTGACGATCCGACTGTGCCGCGAGGCCGACCTGCGCGTCCGCGACGTGCCCGGAGACCGGCGGGCGGGCATCGTGACCATCGCGGTCGACGATCCGAAATCGGTCGTCGATGCCCTCGCCGAGCGCGGCATCATCGTCGACTACCGCCCCGGCATCGTCCGCCTCTCACCCGCCTTCTACAACACCCCGGGCGAGGTGGCGACCGCGGTCGAGGCGATCGCCAAGCTGGTCCGATGACGCGCCGATGACGCGCCGTGGATCACGCACTAACCGGGAGGAGAGCTACCGGGACCACATTGACTCTCGTGGATACGCTGCGCCTCGGCGCGTCGTTTCGCGCCGTCCGGGTCCGGCGAGGGTGGCGCCAGGAAGATCTCAGATCGCCCACGTCGAAGCCGCCCTCGGCGGACGCGAAGCCCCAGACGGTGAGGACGAAGGCGCCTACGAGAACGATCGTGCCCGCGCCGAGAAGCGCCTCCAGCAGGATCGCCCAGGAGGAGCCGGACCGGATGCCATACGCGGCGATCAGGTGCAGGAGGCCCCATCCGATCGCGGGCACCGAAAGTCCCCCGTACTGCGCCCCCCACAGGCCGCCGATGATCCAGAACGCCCCAACGAGCACGAGGATCGCCTGCGCCCGGCGGGCGCTCATCGGACTCCTACGTCCCTTCCTTCCAGGACGTGACGTAGCGCTCCTGCTCCGGCGTCATCGAGTCGATCGTCACGCCGAGCGCGTCGAGCTTGAGACGGGCGATCTCGCGATCGATCGCCTCGGGCACGGGATAGACGCGATCGTCGAGCTCACCGTGATGCTTCGCGACGTACTCGACGCTCAGCGCCTGGTTCGCAAAGCTCATGTCCATCACTGCGGCGGGGTGGCCTTCGGCGGCGCCCAGGTTGACGAGCCGCCCCTGTGCCGCGACGTACAGCTTCCGCTCGCCGAGGTCGTACTCCTCCAGGTTCTCGCGCACGGACCGGACGCGACCGTTCGCCAGGTCGCCCAGGGCGTTCAGGTCGAGCTCGGCGTCGAAGTGGCCGCTGTTGGCGAGGATCGCCCCGTCGCGCATCTGGCGGAAGTGCTCCTCGCGGAACACGTGCAGGTTGCCGGTCGCCGTGATGAAGACGTCGCCCCAGGCGGCGGCCTCGGCCGCGGTCATGACGAGGTAGCCGTCCATGAGGGCCTCGAGCGCCGTGGTCGGGTCGACCTCGACGATCGCGACCAGTCCGCCCAGGCCCCGGAAGCGCGAGGCGATCCCCCGACCCACCCAGCCGTAGCCGGCCACGACGACCCTCCGCCCGGCGACGAGGACGTTCGTCGCGCGGAGGAACCCGTCGAGCGTCGACTGGCCCGTCCCGTAGCGGTTGTCGAAAAGGTGCTTCGTCCTCGCCTCGTTGACCGCGATGACCGGATAGCCCAGCGCTCCGTCGGCGGCCATCGCGCGCAGCCGGATCACGCCGGTCGTCGTCTCTTCCGTGCCGGCCAGGATCTCGGAAAGCTGGCCGGCGCGTTCCTGGTGGAGGAGCGAGACGAGGTCGCAGCCGTCGTCCATCGTGATCTGCGGCCGCGTGTCGGCGACGGCGTTGAGGTGCCGGTAGTACGTGTCGCGGTCCTCGCCACGGCGGGCGAAGACCGCGATCCCGTAGCTCGCGACGAGCGCCGCGGCGGCGTCGTCTTGCGTGGAGAGCGGGTTCGAGGCGGCGAGGGCGACCTCTGCGCCAGCGGCCTGGAGCGTCCGCATCAGGTTCGCCGTCTCGGTCGTGACGTGGAGGCAGGCGCCGATCCGCATTCCCTGGAGCGGGCGCTCTCCTTCGAAACGTTCGCGGATCAGCCGGAGGACGGGCATCTCTCGCTCGGCCCACTCGACCCGGCGCTCGCCCTCCGCGGCAAGCCGGAGGTCCTGGACGTCGTGCTCGGGCCGCGATGTCGTGGTGAGCGTCACCTCAGGGCTCCCTGTTCGAGAAGAGACGGCGGATCGGCCAGAGCAATGTCCCAAGTCCCGGCCCTCGGCGGTGGGCAAGGCGCTCGTCGAAGCGGATGTGCTCGTCGAAGCCCAGCGCGCGGTACGCAGCGATCGCCGGCGGGTTGTCCGACCGGACGTTGAGGACCACCTGGTCGACCGAGCGAAGGAGGTCCTGGGTGACGGCACTCGTGACCAGCTTCGCATACCCGTGGTTGCGGTAGTCACGGTGGGTCATGACGTTGCCCACGACGGCCATCCCGACCGAGGGGCTGACCACGTGCGTCCCGGCCGCGGCGATCAGCCGCCCGGCGACGCGGACGCCGTAATAGACGCCGCTCATGATCGCCTCGGCCGGGAGCCAGGTCGTGAACCCCAGCCCGTAGAGGCGGTTGAGATCGCCGATCTCGGCCGGCAGCAGTCGCATCGCGATCCCGCCATGAGGTCGGAACGTCCGTCGATCGACCCACATCCGGACCATCGTCGGTGCCGCCTCGGTCCGGTAGACCAGCGATACGGACGGCAGGACCTCGGGCAGGCAGGCGACGAATGCCGCCCGGGGCCGGATGATGCGGCGAAGGACGGCCTCGATCCCCTCCGGCTCGCCCATCACGAACAGCGACTGGGGCGAAAGGCCCGAGTACTCCATCCCGACGGCGATCGGGCGCCCGTCGGCAACAGCCACGCCCCAGCGAGTGCGGGGGAACTCGCGGTCGTCGAGATCGCAGAGGGCATAGCCGGCAAAGAGCCGGTCGCGCTCCAGAAACGTCCGAAGCAGCGCCCGGTCACGTGTCGCCTGCGCCTCGACGCGGGTCTGGACGCGGGCGCGAACTCGCGCGACGGTGGCCATTTATGCCTCCACCGGCGTGGGTTCGCGGCGTTGTCCCCGGTCGGCGGGCGGCTCGGGGAGAGACGGGCGGCGGGCGGCGCCGGCCGCGACCGCGGCAGCAAGCCCGGACGGGAAGGGAGCCCCGACCAGGCCCTCCTCGGTCAGGAAGCGTCGCACGAGGTCGGCCGGCGTCACGTCGGTGGCGCGCAGGACGACGGGGTCCGGCTTCACCGGCAGAGACCCGACGATCCGAAGCTCGGCGCCGGTGTGGGCATCGGCCGGGACGCGCTCGGCCGATCCCGCCTGAAGGTCCACCAGGGCGCTGTGCGTGCACACGTAGAACGGGATGCCCTGGCGGGCGGCGAGTAGCGCGAGCGGATAGGTCCCCGCCGCGGCCAGAACGGAGCCGTCCGCGGCAACCCGCTCGGGCGCGACGAGCACCGCGTCGATCGCGACCTCCTCGACGAGCGACCCGAGTGCCGCGTCAGGGACGACCGTCGAAGGCACGTCCCCGCGTGCGAGCTCCCAGGCGGTCACCCGCTCCCCAGAGCGGGCCAAACCCCCGACGGGAATGTAGACATGAACGCCGCGGCCATCGGCGACGAGGGCCTGGATGACCGACAGGCCCGCGCCCACCATCCCGGCCGACAGGGCTCCGACCGGCCCATGGACGAGCACGTGCAGCTCGCGGCCCTCGGGAGCGGGCAGCCGCTCGGCCGCCAGGCGACCGAGTCGGGCCAGGTCGACCGTCAGTCCGCTCGCGATCGCGTCGGCCTCGGCGCGAAGCGCGTCGGCGACGACCTCGCCCGGTGAAAGCTCGCCCACCGACTCCCAGCGGGCGGTGAGCCGGTCGAGCGCCCAGCCGATCCCCACCGACGAGGGCCGACCGTTCCGGAGTGCATTCGCGGCCCCACGCAGGAGCGCATTCCGCGCATACGGCTTCGCGCGGCGCTGACGCTCGGCGGAATACGCGAGCCCGTAGGCGGCAAGCTGAGCGAGCAACGGGCCGCCATTGACGATCCGATCAGCGAAGAGCCGCGCGACCTCGGGGGCGTTGACGGCCCGGACCTCCACGATCTCCGGCAGCCGACGCTGGTCGAGGACGACGATTGCATCCTCCTCGAGGCGATACGGGCTGCGGAAGCCACCGGCCGCTTCACCGGGCGCGGCGCCGAGGGCGCCGATCCTGGCCAGCCGGGCCTCCTCCAATCGCGCCGCGCTCGAGCTCGGCGTGGCCAGGCCCAGCCCGAGGAGCTCGCTCGTCGCGGCGGCGGTCCCGCGTCGAAGTGCGTCGACTGCGCCGGCGACCGTGGCCGCGTTCTGGAGTGCCTCGCGTCCGAAGGCCCGAAAGAAGCCCCGCCTGTCGAGATCGACCTTCTCGGCCTCGTCGTCGCGCGGACGGTCGTCGGCGGGCACGGACCGGCTCCCGGTCAGTACTGGACGACGCTGTGGATGCGATGCCCCTTCAGGCGGTCGCGGCCCTTGAGGAAGAGGAGCTCGACGAGGAAGGCCAGTCCCACGACCTCTCCCTGGAGCCGCTCGACGAGTTCGATCGTCCCGTTGACCGTCCCGCCGGTGGCCAGGAGATCGTCGACGATCAGGACCCGCTGCCCGGGCGCGATCGCGTCCTTGTGGACCTCGAGCGTGTTCGTGCCGTATTCGAGTGCGTACTCGACGCTGACCGTCTCCGCCGGCAGCTTGCCCAGCTTTCGCACCGGTACGAACCCCGCACCCAGCTGGAAGGCCATCGGGGCGCTGAAGATGAAGCCGCGCGACTCCATCCCGACCACGACGTCGATCCGCGCCTCGCGATAGGGCTCGGTCAGAAGCTCGATCGCCTTGTGGAATGCCTCGGGATCCTTGAGGAGCGTCGTGATGTCGTAGAAGAGGATCCCGGGCTTGGGGAAGTCGGGGACCTCGCGGATCTTCGACCGCAGCTCCTCGAGGGACGCGTCGCGCTCCCTGGGCTCTTTGATCGTCGTCATCGTGGGCTCCGAAGCTCGCTCGGCGGCTCTCCCATGGGCAGCGGCCAGTCTACCGCAGGGTCCGGGCACGGCCGAGGCCCGCTCAGGCGGCGATCTCCGCTGTCGCCAGCCGCTCGACCAGGGCTCGGGTGATCGCCCAGGCCTCGGCCGGGTCACGCGGCAGGCGGACCCGGACCTGGTTCGAGCCGTAGGTGAAGCCACCCGCAACGGCCCGCAACGGGTCGTCCGGACTGGCCGGAGCGAGGGCGTGGGCCGTGTCGGCACGTGACCACCCGGGTGGGAATCGGACGACAAGCTGGTGATCCTCACGCGAGATCGAGACGATCCCGGCGCGCTCGGCGGCGATCCGCAGGCGAGCGACCTCGAGCAGCCGTTCAGCGGGGACAGGCACAGCGCCGAACCGGTCGACGAGCTCCGAGCGGACCCTGTCGACGGCTGCCTCGTCGGTAGCCTTCGCAAGCCGTCGGTAGAGCTCCAGCTTCTGGGCCTCCTCGGGGACGTAGTCGTCGGCGAGATAGGCGTCGAGCGGCAGGTCGACGACCGTCGCCGGCCGGGCCGACTCGGGGACTCGGCCTTCGAGGACGGCCTTCTGCTCCTCGACCGCGTCGGCCAGGAGCCGGGTGTAGAGATCGAAGCCGACCGCCGCCATGTGGCCGGATTGCTCGGCGCCCAGGATGTTCCCGGCGCCGCGGATCTCGAGGTCGGCGAGGGCGATCTGGAACCCGGCCCCCAGCTCGGAGGCGTTGAAGATCGCCTGGAGCCGCTTCCGAGCGACCTCGCTCACCCGGTCGCGCCGCCGATAGAGCAGGTAGCAGTAGGCTCGCCGGCTGCTGCGCCCGACCCGCCCGCGCAGCTGGTAGAGCTGAGCCAGCCCGAGGGCATCGGCCCGGTCGATCACGATCGTGTTCGCGTTCGGGATGTCGAGGCCCGATTCGACGATCGTCGTGCAGACGAGAACGTCCGACTCGCCCCGGGCGAAGGTGAGCATGACCGGCTCCAGGACGCCTTCGGCCATCTGCCCGTGGGCGACGGCGATGCGGGCCTGCGGCAGGAGCCGGCGGAGCTGCTCCGCCTGGGCCTCGATCGTCTCGACCCGGTTGTGGACGAAGAAGACCTGGCCTCCGCGATCGAGCTCGCGGAGGATCGCGTCGCGGACGAGCCCGGCGGATGCCTCCGCGACCCGCGTCTGGATCGGGAGGCGGTCCTCCGGCGGCGTCTCGATCGTGCTCATGTCGCGCACGCCGGCCAGAGCCATGTTCAGCGTTCGCGGGATCGGCGTGGCCGACAGGGTCAGGACGTCGACCTCGCGCTTCAGCTGCTTGAGGCGTTCCTTGTGGGCGACCCCGAAGCGCTGCTCCTCGTCGACGACGACGAGGCCCAGGTTCCGGAAGCGGATGTCCCTGGAAAGGAGTCGGTGGGTCCCGATGACGAGGTCGACGCTCCCGTCGCCGAGGCCGGCCACGGTCTCCTGCTGCTCGGGCCGAGGGACGAAGCGGCTGAGCATCCGGAGCGCGATCGGATACGCGGCGAAGCGCTGCCCGAAGGTCGCGAAATGCTGCTGCGCAAGGACGGTCGTGGGCACGAGAACGGCGACTTGCCGTCCGTCCTGGATCGCCTTGAACCCGGCCCGGATCGCGACCTCCGTCTTGCCGTAGCCGACGTCGCCCACGACCAGGCGGTCCATCGGCTGCTCGCGCTCCATGTCGAGCTTGACCTCGTCGGCGGCGCGCAGCTGGTCGGGTGTCTCCTCGTAGGGGAAGGCTGCCTCCACCTCCTGTTGCCAGGGCGTGTCGGGGCTGAAGGCCGTGCCCCGCGCTTTCGCGCGGGCCGAATAGAGCTCGAGGAGCTCCTTCGCCAGGTCGCCCACGGCGCGACGAACGCGGGCCTTCGCGCGGGCCCACTCCCCGCCGCCGAGCCGCGAGAGCGCGGGATGCTCGCCGCCCGCGTATCGGCTGACGCGGTCGACCTGCTCGACCGGGACCCACATCCGGTCCCGGCCGGAGAAGTGGAGCTCGAGGAAGTCGCGCTCCTCGGCCCCAAGACCACCGGCCGGCCGGCGCACCAGGCCGGCGTACCTACAGATGCCATGGTCGATGTGAACGACGAGGTCCCCCGGCTGGAGCCGTTCGAGGATGTCGCGCGGAACGACTCGTCGGAGCGCCCTTGGCCGGCGGACGCGGACGCTGCCGAAGAGCTCGCGGTCCGTGATCAACGTGAGCCCGTCGGGGCCACCCGCGAAGCCGCCGTTCAGGCTGCGCTCGACGAGCGCGAGCGCTCCGGGCGGCGGCGCCTCGGCCAGGCGGCTCAGCGGCGCGGCGACGACGTCGACCTCCCCGAGCAGCTCGGAGAGACGCGCCGACTGATCCGAGGCGATGACGACGCGCTGCTCCTCGCCTCGCCAGCGCGCCACGGTGCGCCGCAGGTCCCCGAGCGGGGCCGGGGGGAGGACCGGCTCGTGCCAGCCAAAGGGATTGCCACCCGGCGGCGCCTCGTCGGCCTCGGTTTCCCAGGTCAGCTCCAACGTGCGTGCCTCGTGCAGGAGCCGGCGCCAGTCGCGGGGGGCGGGATAGGCGCCGGGCCAGCCTCGGGGGAGCTCTCCCGCCGATTCGAGCTCGCGTCGCCGCTCGTCAGCCTGCGCCCAGAGGAATTCCGTGGCGGCACTGATCTCGGCCGGCTCGTCGAGGACCCAGATCGGATCGCCCACGTGGTCGAGTGCCGTGGCCGGCGCGACGACGCCCGCCCAGACCTCGGCCGCATCGTCGAGCTCTCCCTGGGCCAGGCGCGCGTGGTCTTCCCGGAGTGCGGCGGGCAGCCGCCGCGCGAGCCGGCCGAGTCGGGCGTCCAGCCAGGCCCCGCGGTCTCCCTCGGCGGGGAGCAGGAACTCGCTCGCCGGGAGCAGGACCGCCTCGTCGACCGGGCCGATCCCGCGCTGATCGGTCGGGTCGAAGGCGCGGATCGACTCGACCTCGTCGCCGAACCACTCGAGCCTGAGCGGATACGGGCGGCCGGCCGGAAAGAGGTCGACGATCCCGCCCCGGCGGGCGAACTCGCCGCGCCCGGCGACCTCGATCGCGGCGACGTAGCCGAGGTCGATCAGCGCGCGCAGGAGACGCTCCTGGGGGATCCGGCCGCCGGGTCGCAGGACGAGCGGCGACTGCGGGAGCGCGTCAGGCGAAAGCGTTCGCTGGAAGAGTGCCTGCACACTGGCCACGAGGATCCGGGCCGGTCCGCGCCGGTCGGCCGGGAGGTCGGCGGAGCCGGCGTGCCAGGCGGCGAGGACGGCGACCCGCGCCGCCGTCTCATCCTGGACCAGCTCCGAGCGCTCGTACGCCAGCGCAGTGCGCGGCTCCAGCGTGAGGACGGCGCCGGGATCGCCAAGCCAGGCGACGAGCTCTTCCGCCACGCGGTCTCCGATCTCCGCGTCGCGGGCCACCCAGACGAGGCGCTCCCCGCTCGCCCGCAGGAGGGCCGCGGCGAGGAACGACTTCGCCCCGTGAGGGAGCGTCGCATACGTGACGTGGCGGAGGGCCTGCCCAGCACGGCGATTGCCGGCGACGGCGTAACGCTCGGCGAGCGCACGGAGCTCGCCGGTCCGGGCGAGCAGCTCGGGCAGTGGCGAGAGGTCCGGGAGGCGGGCGCGCTCGGAGGCCTCCGCCAGTCGCTCCCGGGGCGCACGCGTCGCGCGCTCCCGCTGGGCGCGCTCGTAAGCCTCGGCCAGACGCCGGTCCCGCCCGCGCCGGCCGCGCAGTCGCGCTGGCTCGATCTCCTCTGGGTCGGCCGTGTCGAACACGTCGCTCATGCGCGCCGGCCCCGCTCGCCGGATCGCTCCCCGCCCGATCCGGGCAGAAGCTTCCGCCAGCCAGTCGGCGTCCGGCGGATCCCGTCGACGCCCACCTCGGCCTGGGGATCGCCGACCCGGTCGGCGGTCGGCCCGGCGGTCGATCGGCCGGCCTCGAGCGCCGCCACCTCGGCGCCCTCCGCCCAGGGCGGGCGCCAGGGGTTCCAGCGGTTGGCGGCCGCCGCCGCCCCGAGTCGGGCCCAATCGTCGACCGCGTCCACCGCTGCGTCGAGGACAGGCTGGAGGCGAGCCCTCTCGTCCGCCGAGAACCGGCTCAGGACGTGATCGGTCGCCCCCCGGCCCGGCTCGCCGATCCCCACCCTGAGGCGGGCAAACTCCTGGCTCCCAAGCTCGCCGATGATCGAGCGAAGGCCGTTGTGGCTTCCCGCGCTGCCTCGCTCGCGCATCCGGAGCCGGCCCAACGGAAGCGCGAAGTCGTCGACGACGACGAGCAGCTCGTCGAGCGGAGCGCGCTCGCGGGCGAGGATCTTGCGCACCGCGATCCCCGAGTCGTTCATGTACGTGGTCGGCTTGACGAGAAGCAGCTCGAGCCCGTCATACCGCGCCGGGACGGTCGCCGCGGCGTCGCGGGCACGAACGCGCGCCGAGACGCCGGCCCGGTTCGCGAGCCGGTCGAGCACCATCCAGCCGATGTTGTGGCGCGTATCGGCGTAGCGCTGGCCCGGGTTGCCGAGCCCGACCACGATCTTCATCTCCTCCCATCGGCACCTGATCCCGCATCCTCGGCGGCCTGGGCGCCTCCCATCTGCCGGCCGTGGTGTACACGTACATCGCGGGTTCCCGACCGGAACGGAGGCGCGGTCCGGGCACGTCAAGAGGGCCGCACCCGACGTGGGTGTGGCCCGGCAGGAGTGATGGTACCGGAGCGGCGGTCAGAGCCGGCCCGCCGGTCCTCGAGGGTTTAGGTCTCGGCCGGGCCCGCTGCCAGCAGCCGCATGACCTCGTCGCGGACCTTGTCGAGTTCCACGCCCAGGTTCTGCAGGGCACGGGCGGCGGTTCCGTCGGTTTCCCGGATCAGCCCGAGCAACAGATGCTCGGTCCCGATGTAGTTGTGATTGAACCGCTGTGCCTCGTCCTGGGCGAGCGTTAGAACCCTCTGCGCCCGTTCGGTGAACCGATCGAAGCGGTCCATCCCGCGGGGACTCGCCCTTGATTCGGCCGCTCCCGTCTCGAGGACGATCCTCTCGGCAAAGGACCGGCTGAACGAGCGCATCGCGAGGGCCTGTGCGATCAGGGGCACGAGGCCTACCGCGAGACCGACCGCGCCCGCCGTCGCAAGATCGGCGAAATCGATGCCGCTGTGCCCCTCGAGCGCTCGGCGAACGGCGAGCACCAGCGTGGTGAGCACCGCGGCGCCGAGTCCCATCCCGAGCCCGATCCACGCGCCGAGCGGAGGCCATCCGTCC
>DASYTK010000025.1:0-2969 GCA_036002405.1 Candidatus Limnocylindrales bacterium
TCCGCAGCGGGGGCCGGTAGACAGTCAGGTCGCCCGGGTTCGGCCAGTCACGGACACGCCAGGGATCGCCGGCGAGGAGCTTCAGGCCCTCCCAGGCGACGACGAGGGCCGCGAAGAACACGGCGAACGTGAGGAGGCTCCGCAGGAAGCCGCCGACGCCGACACGCGTGCGAGCGCGCTCCGGAGTCGCCGCGACGGGGAGCACGCCGCCGAGCGTGGCCTCCGGGCCTGCCTCCGGCAGGCCGATCGCCGCCGTCCCGGTGGCCAGCAGCCCGGCCTCGGGGGGCGCCCCGCGATGCTCGTCGGCGTGGCTCGGCTCGACCATCTGGTCCGGTTCGGCTGCGGGAACCCGTCGTCCGCGTCCGCGGAGCTAGCGGTGGACTGCCTGGTCGGCCTTCTCGAGAGCCGCGTCGATCGTGGCGAAGCCCTCCGCGAGCTCCTCGTCGGTGATGGTGAGCGGGGGATTCGTCATGATCCCGTTCCAGCGTACGAACGTGTAGAGCCCGTTGTCGCGCAGGTGCTTCGCGACCGCCTTCATCTCGTCCGACGTCCCGTTGTAGGGGGCGAGGGGCTCGAACGGTTCGCGCGAGCGGACGAGCTCGACGATCCCGAAGAGGCCGATGTTCCGCACCGCGCCGACGCTCCGGTGCTTCCGCTTCAGCTCCAGATGGTGCCGCCGCATCACCTGGCCCATGAGCTTGGCACGCTCGATCAGTCCGTCTTCCTCGTAGACGGCGATCGTCGCGAGCGCCGCCGCACAGCCCATCGGGTGGGAGTTGTAGGTCAGCCCGCCGAAGAAGACGTTATTGCGGAAGTGATCGGCGAGCGCCTGTCGCATCCCCACGGCGCCGAGCGGGAGGTAGCTCGAGGTGAGCCCCTTCGCCAGCGTGATCAGGTCGGGCACGACGCCCCAGTGATCGACCGCGAACCAGGCGCCGGTGCGGCCGAAACCGGACATGACCTCGTCCGCGATGAGCAGGATCCCGTGGTCGTCGCAGATCTCGCGAATGCCCTGGAGATAGCCGTCGGGCGGGATGAGGATCCCGTTCGTACCCACGACGGTCTCGAGGATGAAGGCGGCGATCGTCTGGCCACCCTCGTAGCGGATCACGTCCTCGGTCTCGCGCAGCACCTCGCCCACCGGCCGCGGCTCGGGCTCTCCCCAGCGGTGGTACTCCGGTGCGCGGATGATGCCGGGCACGGCCGGCTCGGCGGCCCAACGGCGGGGATCGCCGGTCAGGCCGATGACGCCGCCGGTCGCGCCGTGGTACGAGCGATACCGGCTGAGGACCTTCTGGCGGCCCGTCACCATCCGGGCGATCTTCACCGCGTTCTCGTTCGCCTCGGCGCCCCCGTTCGTGAAGAAGACGACGTCGATGTCCCCGGGCAGGAGCTCGGCCAGCTTCTTCCCCAGTCGGGCCCTGGGTTCGTGGGCCATGAAGGGGTTTGCATAGGCGAGCTTCTCGGCCTGGCGCTGGATCGCCTCGATCACCCGCCGATCGCCGTGGCCGATGTTGACGCTCATAAGCTGGCTGTTGAAATCGAGGTAGCGCGTCCCGTCGGGCGAGTAGAAATAGACCCCCTCCGCGCGCTCGACAGGGATCGGGTCGACGGCGCTCTGCGCGGACCACTCGTACAGCGTGTGCTTCCGGCTCAGGGCGACGATCTCCTCGGCGGTCATGCGTCCGGTCGCGGTATCGACGGTCATCGCTGCACCTCGCTCGGAGCCGCGTCGCGCGGCATCGGTCTGGCAGGGACGATACACGCCGCTCGCCGGACTGACGAGCGCCGGCGGAGTGGAGGAGTCGCCGAGCCGCGGATAATCGCTCCATGTCCGCGCTCTCGAGCCCCGCCCTCGTCGGGCGACAGGAAGAGCTGCTCGTCCTCGAGGCGGCCCTTGCCGGTGCCGCCGCAGGCGAACCTGCCCTCGTCGTGATCGGCGCGGACGCCGGTGCCGGAAAGACGCGCCTCGTCGACGAAGCCGGACGGCGCGCCCGGTCGGCTGGCGCCCGACTCCTGAGCGGCACCTGTCTCGACATCGGTCAGGGCGGGCTGCCCTTCGGGCCCGTGATCGAGGCGCTGCGGCGGTTCGCCCAGGAGACGTCGGAGGAGGAGCTCGTCGCGCTGCTCGGCCCGGCGCAAGCCGAGGTCCACCGCCTGCTCCCCGATATCGTCGCCGGCACCGCGGGATCCGACGCGGATGGGACCGATCAGCCGGCCACCGCGGGGGCGCGGGCTCGCCTCTTCGAGCTTCTCCTCGGCCTCCTCGGCCGGGCCGGAGAGACCGCCCCGACCCTCGTCGTGATCGAGGACGTCCATTGGATCGACACGGCCTCGCGCGGCCTCCTGACGTTCCTCGCCCACAACCTGTCGCGGGAGCGGGTGCTCATCGTCGTGACCCATCGCACCGACGGGATCGGACGCCGGCATCCCCTGCACGAATACCTGGCCGAGCTCGAACGACACCCCCGCGTCCGCCGTCTCCGCCTGCCCCCGTTGAGGGTCGAAGAGACGGAGCGGCAGCTTGCGGCGATCCTGGGCGCCGACCCGCCGATCGACCTCGTTGGTCGGATCCAGGAGCAGGCGGAAGGGAATCCGTTCTACGCCGAGGAGCTTCTCAGCGCCTGGCAGGCAGGCGAGCGAGTGATGCCCCGTTCCCTGCGGGAGACTCTGTCGGGCCGGCTAGCTGCCCTGGAGGCCCCGGCCGGCAGGCTCGTCGCCGCCGCCGCCGTCGCCGGCCGATCGAGCGACGAGCGGCTGCTCGCGACGGTCGCCGAGCTCCCGCCACAGGCCTTCCTCGAGGCGCTGCGCGAGGCCGTGGACCGGGAGATCCTCGTCCCGGACGAGGCCCGGGGCTACCGTTTCCGCCACGCCCTCCTCCGGCAGGCCGCACTCGACGAGCTCCTCCCGGCCGAACGCCGCTCGCTCCATGCCCGGGTCGCCGCGGTCCTGGACGAGGATCGCTCTCT
>DASYTK010000026.1:0-11488 GCA_036002405.1 Candidatus Limnocylindrales bacterium
GCATCGCCAGGACCGCCAGAGCGGCCACCCAGCCGCCCGCCTCCACGGCGGCGAGGATCACTGCCGCCTTGGCGAAGAACCCGGCCGTGGGCGGGATCCCCGTCAGGGAGATGAGGAAGAGGGTCATCAGGGCGGCGGCCCAGGGCGCTCGTCGGGCGAGCCCGGCGAAGGTCTCGATCTGGCTCGTCACGCCGCGCCGGTGCTGGAGCGCCGCGACGACCGCGAAGGCGCCCAGGTTCATGAAGGTGTAGGCGACCGCATAGAAGAGAAGGCCCTGGAGCCCGGCTCGCTCGGCCTCCGAGCCGACGGGCGCGCCGGCGTAGGCGGCCAGGCCCACGAGGATGTATCCGGTGTGGGCGATCGAGCTGTAAGCGAGCATCCGCTTGATGTTGTCCTGCGTCAGCGCGACGAGGTTGCCCAGGGTCATCGTCAGGGCGGCGAGGATGACGACGACCATCGTCCAGTCGGCCTTGAGGGGCGCGAGCGCCTCCACGAAGAGCCGGAGGATCAGGGCGAAGGCGGCCACCTTGGGCCCCACCGAGAGGTAGCCAGTGATCGGCGTGGGTGAGCCCTGGTAGGCGTCCGGCGTCCAGTAGTGGAAGGGCACCGCGGCGATCTTGAAGGCCACCCCGGTCGTGAGCAGTGCAAGGCCCATGAGGAGGCCGGCCGGGAGGCCCCCCGCTCGAGCCATGCCGGCCAGGCCGGCGGCCACCTCGTCGATCCGGGTCGTCCCCGTGAGACCCCAGGTGAAGGCCAGCCCGAAGAGGAAGATCGCGCTCGAGAACGAGCCCAGGAGGAAGTACTTGATCGCGCCCTCGGTGGAGTAGCCGTCGCGCTTGGCGTAGCCCGCCAGCATGTAGCCGGGCAGTACGAGGAGCTCGAGGCCGAGGAACAGGACGAGCAGGTCGCGCGCTCCGGCGATCAGCATCGCGCCGGTGACCGCGAAGAGGAGCGTCGCCGCGAACTCGGCCATCGGCAAGCCGCGCGGCTCGAAATAGTCCGGGCCGAAGAGCACGGTGAGGAAGCCGATCGAAAGGAAGAGCAGGTCAAGGAAGGAGGTCAGCCGGTCGACGACGTAGACGCCGCCGACGATCTCCCGCTGCTCACGGGTGGCGACGACGGCAACGAGGACCATCGCGGCGAGGAGCCCGAGCGTCGCCAGGGCGCTGACGAGGTCATCGCGGCGCGGCCAGAGGATGTCGGCCACGACGATCGCGATCGCCAGCCCGCACGTGAAGGCGACCGGCGAGAGCAGCGCCCAGTCCGGGGTCACCGGACCTGCCGGATCATCTGGGCAGGAGGGCGATCGGCGGCGGGCTCGCCCCGACCGATCGGAGTACGTCGTCGACCGGGCCGTGGAGGAGCTCGAGGACGAGCCCCGGGGCGACGCCCAACGCGATGACGAGCGCGGCGAGGGGCGCGAGCGTCAGGATCTCGCTGGGCGTCATGTCATGGAGATGCCCGCCCAGGCCCCGCAGGAACGCGGAGAGGTCGCCGAAGACGACGCGCTGGTACATCCACAGCAGGTAGGCGGCCGCGAGGATCACCACGAGCGAGGCGATGCCCGCGACGATCGGGGAGACGGCGAAGGCGCCCACGAGGACGAGGAATTCACCCACGAAACCGCCCAGGCCAGGCAGGCCAAGACTGGCCAGGACGAAGAAGCCGAATGTCGCCGCGTAGAGCGGTGTCGGGCGGGCCAGGCCACCCATCCGGGCGATCTGTCGATCGTGCGTGCGCTCGTAGATCACACCGACGCAGAGGAAGAGAGCCCCCGTGATCAGGCCATGGTTGACCATCTGGAGGATCGCGCCCTCGAGGCCCTGGCGCTGGAAGATGAAGATCCCGAGCGTGACGAAGCCCATGTGGCTGACCGAGCTGTAGGCGACGAGCTTCTTCAGATCCGGTTGGACGAGCGCGACGATCGCGCCGTAGATGATCGCGATCAGCGAGAGGACGATGATCGCCGGCGCCCAGGCCTGGGCGGCATCGGGATAGAGCGGTAGCGCGAAGCGGATGAAGCCGTAGCCGCCAAGCTTGAGCAGGACGCCGGCGAGGATGACCGAGCCGGCCGTGGGTGCCTCGACGTGCGCGTCTGGTAGCCAGGTGTGGAAGGGGAACATCGGGACCTTGATCGCGAAGGCGAGGAAGAACGCCCCGAAGGCGAAGAGCTGGAGGGTCTGGTCGAAGCCCGCCGTCCGCAGCCGCTCGTAGTCGAAGGCGCCGGCCCAGTCGCCGCCGTGCCCGGCCTGGAAGGCGAAGGCCGTGGCGAGGATCGCCACGAGCATGAGGAGCGAGCCCAGGAGGGTGTAGAGGACGAACTTGATCGTGGCGTAGATCCGGTCCGGTCCGCCCCAGATGCCGATGATCAGGTACATCGGCACGAGCACGACTTCCCAGAAGACGTAGAAGAGGAAGAGGTCGAGGGCGAGGAAGACGCCGAGCATCCCGACCTCGAGGACGAGGAAGGAGATCATGTACTCCTTCACGCGGTCCTGGATCGGCCCGAAGCTGGCCAGGATGCTCACCCATGTCAGAGTCGTCGTCAGGACGACGAGGACGAGCGCGATCCCGTCGACGCCGAGCTTGTACTGGATTCCGAAGGCGGGGATCCAGTCCGCCTGCTCGACGTACTGGAAGCCCGGCGCCCCGGCGTCGAACGCGGCCAGGAGGAGAACCGACAGGGCGAAGCTCAGGAGTGCCGTCCCGAGAGCCACCAGGCGGATCAGCTCGGCCCGCTCGCGTGGGATGAAGGCGAGGAGGATCGCCCCGACGAGCGGGACAAGGGTGATCGCGCTCAGGATCGGGAAGGGCAGCTCCATCATGCCCGCACCACGACGAGGTAACTGACGGCCACGACGAGCAGGCCGAGCGCGATGCCGAGGGCGTAGTTCTGGACGCGACCGGTTTGGATCTGGCGGATCTCGCGGCCGCTCGATTGGGTCAGCCGCCCCACCGCGTTGACCGCGCCGTCGACGACGTTCACGTCGAACCACCAGATCCCCTGGGCGACGACGCCGCCGATGCGGACGAAGAGCAGGTCGTTGAGATCGTCGAACCACCACTTCGCGGCCGAGGCACGGTAGAGCGGCCGCAGCCGGTCGGTCCAGCGCTCGACGCGGGCGGGTCGCGGCTGCCGCTCGAGCCCAAGGACCGGCAGGCGGAAGCCGAACAGCCAGGCGGCGAGGACGAGTCCGACGAGGCCGACGCCGACACTCACCCCGACGAGGTAGCCGTCGATGCCGAAGAAGAGGAACGGCTCGGGATGACGACCGAGGGTCTCCTCGGCGCCGGCGAAGACTGGCTCGAGCCAGCCGTGGATGAGGCCGCTCTCGGGCGGCCAGCCGAGGGCGAGGCCGATGAGCGCGGACGGGATGGCCAGCAGGACGAGCGGGATCGTCATCGTCGCCGGCGACTCGTGGATGTGGGGCTCGACGTGCCGATCGACGTTCGAGGGGCCGTAGAACGTCTTTCCCATCAAGCGGAACATGTAGAAGGCGGTCAGGAGGGCGACGACGACGCCGATCGCCCAGACCCAGGCGAAGCCGAGCTTGAAGGACTCGCCGAGGATCTCGTCCTTCGAGAAGAAACCGGCGAAGAAGGGGATGCCGCTGATCGCGATCGCCCCGACGAGCATCGTCAGGTGGGTCACCCGGATCCGCCGCCAGAGCCCTCCCATCCGATTCATGTCCTGCTCCTCGTGGACGGCGTGGATGACCGAGCCCGAGCCGAGGAAGAGCAGGCCCTTGAAGAAGCCGTGCGTCACGAGGTGGAAGATCGCCGCGATGTAGGCCCCGACGCCGAGCGCGGCGAACATGTAGCCGAGCTGGCTGAGGGTCGAATAGGCAAGGACCCGCTTGATGTCCGTCTGGGTCAGCGCGATCGAGGCGGCCAGGATCGCGGTGACGATGCCGATCGCGGCGACGACGACCATGATCTCGGGGGCGAGCACGAAGATCGGGTTCGTCCGGGCCACCATGTACACGCCGGCATTGACCATCGTCGCGGCGTGGATCAGGGCACTCACCGGCGTCGGGCCCTCCATCGCGTCGGGCAGCCAGACGTGGAGCGGGAACTGGGCACTCTTGCCCACCGCGCCGGCGAAGATCAGGAGCGCGATCCCGACGATCATCCAGTGCTCGACCTGGCCGCTTTCGACCGCTCGAGGCAGCCGCTCGAAGACCTCCCCGAAATCGAGCGATCCGACGGTCGTCCAGATCGCCATCAGGCCGAGCCCGAAGCCGAGGTCGCCGACGCGGTTGACGATGAAGGCCTTCTTCGCCGCGAGCGCGGCGCTCCGCCGCTCGTACCAGTAGCCGATCAGCAGGTAGCTGCACAGCCCGACCAGCTCCCAGGCCGCGAAGAGGACGAGGAAGTTCGAGGCCAGGACGAGCAGCAGCATGCTGAACATGAAGAGGTTCATATAGGCGAAGAAGCGCCAGCGTCCGGGCTCGTGCGCCATGTACCCGATCGAGTAGACGTGGACGAGCATGCCGACCGTCGTGACGACGATGAGGAGGACGGCGGTCAGGGCGTCGACGGCGAGCGAGAAGTCGATCGTGAAATCCCCGGCCGGGATCCAGCGATAGAGGACGACGTGGAGGCCGGCTTCACCGTAGCGGCCGCTGAGCGAGCTCCAGATCACGACGAGCCCGAGCGCCCAGGTGAGCACGATCGCCGGGACGGCGATGACCCAGGCGCGAGTCGTCAGACGGCGTCCGACGAGGGCGGTCAGCGCGAAGCCCGCCAGGGGCAGGCCGAGAAGGAGCGTGACGAGGAGCTGCCCGACCGCGCCGTCAGGCGGAGTCACAGCTCACTCGCGCATCCGGTCGTACTCGTCGACGAGGGGCGTCCGCCGGTTCCGGTAGATGGCCATGACGATCGCCAGCCCGACGGTGGCCTCGGCCGCGGCCACGGCCATCACCATGAGCGCGATGATCGCCGCGTCGCCGTGGAGTGCGGGCTGGAAGGCACCGAAGGCGACGATCGCGAGGTTCACGCCGTTGAGCATCAGCTCGATCGACATGAGCATCGCGATCGCGTTCCGGCGGGCGAGGAAGCCGAAGGTGCCGATCGAGAACAGCAGGCTGGAGAGGACCAGGTAGGCCTCGAGCGACTGGCTCACGACGACCCCTGCTCCTCCCCCGGCCATCGCCCCGGCGGCGCGCCGTCGGAGGGCACGATGCTCTCCTCCGGCTCGTCTTCGCGCTTGGCGAGGAAGACGCCGCCGATTACGGCGGCCAGGAGCAGGACGCTGACGACCTCGAAGGCGAGCACGTAGTCGCTGAAGAGGAGGCGCGCGAGCTGGTCGGCGGGGCTGGCCGTCCGTGGGCCCTTCCCGGGCCAGGCCGTGCTCGCGACGACGAGACCGAGCAGGAGGGCCAGGCCGACCGCCGCGAGCGCGCCGGCCCAGGCCTGGTGGTGAAAGGCCAGGCGCGTCGGCGCTGCCTTCGTCTGGGTCAGCATCACCGCGAAGAGCACGAGCACGGAGATCGCGCCGATGTAGATGAGGACCTGGGCGGCCGCGATGAGCGTCGCCCCGAGGAGGACGTAGAGGCCCGCCAGCGAGGCGAAGCAGGCGATCATCCAGAGGCCGGAGCGGATGATGTTCCGCCCCAGGACGACGAGCAGGCCGGTGCCCAGGAGAGTCGTCGCGAAGAGGAGGAAGAGGAGGTCGGCCCAGCTCCAGCCGATGAAGGGGATCGTCTCCGGGATCGCCACGCGGCCCCTGCTAGCGCGGGCGGACGTGACCGCCGGCGCCGCCGGGCCCATGGCCGTTGCCGCGCCCGTCGCCCCCCAGACCGGCCGGCAACACGGGCAGCAGCTTCGCGGGATCGAGCCGCCGCCCGGAGGCCTCGGCGCGCGCGAGCCAGTCGCGCTCGCGCTCCACGTAGCTGATCTCGGTATCGCGGTCGATCGCGCTGATCGCCATCAGGTCGATCATCGGCTCGGCGCGGCTCTCGTGGCTGAGCTCGAAGTCGGGCCCGCAGCGGAGCGCGTCATACGGGCAGGCATCCACACAGATCCCGCAGAGGATGCAGCGACTCTCGTCCACGTCGTACTTTTCGAGGACCCGCGGCTTCGGCATGAGCGCCCCGGTCGGGCAGGTCTCGGCGCAGCGGCCGCAGCTCACGCAGGGAGTCGTGTTCAGGCTCATGTCGAGCGGCGTCGTGACGAGCGTGTCGAACCCGGTACGCATGAAGTCGTAGCAGGCCGCCCCGACGATCTCCTTGCACACCTGAGCGCAGCGACCGCAGTCGATGCAGCGCGACGGCTCGCGCAGGATGAAGGCATGGGAGTCGTCGCGGATGTAGTCGTGGTTCTCGCCCGTGAAGCGGTTCTCGAGCACGCTCCGGAAGCTGAAGGCGCCGCTTTGCTGCGGCTCGAGGGTCTTCAGCACGGTCCCGTACTCGATTCCCTGGCGGCGCAGGTCGCAGTAGCCGATCGCCTCACAGGTGCACTGGAGGCAGCGCTTCGACTCGGCCATCGCCTCCGTCTGGCTGTAGGGGATCTCGTACTCGACGTAGCTCGTGTTCCGCACCTCCGGCGCCATCGCCTTGAGCCGGTAGCGCGGCTCCTTCACCTCGCCCGTGAAGGGCACGATCGAGAGGAACTCGGGCTGCGGCTCGGCGAGGGTCTGCCGGGTGCGGATCTGTTCGAGGTCCTGGCCCTGGAGGTAGGCGTCGATCGCATACGCAGCGCGGCGACCCTCCGCGTTCGCTTGGACGACTGTGGCCGATCCGACGCGGACGTCGCCAGTCCCGAAGACCCCGGGTCGACCGGTCGCGAACGTCACGGCGTCCGCCTTGAGGCGACGGTTCTTCGTCGCCTCGACGCCGCTCGAGCCACGCTCGAGCCATGACAGGTCGGGCCCCTGGCCGATCGCCAGCAGGACTCGGTCGCACTCGATGACGAACTCCGTGCCGGGCATCGGCTCGGGCCGCCGCCGGCCCGACGCGTCCGGCTCTCCCAGCCGCATCCGCTGGAACTCCACCCCCGTCACGCGGTTGCGCTCGTCGGCGAGGACCCGCGTCGGTGCCGCCTGGAAGATGCCAACCGCGCCCTCCTCGATCGCTTCGTGGACCTCGTTCGCGGCGGGCATGTCCTTCATGTCGCGGCGGTAGACCAGGGTCACCTGCCTGGCGCCCTGCCGGATCGAGGTCCGTGTGCAGTCCATCGAGGTGAAGCCGCCGCCGATGACGACGACCCGCTTCCCTTCGTGGCCGGGGTAGCGCAATCCGAGCGTGGCCACGCGCAGGTACTCGAGGCCGTCAAGGACCTTCTCGGCGTCCTCGCCTGGGATCCCGAGCCTGTTCGTGTCGTAGCAGCCGATCGCGATGCAGACCGAGTCGTAGCCCTGGTTCTGGAGGTCGTCCAGCGTGAAGTCGCGGCCCAGCGCGGCGTTGACGACGAGCTTCACGCCGAGATCCCAGACCGCCTGGTACTCGGCTTCGAGGATCTCGACCTTTGGCAATCGGTACTGGGGGATGCCGTAGCGGAGCATCCCGCCGGCCGCCGGATCACGCTCGAACACCGTCACGTCGTGACCGGCGATCGCGAGGTAGTAGGCGGTCGACATCCCGGTCGGGCCCGAGCCGATGACGGCGACGCGCTTGCCGGTTGGTGGCTGGATCTCGAACGGGACGGGCGCCCTCGTCCCTTCCGCCTGGAGCTTGAGGACCTGGTCCCCGGCGTAGCGGTGGCTGTCGCGGATCGCGATCGCCTCCTCGACCTCGTCCCGCCGGCAATGCTCCTCGCAGGGCGCCGGGCAAACGCGGCCGAGGATGCTCGGGAAGGGGATGGTCCGCTTGAAGATCCGGGCCGACTCGGCCCAATCGCCTTCGGTGTTCGCCTTCAGGAAGCCCGGGATGTCGATGTGGCTGGGGCACTTGTTCTGGCAGGGCGGCAGGCAATAGGCGTTGTGGTCGCTGAAGATCAGCTCGAGGTTCGTCTTGCGGATCTGGCGCAGGCGCGGCGTCTGCGTCCTGACGACCATCCCGGGTTCGGCATCCCGGGAGCAGCTGATCGGCGGCCGATCTTCGCCCTCGACCTCGACGACGCACATCCGGCAAGCACCGAAACCGGGCAGCTTCGGCTCGTAGCAGAGGGTCGGGACCTCGATCCCGGCATCCCGGCAGACCTCCAGGATCGTCTGCCCTGCGTGTCCGGTCAGCTGGCGCCCGTCGACCTCGACCGTGAACGTCGGAGCGGAGAGAGGCCGCTGGGGCGCCTGCGTCTCGAGCAGGCGCTCTGCCAGTGAGGGGGCGGCGGCTTCCTGCGGCAGCAGATCGGTCATCGGGTCAGTGGTCGATCAGTGGGCCGCGCCGGCCGCGACGCGGAGGGGACGACAGACGCCGGCGGGGCAGGCGCTGCGGAGGATGTGGTCCTCGAACTCCTGCTCGAAGTATCGCATCCCGCTGACCAGCGGGTTGATGGCGGTCAGCTCGAGGGCGCAGAGGGCCCCATCCCGGACGTCCGCCGCGAGATCGCCGAGAAGTTCCGGGTCCCTGGGCCGCGGCCGCCCGCCGGTGAAGCGCTCGCCGATCTCTGCCAGGCGCTTCGTGCCGATCCGGCAGGGGATCGTCTTGCCGCACGCTTCCGTGGCCAGGAAGCGGGTCATGAGCGTCGCGAGGTCCACGATGCAGGCCCGCTCGTCGAGGGCGAGGATCGTGCCCGAGCCCATGATCGCGCCCGCCTCGGCGAGCGCACCGAACGCGAAGCGTGTCTCCAGGGCATCGGCGGGCACGAAGCCGCCCGACGGCCCGCCGACGAGGAGCGCCTTCAGGCGCCCCGCTCCTCCGCCACCGGCATCCACCACGGCTTCGAGCCGAGTCCCCAGCGGCACCTCGAGGATTCCCGGGTGCCGAACGGCGCCGGTCAGCTGGACGAGCGTCGTGCCGGGCGCCTGCTTGGCGCCGATCCGCCCATACGCCTCCGCTCCTCGCTCGACGATCCAGGGGACGGCGGCGAGCGTCTCGACGTTGTTGACGACGGTCGGCTCGCCCCACAGCCCACGCTGGGCGGGGTAGGGCGGGCGCTGGTCGGGCTGGGCGCGCTTCCCCTCGAGCGAGCGGAGGAGGACGGTCTCCTCGCCGAGCATGAACGAGCCGCTCACCGCTCGGACGTCGAGATGGACGTCGACGCCGCTACCGAGGGCGTTGGCACCGATCAGCCCGGCCTCCTCCGCGGCGCGGACGGCCGCGCTCAGGCGCTCGAACGCCCGCACGTACCCAGCACGGACGCAGATGATCGCCTCGCCGGCCCCGACCGCGTAGGCGGCGAGCGCCGTGCCCTCGACGACCGCGTGCGGGTCGCGCTCCATCAAGGCGCGGTCGAGCTGGGCGCTCGGGTCGGCTTCTACACCGTTCGCCACCACGTAGCGCCCGCGCCCGTCGGCCTCGCGGCAGGCCCGCCACTTGGCGCCGGTGGGGAACCCCGCCCCGCCGCGCCCGCGGAGACCGGAGGCCTCCACGGTGCGGATCACCCCCTCCGGGCCGTGCTCGCGGAGGGCCGTCCGCCACGCTCTCCAGGCGCCGGCTCGCTCGGCGGCCTCCAGGCCGGTCTCCCCGTCCGAGGCCGGCCGCCCGAGGAGCACGCCCGGCCAGCCCCGGGGACGCTCGAGCAGCTCCATCGTCAGACCCGGGCCTCGACGGCGTGTCCCGTACGAAGACGCTGAGCCAGTCGCGCGATCGCCTCAGGGGCAGCCTCACGCTGCGGCTCACCGTCGAGGGTCACGAGAGCCCGCTCGCTGGAATCGCCGTGGCAATCGATCGAGGCGAAGCGGACCGCGCCATCGGGGCTCGTGCCGCCGAGCCCCGTGCCCAGGGCATCGATGAGCGCCTCCTCGATCCTCCCGGCGCCGCGCATCAGGCAGGCCGGGCAGCGGCACAGGCCGATCTCGTGCGCCGAAGCGGGCTCCATCCGGAAGCGCGCCGGGTACGAGGTCGCGATGCCGTAGATCTCCGAGTACCAGGCCCCCGTCTGGAAGCTGATGTGCTTGAGGGCGGCCACCGGCAGGTGCCCGTACTGCTCCTGGGTCCGGTCGAGGATCCGGAGCATCCGGCGAGGGTCGTAGTCCTCCTCCTCGAGGATCACGTCGAGGGGCCCGAGATCGACCGGCCTGAACCAGGCAAAGACCGGGTCGGGCACCACCCGGCCGGCCCTCCGGACAGCCGACTCTTCGCGCCGCTCGGCGTACTGCTCTGCCGGTCCCCAATGAACGTGGAAGCGGTTCTTCGTGTCGACGCCGCCCATGTCGATGCACTCGATCGGGCAGGCCTGAGCGCACTGGAAGCAGGTTTCGCACTTCAGCGTGCCGTACTCGTCGTAGAGCAGGATCAGCCGGCCCCGATGGCGAGGCGAGATCTCCTGGACCACCTCGGGGTACTGGACGGTCGGCTTGCGCTCGAAGATGCGCAGGAATCCGATCGCCATCCCCTTGACGAGGCCGTAGCCGGGGATGATGTCGCTCAGGCTCATCGGCTTACCGCAACTGCTCCACGACGACGATCGCCGCCGCGGTCGCGAAGAGGTTGAGGAGCGCGGCCGGCATCAGCCACTTCCAGGCAAAGCCCATGAGCTGATCGATCCGCACGCGAGGGAGCGTCCCTCGCATCCAGACGAACGTGAAGACGAAGGCGTACGTCTTGCCCAGGAACCAGAGCAGCCCGATGACCGCCTCGAAGCTGGCTGTCAGCCAGAGCCCGACGAGCGCCATGACCAGCACGTTGAAGAGGACGAAGCCGACGACGAGCGACTTCAGGAAGGACCAGTCGCTGCGGACCATCCAGATCGGCAGCGTGAACAGGAGCGTCCCGACGAACGGTACCAGGGCGATCGCGAACAGCAGCCCGATCCCCAGCCGGCCCGGATCGATCGCCGGATCGACGCTGATGCCGACCTGGGCGAGAAGCCAGGCGACGTCGATCGGGGCGTTCCAGCCGCCGAAGAAGAGGACCACCGACAGCGCCGAGAGGATGAAGACGTTCACGTACTCGGCGAAGAAGAAGAACCCGAAACGCATACCGCTGTACTCGGTCGCGAACCCCGCCACGATCTCGCTGTCCGCCTCGGTCAGGTCGAACGGGGTGCGGCTGCCTTCGGCCGTCGCGGCGATGAAGAAGACGAGGAACGCAAGGGGCTGCTTCACGACGAACCAGTCGAGGAAACTTCCCGACTGGGCGAGGACGATCGAGTTCAGGCTGAGGGTCCCGGTCAGCAGGATGATCCCGACCACGGCGAGGGTGAGCGGGATCTCGTAGCTGATGATCGCCGCCGCCGCCCGGAGGCCGCCCAGCAGGGAGTACTTGTTGAAGCTCGACCAGCCCGCCATCAGCAAGCCCACCGTCGTCAGGCCGCCGATGGCGAAGAAGTAGAGCAGGCCGAGGTTCATGTCGAGGCCGATGAGCCCGGGCGCGAAGGGCATGACGAGGAGGGTCATGACGCTCGCCAGGTAGACCACCGCCGGGGCGAGCGTGAAGACCGGCAC
>DASYTK010000027.1:0-27920 GCA_036002405.1 Candidatus Limnocylindrales bacterium
GCCCACGCCGGGCCCGATCTCGAGCACCCGCCGGCCCGGGGCGGGTGCGGCAGCCTCGACGATCGCCTCCAGCACTTCCACGTCGGCCAGGAAGTGCTGGCCCAGCGACTTGCGAGCGACAAGCCCGTGGCGGCGGAGATACCGCTGGAGCGCTTCGGGGCCGAGCCGCTCCGCCTCGAGCGCGTCCTCCGCGACGACGGCGCGCCTCCCCGTGGCCATGGCTACACCGCGAGCTTGAGCGAGGGGCGCGCCTCGAGATCACCGCCGGCACGCGCCCCGGCCCGGGCGCGGAACCAGCCGGCCGCCCCGATCATCGCCGCATTGTCGGTGCAGAGACCGGGTCTCGGGACGACGACGGGGATGCCCAGAGCCCGGGCCCGATCCTCGATCCGCTCGCGCAGGACGGTATTCGCCGCGACGCCCCCGCCGAGGACGATCGTTCGCGCCCCGCGGCGCTCGGCGGCGAGGGCGGTCTTCGTGGCCAGGACGTCGACGACCGATTCCTGGAATGCGTAGGCGAGCTCGGCGATCGTCTCCTCGGGAAGGCGAGCTCCGTCACCGCCGCGTTCGGATTCGACCGCCCGTCGTGCGGCCGTCTTCAGGCCGCTGAAGCTGAAATCGTAGGTCTCGCCTAGCCATGCGCGCGGGAACGTCCGGTCCCGACGCTCGGCGCCGGCGGCGACACGCATGATCTCTGGGCCTCCCGGATACGGGAGCCCAAGCAGCCGGCCGACCTTGTCGAACGCCTCGCCCGCGGCGTCGTCGACGGTCTGGCCCAGGAGCCGGTAGTCGAGATGGCCGCGCATCTCGACGAGGAACGTGTGCCCGCCGCTCACGACGAGCGCCACGAGCGGGAACTCCGGCGGCGGACGCTCGGGCTCGTCCGGATCGAGCAGCCAGGCGGCGTAGATGTGGCCCTCCAGGTGGTTGACGGGCACGAGCGGCAGCCGGTGGACCCAGGCGAGGGTCTTGGCGGTCGTGATCCCCACGAGCAGCGCGCCGGCAAGGCCGGGCCCCTCGGTGACCGCGACGGCGTCGAGCCTCGACCAGTCCTCGAGGCCGGCCCGCGTGCGAGCCTCCTCGAGGACCGGGATGATCCAGCGGAGGTGCGCCCGCGCCGCGACTTCGGGGACGATCCCGCCGGTCGGCGCGTGAAGCTCGACCTGGCTGGCCACGACGCTGGCGACGATCCGCCTGCCACCCGCGACGACGGCCACGGCGGTCTCGTCGCAGGACGTCTCGAAGGCGAGGATCGTGCCCTTCGCGAGTGCCGGCTGAGGGTGCACGCTCAGGGCAGCGCCTCGTCGCTCTCGAGCCGCGACCCGCCGCTGTCGAGCCGCGACCGCAGCTCCGCGATGCGGACGCGCATCGTCTCCTCGGCCAGCGGCTCCGTCGTCATGATCAGCGCGTCCTCGCTGTTGTCGGAGTAGTAGTTGGGCCGGATGCCGACGGGCCGGAAGCCGAACGATTCGTAAAGCCGGCGGGCGGCGAGGTTCGAAAGGCGGACCTCCAGCGTGGCCTCCCGCGCCCCGAGACCCTCGGCGACGTCGAGGACCGCGAGGAGCAGCCGAGCCCCGATCCCCTGCCGGCGCCAGTCGGGCAGCACGGCGAACGTCGTGATGTGCGCCTCGTCGACCATCATCCAGATCCCCGCGTAGGCGACGACCTCGTCGCCCGCCCGCCCGACGAGATAGTGGGCGAGCCGGTTCGTCTCGAGCTCCTGGCGGAAGGCGTAGGAGGGCCAGGGCACCGGGAAGCTGGCTCGCTCGATCGCATGGACGGCCGGGATGTCGGCCAGTCGCATCGGCTCGATCCGGAGGCGGACGGGGGGTCGGGCGACCATCACCGGGCTAGCCGAGCTCGGGCGCCCAGGCCACGGCAGCTGCCGCTTCCTCGACGCCGCGCGGAAGGGTCACGTACGCTGGCACGAGCTCGGACACGTCGTCCTGCTGGCTGCGCTCCAGGCGTGCCAAGCCGACGTCGAGGAGCGCATCGCCGAGCCCCTCGAGCGCCCTGCGGCTGCGCTGGCGCGCCTCGTCGCCAGACGAGAGATCGGCGTCCAGGTCGATCGCGACGAGCACGGCGCCGCCGAGCGCCTCGACAAGGTCCTCGCGCGGCGGAGCGATCCGCGGACCCTCCGTGACCTCGTACGCCAGCCGCGCCTCGCCGGCGGCATCCGGCTCACCCGGCGTCCAGCGGATCCGTGTCACATAGCGATCGCTTGGGCCGGCGGGCTGGACGACAAGGAGGTCGGCCGCGCGGCCGAGTCCTCCCTCGGCCGCGAGGGTGGCGGCGGCGAGCGCGACCGGCGTCGGCACGCCCAGGATCGGTAGCCGTCGCGCGTAGGCGATCGTCTTCGCCGCCGCCATCCCGATCCGGACACCGGTGAAGCTCCCCGGCCCCGTTCCCACGACGACCGCGCCGAGGGCCTCGACGCCGCGCCCGGCTTCGGCGAAGCAGGCCTCGATCGCGGGCAGCAGCTCACCGCCATGCCGGGCTGCGACGACGTCCCGGCCGAAGCGCGGGCCCCCCGGCGCCCCGCCCATCACCAGTCGAGCGACGGTCCGCGAGGTGGCCGTGTCGATCGCGAGCACCGGCAACGGGATCATCGGCACCACCGCCGCGCCGCCTCGAGGTAGCGCTCATAGCGCGCCAGGCGGGTGTCGAGCTCGATCCGGCGTCGCTCGTCGGGCAGGACCGTGAAGCGGATCTCGAGCCGGTCCGGATCGAGCCGCTGGTCGAGCCGCTCGGCCCACTCGATGAGGGTGACGCCGTCGGTCTGGCGCTCGTCCAGGAGGCCGCCGCCGACGACCTCTTCTGGGCCGGCCAGGCGGTAGAGGTCGAGATGGAAGAGCGGCAGGCGACCCCGGTACTCGGCCATCAGCGTGAAGCTCGGGCTGTTCACCACCTCGGGGATCCCGAGGCCGGCGGCGAACCCCTTCGCGAACTGGGTCTTGCCTGCGCCGAGCTCGCCGATGAGCGCGATCCGATCGCCAGGCGCGGCACGCCGGGCGAGGGCGCCGGCGAGCGAGCGCGTCTCGACCTCGGAGGCAGAGGTCGCGACGACGGTCGGAGCGACCGCCGCCGCGCTACGGGCGGGCATGGCGGGAGAGGCTACTCCCAGCGCTCGAGGTCGGCCAGCGGCACCACGGCCCGCTCGGGCGTCCCCTCCGGATCGGTCGGCTCGAGCTCGATGAGCGCCGACGGCTGGTAGAGCCCGCCGGGCTGCCGTCGCAGGCCGAGATAGCGGACGAAGCGGGCCTGACGGCCGACATGGTCGCCCGCCGTGACCCGGACCTGGGTCTGCCTGGGACGGCCGATCGGAACGCCGGGCGGAAGGACGAGCATCGGCGGGTCGATGACGAGGCCGACCTCCTGGCCTTCCGCCTCGCGGAGGGCGTCCCACACCGGCCGCGGGATCGGCCGCCGGCCGTACCCGTCGAGGACGACGACCCCGAAGACGCTGCTTGGCTGGAGCCCGGCCCGCTGGCGCGCCTCCGACTGGAGGAACCCCTTCAGGTCCTTCGCCATCAGCCCGCCGGTGACGATGCCCCGGACGCCCATCGCGCGGGCGCGCGTGAGCGCCTCGACGTCCACCCGCGACCCGCCCACGAGGACCGTCCCGGCGGCGCCCACGTCGATCGCCGTCGAGCGCAGCTCGGCCTCCGGTCCCGGGACCGCAACGACGAGGCGACCACCCGCCGGATCCCCGGCAGCCGCCACGCCCGATACGCCGAGCCCGTCGCAGCGGACGCCGATCCCGCCGGGCGTGATCCCCTCGACGAAGCCTGCGATCGGCGAGTAGAGGATCTCGTGGTGAGTGCCCACGGCCACGCGAAGGTGGCGCCGTGGCGCCTCGTAGAGGACCCGCCCTCCGGCCTCGAAACGGATCGCCCGCCGGCCCGAGCCCGCGATCGCCTCCCCGCGGCGGACCGGTTCACCGGGCGAGAGGCCCTGGGCCGATTCGGGCAGGCGCGCCTCGCTAACGGTGGGATCCCGAACGCGCTCGAGCAGGGGGTCGCCCGCGATGAGCCGCTGGCCCGGCTCGGCGATCGGTCGGTCGGCCGGCTGAAGGGCGAACCAGGCGATCGGCTCCCGACGCACCCGCAGGCGCGTGACGACGACGTCGGCGGGGGCGAACGTCACCGCCATCGATCGGCCCTCACGGCTCGCCGCCCGTCCAGAGGGGGCGCTGCCACGCCTCGAGCAGCTCCCGCCGGCGCTCGGGCCGGTCGGGAAGCCGGAGCGGGACGTCGCGGGTGTCGACGAGAAGTCCGCCCAGCCCGCCCGCCACATCGAGCGCGATCCGGCGGGCCTTGACGCCGAGCCAGGCTCCCTCGCGGGTCTCGATCTCGGCGGTCGCGGCGATCCCCGGTGGGAGGTCGACGAGCTGGACGGCGCCGGGCACCAGGTCCACCTCGTTCACCTGGCCATCGCTCGTCAGGCGCAGCGTGCCGGCATTCCTGCCGGGGCGCAGTCCGGTGGCCAGGATCGCGCTGCCCAGCGGGACGAGGGCGTCGTCGAGCAGGTCGGCCAGGAGCCGCCGCCGGTCGGCCTCCTCCTCGAGGGTCCCCAAGGGCCCCAGCATCCGGGCGTGGTCGTAGAAGAGCGCGACCCCACCGGGGCGGCGGAGCGTATCGACGAGGGCGAGCGCGACCACCGGCGGCGGAGCCACGGCGAAGGCACCGCCCGCCGCGACGAGGAGGTCGGCCGAGCGGTTCGCGGGTCGACCGTCCGGCTCGTCCGGCAGGATCCAGGCGGCCTCGAGCCGGGCGAGCGCAGCTCGGGCCGCGGCCATCCGGAGCTGCGCACCGTCGCCTGAGGCGTCGCGCCAGGGGGCAAGACGGAGATTGCGGACACGGTCACGTTGCTCGAACTCGTCGGCACGCAGCGGAGACCAGCGCAGGACGGCGTCGACGAGCTTCTCGTCCTCCAGTGCGCTCGCCGGCACGAGAGCGGCGTCGGCCATGACGAGGTCCGCCTGCACGCCCTCCGGGGAGGCGAGCACGCGCTGGCCCGCGGAGTGACCGATGTCCACCGCTTCGACGCGCCGCTCGAGGAGCGCCGCGAGCGAGGCCACCGAGGTCCGAAAGCCGCGCCGAACGTCGGGCAGCGGCACCCCGCCCCGGGTGCGCGGCGCGCGCTGCGCTGCGAGCTCCTCGGCCAGGCTCCGGAGCGCGGTCGGCTGCGTCGCCGGCACCGGCTCGGCGGCCGGACCAAGCACGATCGAGTCGGCCGGGAAGCGGTCCGCGTGCTCCCCGGCGCCGCCGACGAGGAGACAGAGCAGGTCGCCCCGGCGCGCCGCCGCGGCACCCAGGAGGGCGCAGAGATCGGGCAGCGGATCGCGCTCGTCGACGCTCGGGGGATCACTCGCCCCCACGACGATCCCAGCGAGTCCGGGCTGGAGGCAGGCATCGGTCGCCGCCAGCGGGTCCATCCGGCCGGGGGTGATTCGGGGACCGATCTCCCAACCCGCTCCGGCCACGGCGGCTTCGATCTGTCCGAGCCGGCGCTCGGTCGTGGCCGCAACGACCAGGCGCCCCGGCACGAAGCTGGCGGCTTCGAGACGGGCCCAGTCGGGCCAGGTCGTGTGTTCGGGGAGCGCCTCCGGATCCGTTTCCACCACCGCGTCGACGAGGCGCTCGAAGAGCGGCTCGTCGGGGAGCCCGGCGGGCTGGGCGGCCGCGCCGAGGAGCCGGAAGCGCCCGCCGAGCCGACCCACGAGACCGGCCGCAGTCGAGGCTGTCCCGCGGTCGACCGTGAAGAAGCAGAGGGGTTCCTGGCTCACGGGGCTATCGTAGCCGGACCGGTGCCTGGCCCGACCGGGGGGACCGGCGGCTCCCGTCGATCGTGGCGCAGGCAGCCCGCGCGGCTAGGACCGGCTCACGCGTCCCAGGTCGTCTGCTCCTCGAGCTCCTGGAGGCGCTCGATCAGCCGCTCGATCCCGTCATCGTCGGCCAGGAGGTGCTGGACCTCGGCGAGGTCGCCACCGAAGATGCCGCGCAGGACGGGATCGAAGAAGAGCATCGCCTGACTGCCCAGCGGGCGGTACGGCCGGCTCGACTGAAGAAACAGAACGGCGGGGGTGGTCAGGCCACGGAGCTGGATCTCTCGCGCGACGAACTCGATCAGCTCGTCGCTCGCCTCCTCGGGAAGGGGGACGCGGGGTTCGCTCATGCCTCACCTCCCCGTTCTCGGGATGCGGTCTCACCCTGCAGCGTTCGGAGACCCAGGAGTCCGGCCGGCGCATGGTACACCCGGGTCAGTCGCGGTGCCATCGCGGTGAGCACCTCGTAGACGATCGTGGTGCGTAATCGCGCCAGCTCAGATGCCGCGATGCGGTCGTTCCCCTGGACCCCGAGCAGGACGAACTCGTCCGTCTGGCCAACGCCCGGGATGTTCGTCACGTCGACCGCGATCGCGTCCATCGCGACGCTGCCGACAACGGACGCACGCCTGCCCCGAACGAGGACGTCGGCTGTCCCATCGGCACCCGAGCCAGCTCCATACGAACGGGCATAGCCGTCGGCATAGCCGACCGGCAGCGTGGCGACGACCGACGGCCGTGGAGCCCGCCACAGCCCGCCGTAGCCGGTCGGCGTCCCGGCCGGCACGGCCTCGACCCGGAGCGGCCGCGCCTTCAGGGTCAGGGCCGGCCGGAGCGCCGACGCCGCGGCCTGCAGGCTCGGTGCGACAGGGAAGCCGACGCCGAGCTCACCGTAGAGGGCCAAGCCCGGGCGGACGAGCTCCAGCGACGGCCCGGTCGCCCCGAACAGCCCCCCACTCGCGGCCAGGTGGCGAGCCGGGACCTCCACGCCCGCCCGGCGGACCGCCGCCACGGCCGTCTCGAAGCGACCAACCTGCTCGGCCGAGGTGTCCGCGTCGTGCGAGCTGGCGAGGTGCGACCAGACGGAGCGCAGCCGGACACCGGGAGTCGCGACGATCGAGGCGGCGACCGCTGCCGCCCGCGCCACCGGCACCCCCGCCCGACCGAGCCCCGTCTCGATCTCGAGGTGAAGGACGAGCTCCTCGTTCTCGTGGCCTAGCCCGGACGAGCGCGCACGCCAGGCACGGAGCAGCGCGTCGATCCCGTCGAGGTCGGCCGCGACCAGCTCCAGTCGCGCCCGGATCGCCTCGTCGAGCCGCTCGACGGGGATCGCGAAGAGGACGGCCGTCGGCGCGGTGACGCCGGCCGCGCGGAGGGCGAGACCCTCATCGAGGGTCGCCACGCAAAGGAGTTCGGCGCCCGCGGCGGCGAACGTCCGTGCGGCGGCCTCCAACCCGTGCCCGTAGCCATCTCCCTTCACGACGGCTGCGATCGCCACGCCCGGGCCTACGAGCGTGCGGATCGTGCGGAGATTCGCCTCCAGGGCCCCGAGGTCCGCCTCGAGCCAGGCGTGACGCGGGAGCGGTGGTAGGCCGGCGGCCGCGAGGCGGACCTCGATCGGCTCGCCGCTGGAGACGCCAGCGATGACTGAGGGCTTCTGACCGCCGGCCCGCCGGCCGGCGCCTGACCGCTCGGCGGCCCTCGCCCCGCTCAGGACCGCTCCCCCGGAGCGGATGCGAACGGGTGGCGGTCGTCGTCGCGGAGTGCCGCAAGCTTCCGGCGGGCATGGGCGATCTCGTCCGGCAGGTCCGAGGCGAGCAGCCCGCTGTCGCCGATCCGCGCTCGCACCTGCTCGCCGGCCAGGCCGTGCAGATAGACGCCCAGGCGCGCCGCGTCCCAGGCTCCGAGGCGCTGGGCGAGGAGGGCGCCGATCGTCCCGCTGAGGACATCGCCGGTGCCCGCGCTGGCGAGGGCGGGGTTCTCGAAGGGCGCCCGTGCGATCTGGCCGTCGCCCGCGGCGATCACGGTTCCGGCGCCCTTGAGGACGAGCATCTGGCCCCATGCCTGCGCCGCCCGGCGGGAGAGCTCCGCCCGCTCATCGTCCGACTCGAGGGGCTGGTCCGGATCTCCCAGCTCCTCCGGGCCCGCCGAGAGCAGCCGGCGGAACTCGCCCGGGTGGGGCGTCAGGACGCAGCGGCGCCCGACCCGCTCCCACCAGCCGGGCCGCGAGGCGAGCGAGTTGAGCGCCTCGGCGTCGATGACCGCGGGGGGCGTGCCGGCCTCCTCGGCGACGCCGAGGAGCGCCTCGATCAGCTCGACCGTCGCGAGCCCGGGCCGTAATCCCGGACCCAGGACGAGGGCGTGGTGGTCGACGTCGAGGATCCGCTCGAGCGCCTCGTCGGGATCGACCTCGCCCTCGAGGTCCGTCTCCGGCAATCCGAGGGTCGTTGCCTCGAGGACCCGGCCGGCGAAGACCGCCTGGAGCGACTCGGGAACGGCGAGCCGGACGAGCCCGACCCCGGCGCGGCCGGCGGCGCGCGCGACGAGGAGGGCCGCCCCGGCGTAGTCGAGCGAGCCGGCGAGGACAAGGAGCGTGCCGTGGCTGCCCTTGTGCCCGCGAGGCGAGCGCTCCGGGAGGAGGGCGGCGCAGGTTCGATCGTCGAGGACGACCGGGCGGACCGTCCCGACCTCAGCCATCGTCGCGCTCCCCGACCCGCTCCGGCGCGCGCTCGCGGAGCTCGCGATCCACGCGCCGAAGGCGCTCGAGACGCCCGAGCAGCGCCCGCTCGCGCTCGTCGAGCCGGGCCTCGAGATCCACCGGGAAGAGGAAGTCACCGCCCACGGTCCTGACGCCGAAGGCGATCGCCACGGCGTAGTCGCTCTCGTGGCTGATCGAGACCGCGACCCGCGCCATCCCGAGCTGGTTCGCGCGCGCCAGGGCCCGCCCGGAGAGGCGCACCTGCGGCTGCCCGGTCGGGAGCCGGGCGATCTCGATCTCACGCCAGCCGACACCGCGGACGCCGAGCCCCAGGACCTTGCTCACGGCTTCCTTCGCGGCCCATCGGCCGGCGAAGGTCTCGGCTCGATCCCGGACGTAGCCCGCCTCCGCGTCGGTCAGGACCCGGCGCGCGAAACGTGGGCCGAAACGGTCGATCGCCGAGCGGATCCGGTCGACCTTGATGATGTCGACCCCGAGCTCGGTCGTGCCCTCGGGAACCGGCGGCAGGCGATCCATCGAGGGCTCGCTCAGCCGCCGATCCGATGGACGGCGCTACTCGACGGTGACGGACTTCGCGAGGTTGCGCGGCTGGTCGACGTCCGTGCCACGGGCGACCGCGGTGTGGTAGGCGAAGAGCTGGAGCGGGATGACGGCCAGGACGGGGCTGAGCGGCTCGAGCGTCTCTGGCACCCAGAGGATGTCGTCAGCGAAGGCGCGGACCTGTTCGTCACCCTCGGTCGCGACCGCGATCACCCGGGCGTCTCGGGCGCGACCCTCCATGACGTTGCTGACCAGCTTCTCCTGGAGCGCCGAGCGGGTGGCCACGGCGACGAGCGGCACCTCCGCGTCGAGGAGCGAGATCGGGCCGTGCTTCAGCTCCCCGGCGGCATAGCCCTCGGCGTGGACGTAGCTCACCTCCTTGAGCTTCAGCGCTCCCTCAAGGGCGACCGGGAAGCCGACGCCGCGCCCGACGAACATGAAGCCGCGCGAGTTCACGTAGCGACGAGCGAGCTCCTTGGCCGGTGCGGCGAGCTCCAGCGCCCGCGCGGCCTGCTCGGGCAGGGCTCGGACGGCGCGCGCCAGCTCCGCCTCCCTTCCCGGCTCGAGCGTCCCGTGGAGCTTCGCCAGCGCCGCGCCCAGGAGGAGGAGCGTGGTGACCTGCGTGACGAACGTCTTCGTCGCGACGACCGCGATCTCGGGTCCCGCCTGGAGGAAGAGGACCGCATCGGCCTCGCGGGTGATCGCTGAGCCGATCGTGTTCGTGAGCGCGACGATCGGGCAACCCTGTTCGCGGGCGTACCTTGTGGGAGCGATCGTGTCCGCCGTCTCGCCCGACTGGGTCACGGCGATGACGAGGGTGCGTCCGTCAAGGGGCGGCGGACTGTAGCGGAACTCGGAGCCGACACCGTTCCGGGCCGGCAGACCGAGCCAGTCCTGGAAGACGTAGGCAGCGACCTGGCTGGCGTAGTTCGCGCTTCCGCAGGCGACGAGCTCTACGCGGTCGATGCCTTCGAGGCGCTCACGGAGGGGCTCGAGCTCGGGCAGCTCGATCCGATCGCCGACGACCCGGCCGGTCACCGCGGCGCGGATCGCCTGCGGCTGCTCGTGCATCTCCTTGAGCATGAAGTGGGGATAGCCGCCCTTCTCGGCGGCCTCGATCGACCAGTCGATCGTGTGGACCGGCCGCTCCCGCGGCGTCCCGTCGAGGGCCCCGATCGAGACGCCCAGCGGCGTCAGGTCGGCGATGTCACCCTCTTCGAGGAAGATGATCCGCCTCGTGTGGGCGAGGATCGCGGCGACGTCCGAGGCGAGGAAGTTCTCACCCTCCCCGAGGCCCACGATGAGGGGCACGTTCATCCGCCCGCCGACGAGGCGGCCGGGCTCGGCCCTGTGCATGACCGCGATCGCATACGCGCCGTGGGCGCGCCGGAGCGCGTTCCGGACGGCCGACGCGAGGTCGCCCTCGTAGGCCTCCTCCACGAGATGGGCGATCGCCTCGGTGTCGGTCTCCGAGCGGAGCGTGTGCCCGCCCGACTCGAGCCCCTCGCGCAGCTCCCGGAAGTTCTCGATGATCCCGTTGTGGATGACCGTGATGTCGCCGCTGCAGTCGATCTGGGGATGGGCGTTCAGGTCGTTCGGACGGCCATGGGTCGCCCAGCGGGTATGGGCGATGCCGACCGCCGCGGAGGGGGCGCCCTCACCGTCGGCGAGCGCCGTGCGGAGATTCGCCAGCTTGCCGGCCCGCTTCTCGACGAACATCTCGCCGGCGGGCGTGACGAGCGCGATCCCGGCCGAGTCGTAGCCGCGGTACTCGAGGCGGGTGAGTCCCTCGATGAGGATCGGAGCCGCCTCACGCGGCCCGGTGTAGCCGACGATCCCGCACATCCCGTCGCCTGCCCTCCTGTCTCGCTCGATCGGCGCCCAGGTAGCTCGGGAGGCGCTCGTGGCCCCGTCGCGGCGCGACGGGGAGGCGCTAGTTTAGCCGCTCGGCGGCGAGCGCGGCCAGGCCGTCGGCGAGGCGCGCCACGCGCGCCGGGTCGGCCCCTTCGACCATCACGCGGAGCGCAGGCTCGGTCCCGGAGGGCCTGACGAGGACTCGGCCGGCGCCGTCCAGCTCCCTCTCCGCCTCGCGCAGCGCCTCGAGGATGGCGGCGTCGGCGTCCCACTGCTCCTTGTGCCGGACGCGCACCGTCCGCTGCTCCTGCGGATAGAGCGGGACCGCTGCCGCGAGCGTGGAGAGCGGCTGCCCGCGCCGCGCGACGACGTCGAGCACGGCCAGCGCGGTGACGATCCCGTCGCCGCTCGTCGTGTGGTCGCGCAGGATGACGTGGCCGCTCTTCTCCCCACCCAGGCGGGCGCCCGACACGAGCATCGCGTCGAGGATGTACTTGTCGCCCACGGGCGTCCGCACGACCCGTCCGCCGGCGCCCTCGATGGATCCCGCGAGACCGCCGTTCGAGAGCACGGTCACCACGACCGTGCCGTCGCCCAGCCGCCCCGAGCCGAGCCGCTCGAGGGCGAGGAGCCCGATCAGCTGGTCGCCGTCCACGACCTGCCCGCGCTCGTCGACGGCCACGCAGCGGTCGGCATCGCCGTCGAGCGCGAACCCGAGGTCGGCGCCCGAGGAGCGCACCCGCTCGGCGAGCGCGGCCGGGGCCGTGGCGCCGCAGCCCAGGTTGATGTTCGAGCCGTCGGGCTCGTTGAAGCAGACCGCCACCTGGGCGCCGGTCGCGGCGAGGATCTCCGGCGCCACGACGCCGCCCGAGCCGTTCGCACAGTCGAGGACGATCCGAAGGTCGGTCCGCGTCGCCCCCGCCAGGTCCAGCCGATCCGCCCGGTAGGCGTCGAGGAGCGAATGGGCCTCGATCTCATGACCGAGGCCGGCGTTCGTCGGTCCGTGCAGCTCGTCGGCCTGCCAGATGAGCCCCTCGAGCTCGTCCTCGAGCGCGTCGTCGAGCTTCAACCCCACGGCGTCCAGGACCTTCAGGCCGTTGTCGTCGGCCGGGTTGTGCGAGGCCGAGACCATCACGCCGCAGACGAACGGGCCCGCCGCGGCGATGAAGGAAAGGGCGGGCGTCGGCACGACGCCCGCCCGGTGGACGTCGCCACCCATGGACGTGGCGCCGGCGACGATGGCTGAGGCGAGCATGTCGCCCGAACGGCGGGTGTCCTGCCCCAGGACGATCGCGCCCCCGTCCGGCAGGAGTCGGTGGACGGTCGCACGCCCGAGCGCATACGCGAGCGGGACCTTGAGGTCGACGTTCGCGACGCCGCGGATCCCGTCCGTGCCGAAGAGCCGGCCCACGCGCCCCCTAGTCCCCGGCGTTGGGGAGCGTCGTCGCCCCGGGTGAGCTCACCGTCACCGTAACCGCGTTCGGCGTGAGCGCGGCGACACGAAGGCCTGAGGGCGCCTCGACGTCGACCGGCACGCGGTGGCTGCCCGTCCCCAGGCCGCTCACGTCGAGCCGGGCGGTCAGCCGGGTCGCGTCCACGATGTCCAGGTCGGCGACGTCTCCCGAGAGCGTCACGAGGATGTCGGGCACCGAGACGCGGTACTCCAAATCGGGACGGGCCCCGTCGAGGATCAGGCCGATGCCGAAGGAGCGAGAGCCCTGCTCGGCCTCGATCGTGAGGCGAACCCGGATCCCGCCGGCTCCGACGGCGGCGACGCCATCGGGCAGGTCGAGGGAGGCATCGATCTCGAGATCGGCGCGCCGGCCAGTCAGGTCGATCGGCTGCGTTTGGACCGAGTCGATCCTGGACAGCGTGCCGAGGTCTCCGCTGAGCGTCACCACGGGCGGGTCGGCTTCCACCCGCGTGACCTCGTACCCGACCGGAAGGGAACCCCGGAAGCGAGGCACGACGGGCACGGAGCGGGTCTCCTCGGCCCTGCCGACCTGGATCAGGACGTGGGCCTCCTGGGGCTCGATGTCGACGGGCTGGACGGGCTGGTCGAGCTCGTCCACCGCGAAGAGCGGGACATCGGCGTCGACGTTGATCGCGGAGGGGTCGATCGTGACGCGCGCAACGGCGCTCCGAACCTGGCGGACGACGGAGCTCGGGCCCCGGATCGTCACCGTGCTCGGATCGGCCTCGGGCGGGCCGGTCACGAGGCCAGGCGGGACGGTGCCGCGGTCGACCGTCACCGGCACGATCCGCGTCGTGACCGGATCGAGCCGGACGTCGACCTCCTGTGGCTCGTAGCCCAGGATCGTGATCCGGGGGTTCGGCGCCCAGACGCGCACGGGCACGCGCACCTGCGAGCCGCCCGACTGCGGGGTTACCGTGGACAGGTCGACCTCCGCCCGGAAGTCGCCGTTCGTGAGCCGCGTCGCGAGGTCGGTCGGGGCGAGATACCGGATGAGCGTGACGTCCGGCAGGCGGTCCAGGAGGAAGGCGTCACGTGGCTGGCCTGTCACCGCGATCGGGATCGGGCCGGACCAGACGCGGGCGTTCTGCGACAGGACGAGCCCCGAATAGAGCACCGTGGCGAGGAACACCGCGGCGACCTTCAGGGGCCAGTTCCGGACGATGAAGCGAACGAGGCGCGTCATCAGCGGGATCGATCAGCGCCGTTCGCTGCCACCGGTCGCGCCCACCTCGCGCGGCGCCCCCGCGGCGGGGACGGCCGGCTCGCTCGCCGCCAGGCGCCGCAGCCGGCGCAGCGGCGCGCGGAAGTCGCGCTCGAGGACCGCGGGGCGGGCGGGGGCGGGGAGACGGAACACGCCGCGATGCCCGCCGCCGGGTGCGAGGAGGGCGGCGAGGGAGCTGGCGAGCCGGTCGCGATCGAGGTTGCGGATGATCCTCGCCCGCTCGACGAGGCTGATCGCGCCGCTCTCCTCGCTGACGACGACCGCGACGGCGTCCGTCTGCTCGGTGATCCCGAGGGCAGCTCGGTGACGGGTGCCGAAACGTTCGGTGTGGATCGACGTCTCGGGCAGCGGCAGGACCGCCCCGGCCGCGAGGAGCATCTCGCCGTGGACGATGACCGCGCCATCGTGGAGCGGGGAGCGTGTGCTGAAGATGCTCCGAAGCAGCTCCGCGGTCAGGTCGGCATGGAGCATGACCCCGGTCTCGGCGGTGTCCTGGAGCCCGGTCTCGCGCTCGATGACGATGAGGGCCCCGACTCGCTCGGCCGACAGGCGCCCAGCCGCATCGGCGATCTCGGTCGCTAACCGGTCGACTGCGCCCTGCGCACTCGGGTTGATGAGCCAGCCGAACGATCCCACCCGCCCGATCCGCTCGAGCGCCCGGCGGAGCTCGGGCTGGAAGACGACGACGAGGGCGAGCAGCCCGACGACGGCGCCGGTCTGAAGGATCTGCGAGAGGAGCTGGAGCCCGAGGAACTGGGCCACCGCGTAGACGGCGTAGAGCGCGATCACGCCGATCACGAGCGTCACCGCGCGGGTGCCGCGGATCAGGCTGAAGAGTCCGTAGATGAGGATCGCCGTGAGCGCGATGTCGAGGAGCGCGATGGGCTCGAATCGGAGGCTCTTCAGGACGGCAATCAGCTGGTCCATCGCCGTCCGATTCTATCCCGCGGTCAGGGGCCTTCCGGAGCCGCCTGATCGTCCTCCATGCTTGCCGCCACCGGGGGCTCCGGATGAGCCCCGGCGCTGGAGCCTGAGGCCTCGGCCGGCGTGAGCCGAAGCCGCACGACGACGGGCGCGAGCCTCGGCTCGTCGGGCGCTTGCTGCCAGATCAGCTCGACCATCGCACTCCGGATCTGGGGCACCGGCTCGAGCTCGAGCAATCGATCGAGGAGGACGAGCTTCTCCACCGCCTGGTCCCGCCAGCCGCGGGCGAAGTAGAGCTGGGCCAGCACGAGGTGCGTTTTCGCCGAGCCGGGCGCCAGGCCAAGGGCCTGGTGGCACGCATCGATCGCCGCGTCCTGGGCTCCTTCACGCGCGAGCGCCTCGGCGGCCTGGACGTAACGATCCGACGCGATCGCCTCGTCGCCGGCCTGGAGCGACCTCTCGGCCTCGACGAGCAGGGCGGCTCCGCTCGGCGGTGGCGCGGCCTCGGGTTCGGGAGGAGGCTCGGGCTCGGCCTCGGCTGGTTCTGGCTCGGCTTCCTCGGCCGCGGGTGCCTCGGGGGCCGATTCGGGCGCAGGCGCCGGCGTGTCCGCCCCGGCGACCTGGACGCTTCGGATCGAGCGGGCAAGGCCCCGGGTGGCGAGCGATTCGGGTCGGCGTCCGGCGGACGCCTGGATCCCGGCCAGCTCGTCCAGGACGGCCGCTGCCTCGGCCCGCCGTCCGGCGCTCAGCAGCGCCTCGGAGCGGCCGCCCATCGCCGCCTCGTCACGCGGCGCCCGCTGCAGCGCCTCGTCGTAGGCCACGATCGCCTCCTCGACCCGGCCGAGTCGGAGGAGGACGCCGCCCAGACTGCTGTAGGGCAACGGGCGTGAGTCGGCGAGCTCCGCCGCCTGGCGATAGTGCCGCAGGGCGTCCTCCAGGCGTCCTCGCAGGACGGCCACGTGGCCGTCCTTCAGCGCCTGCTTGTAGCGCTCGAAGATCGAGTCGCTCACCTGTTCGGCTCCTGCGACCTGCCGGTCAGGACCCTGCCTTCGGCCCGCTGTGCTCGCCGCCGCGGACCGCGCCGGGCCCATCCGCCGTTCGGCGCTTCCTGTCGTGGCAGGCTCAGCGCTTCGTGTACTGTGGCGCCTTCCGGGCCCGCTTGAGACCGTACTTCTTGCGCTCCTTCATCCGCGGGTCTCGCGACAGGAGACCGGCCTGCCGAAGCGGCAAGCGGGCCTCCGGGTCCGACTGGAGGATGGCTCGGGCGAGCCCATGCCGGATCGCACCGGCCTGACCCTGGTAGCCGCCGCCCTCGACCCGGATCATCGCGTTGTAGCGCCCCTCCGTTCCGGTGACGCGGAAGGGCATCAGGACCTCGTTGAGGTTGACCGCGTTGCCGAAATGCTCGTCGAGGCTGCGACCGTTGACGACGACTTCGCCTGGCCCCGCCATGAGCCGGACGCGGGCGACGCTCGTCTTGCGCCGGCCGGTGCCGTAGAAGTAGGCGTCGCTCGTCATCGTGTCGTGGCCTCCTCGAGCGGCGCCGGCCGCTGTGCCTCGTGTGGATGTTCGGGGCCGGCGTAGACCTTGAGCTTGCGCAGCTGTTTCGCGCCCAGCCGGTTGTGCGGCAGCATCCCCTTGATGGCCCGCCGGATGACCTCCTCGGGCCGCCTGTCGAGCAGGTGCCCCAGGCTCTCCGCCTTCAGTCCCTGTGGATAGCCGCTGTGCCGGTAATAGATCTTCGACTCGCGCTTGTCGCCGCTGACGGAGAGCCGTGCGGCGTTCAGGACGATGACGTGGTCGCCGCTGTCGAGATGCGTCGCGTATTCGGGCCGATGCTTCCCCTCGAGGACCCGCGCGACGCGTGAGGCGAGCCGGCCCAGCGTCTGGTCCGTCGCGTCGACGACGTACCAGCGACGCTCGATCTCAGCTGCTCTTGGCGTGTAGGTCTTCGGGTTCGCCATCGTTCCTTCGTTTCGCTCGTGTTCCCGTCCGGCCGAGCACGACCCGCCGGAGCGTCAGGCCCTTCGCCGGAGCGGTCTGTCCGGCGAAGGCTCGCGACGGCGAGCGCAGGGCCGCCGCCAGGTCCTCCGGGTCGGCCTCCCCGCGTCCTACGCGGAGGAGGGCGGCCACGATGCTCCGGACCATCTGGCGCAGGAAGGCCTCGCCCACGACGTCGATCGTGATCGCCCGGCCGTTCCTGCGGACCCGTACCCGGTGAAGGGTGCGGATCGGTTGTCGATCCGCTCCGCCGAAGGCCGAGAAGTCGTGGCGGCCCTCGATGAGAGCCGCCGCTTCGGCCATCGCCGTCGCGTCGAGCGGGACCCGCACCCCGAGCGCATGGCGCTCACGGAGCGGGCTACGCGGCCCGTTCCAGACGGTGTAGCGGTATTCCCGGGACCGCGCCGCGTGTCTGGGTCGGAATCCGGCGGGTGCGCGCCGGAGCGCGCGGACCGCCACGTCGGATGGCAGAAGCGCATCGAGCGCCCGTGCCAGCTCGTCGGCCGAAAGGTCGCCGTGGTAGCTGAAGGCAATGACTTGGCCCTCGGCATGCACCCCGGCGTCGGTGCGGCCGGCGGCCTCCACGCGCACCCGGCTCCCGCCGGAGAGGCGCGCGAGCGCCGCCTCGAGTTCTCCCTGGACCGTCCGGCCGCGTGGCTGGAGCTGGAAGCCGGTGAAGTCCGTCCCGTCGTATTCGACCCGTGCGGCGTAGCGCACGGGGCCGCTCTCTCGAGCGGACGCCTGGTGGCCCCGGTGGGCTTCAGACGAGCTCGATCTGGACGATCGGAGCCGCGTCACCCGCCCGCGGTCCGAGCCGGACGATCCGGGTGTAGCCGGAGTTCCGGTCGGCGTATTTCGGGGCAATCTCCCGGTAGAGCTTGTCGATGACGAGCGGCTCGTCGGGCAGCTCGGCGCGGACCCGTCGGCGCGCTGCCAGGGAGCCCTCCTTGGCCAGACCGATGATCCGCTCGACCATCCCGCGCACCTCCTTGGCGCGCGCCTCGGTCGTGCGGACCTGCTCGTAGCGGAAGACCGCCACGATCAGATTCCGGTAGAGGGCGCGCCGCGGCCCGAGCTTCCGGCTCAGCTTGCGTCCGTCGACCCGGTGCGCCATCGCTCAGGCGTCCTCCTCCTCGTCTTCCGCGCCGGCGGCGAGGATCTCCTCGTCGAGGTCGGGCAGCTCGTCGGTCTCGGGTGGCAGAAAACCACGCATCCGCAGGCGGTCCTTCATCTCATCGAGCGACTTCTTGCCGAAGTTGCGCATCCGAAGAAGGTCCTCGTCGGAGAGCTGGAGCAGCTGACCGACCTTGACGATGTTGTTCCGCTTCAGCGAGTTGTAGGCCCGCATCGGCAGGTCGAGATCCTCGATCGGCATATCGAGCATGTTCGGCGGGAGATGGGCCGGACCGCTCACCTGTCGCTCCCCGGCCATGACCGCCTGGCCGGCGGTCGTGAAGAGCGTGAACTGGCGGACGAGGATCTCGGCCGCCCGGCTGAGGGCCTCCTCGGGCGCGGCCGTCCCGTCCGTCTCGATCTCGAGCGTGAGCTTGTCGAAGTTCGTCATCTGCCCGACGCGGGTGTTCTCGACGGTGTAGTTGACTTTCCGGACGGGGGTGAAGATCGCGTCGACGGGGATCACGCCGATCGGCAGCGGCTCCGCCCGCTCGGCGGCGAGGTAGCCCACGCCGCGCTCGACGGTGAGGTCCATCTCGATCGTCATGTCGTCCGCGTCGAGGGTCAGGAGATGGAGATCCGGGTTGACGATCTCCACGTCGGCCGTCTCCATGATGTCGGCCGCCGTGACGGTTCCCGCCCCGGACTTGATCAGCTTGAGCTGGATCGGATGGGAGGAGAAGCTCTTCAGGCGCAGCTTCTTGACGTTCAGGACGATCTGCGTGACGTCCTCCTTGACGCCCGGGATCGTGCTGAATTCGTGGTAGATATCCCGGATCTGGATGGAGGTCACGGCCGCTCCCTCGAGCGAGGAGAGCAGGACGCGCCGGAGCGCGTTGCCGAGCGTGACGCCATAACCCGAGGGGAGCGGGCTCGCCTCGTATTTCGCGTACGAGCCAGCCTCCTCGACGGGTTCGATCTGCGGGTTTTCGAGTTCGATCATCGGTGGGGCTTACCTCGAGTAGTACTCGACGACCAGGTGCTCGTTCAGCTCCTGCGGCATCTGGTCGCGGCGGGGCAGGTCGGTCACGGTCCCGGTCAGCGTGTCGGCGTCGACCTTCAGCCACTCCGGGACCTGGGCGTTGCGGAGGTTCTCCTTCGCGAGCTTGAACGGCTCCGCCTTCCGGCTTCCCTCGCGAACTTCGATCCGGTCACCCGGCCGAGCCTGGAAGGAGGGGATGTTCGTGGCGCGGCCGTTCACGCTGAAGTGGCCGTGGGCCACGAGCTGCCGGGCCTGGGCGCGGCTGCTCGCGAAGCCGAGCCGGAAGACGACGTTGTCGAGACGCGTCTCGAGCAGGCGCAGGAGGTTCTCACCGGTGACGCCGGGCCGGGACGTGGCGGTCTCGAAGTAGCGCTGGAACTGGCGCTCGAGGACCGAGTAGATCCGGCGCACCTTCTGCTTCTCGCGTAGCTGGATGCCGTAGTCCGACATCTTCCGCCGGCGCACGCCGTGCTGGCCGGGCGGGGTCGGGCGGCGCTCGAAGGCGCACTTCTTCGTGTAGCAGCGCGATCCCTTGAGGAAGAGCTTCATCCCCTCGCGGCGACAGAGGCGACAGACCGGACCGGTGTAGCGAGCCATCGGCGTCAGACCCGCCGCCGTTTCGGAGGGCGGCAGCCGTTGTGCGGGATCGGGGTGACGTCGGTGATCGCGGTGACCTCGAGTCCGGCCGCCTGGAGCGACCGGATCGCCTGCTCGCGGCCGGCCCCGGGGCCCTTGACGAAGACCTCGATCTGGCGCAGGCCGTGCTCCATCGCGCGACGGGCCGCGCCGTCCGCGCTCATCGCCGCCGCGTAGGGCGTGCTCTTCCGGGAGCCCTTGAACCCGGCGATCCCCGAGCTCCCCCAGGCGACCACGTTGCCGCCGGTGTCGGTGATCGTGACCAGGGTGTTGTTGAACGTCGCCTGGACGTGCGCGTGCCCGACCGGGATGTTCTTCCGTTCTCGCCGCCGCCCCTTCTGGGCGCGCTTCTTTTCGGCCATCGCGTGCTGAGGGCTCCTTACCCGGGGCGGATCGCCGGCTCGCCCGCCGGCTGGCGCCCGCTCACTTCTTGCGCCGGACGCCCACGGTTCGTCGCGGACCGCGTCGCTGGCGTGCGTTCGTCTTCGTTCGCTGCCCGCGCGCGGGCAGGTTGCGGCGATGACGGAGACCGCGATACGAGCCGATCTCCTGGAGCCGCTTGATGTTCATTGCGACCTCGCGACGGAGGTCACCTTCGACCTTGTAGCGGCGATCGATGATCTCGCGGAGCCGGCCGATCTGCTCCTCGGTCAGGTCACGCACCCGGGTGTCCGGGTTGACGTTCGCCTGGGCGAGGATCCGCTGACTGGTCGGCAGCCCGATCCCGTAGATGTACGTCAGCGCGATCTCCACGCGCTTTTCGCGCGGGATGTCGATGCCGGAGATCCGTGCCATCGCTCGCCTAACCCTGGCGTTGCTTGTGCTTCGGATTGCTGCAGATCACGACCACCGTCCCGTGACGGCGGATGATCTTGCAGCGCTCGCAGCGCGCCTTGACGGAGGCTCGGACCTTCACGTGATTCCCTACTTCAGCCGGTACGTGATCCGGCCCCGCGAGAGGTCGTAGGGCGACAACTCGACGCGGACCCGGTCACCCGGAAGGATGCGGATGAAGTTCATCCGGAGCTTGCCGCTGATGTGCGCCAGGACGCGGTGGCCGTTCTCGAGCTCGATCGCGAACATCGCGTTCGGGAGCGGCTCCACGACCGTCCCTTCGACCTCGATGGCATCGCGTTTGGCCACAGGCAGCGACAGGCTCCTCTGGTTTCGTTCTGACTGGACTGGACTGGCGGCGCTCAGCACGAGCGGCGAGCGCCCGACGAGCGCGCCGATACGGCGACCGGCAATGCCCGACGCACGAACGGGTAGTGTATCAAAGGGCGACCGCCGCAGGCAAGCGTTCGCTCGCCTCGTTCGAGGTCAGGATCCGCGGCCCCTCTTCGGTCACGGCGATCGAGTGCTCCCAATGGGCCGCCAGGCTCGCGTCCGCGGTGACGACCGTCCAGCCGTCGGACAGCACCTCGACCTCGTGGCCGCCGAGTGTGAACATCGGCTCGATCGCCAGGCAGAGGCCCGGCTCGATCCGCCGGCCGCGCTGGCCGGTGCTGAAGTTCGTGACCTGCGGCTCCTCGTGCATCTCCGTCCCGATGCCGTGGCCCACGAACGAGCGAACGATCCCGTAGCCGTGCTCGAAGGCGACCCGCTCGATCGCCCGCGAGACATCCTCCAGGTAGGCCCCTGGGACCGCGGCGGCGATGCCCGCCAGCATCGCTCGTCGGGTCTGCTCCACGAGGCGGCGCGCCTCCTCGGGCACCGCCCCCACGATGAGCGTCCGGGCCCCGTCTCCGTGCCAGCCGTCGACGATCGCGCCGACGTCGACCGAGACGAGCTGACCGTTCTCGATCTGCCGACGGCCGGGCACGCCGTGGACGACGCCCTCGTCGATCGAGATGCAGGTCGCGTGGCGATACGGGCCGGCCCGCCCCGGCACCCCGATGAAGGAGGGCGTGGCTCCGGCAGCCCGGATGAGCGAGTCGGCGAGGGCGTCGAGCTCGCCGGTCGTGATCCCCGGGCTTACCTCTTCGCCAAGTCGGTCGAGGACGTCGGCGACGATCCTGCCGGCCCGGGCCATCTTCTCTACCTGGGCGGCGCTCTTCAGGGTGATCCGTCGCTCGAGGTTCATCGGCCCGTCACGAGCGGGCGCGCCCGGCACGTGTCGGCCGGAGCGGTTTCGCCGGCCGCTTCGTCGCGGAGTCGGAGGCTGGCGTGGGGGCGCGCTTCCCGTTCCGGCTGGCCGATCCCGTGCCGGCCCCCGTCGGTGCCGTCTCACCCGGCCAACGTGCGGCCTCCCGCTCGATCGCGTGGAGGAGCGCCGCCGCGACCTTCTCGATTGAACCATCGCCGTCGACGGGCGCGAGGACGCCCTGCTGGGAGTAGTAGTCGACGACCTCGTACATCGGCGGCAGCTGCTGCTCGAGGCGCGCCCGGACGGTGGCCGGGGCATCGTCCTCGCGCTGGTACAGCTCTGAGGCATCGATGTCGCAGATCCCGGCCCGGCGGGGCGGATTCTCGGTGACGTGGTAGACATGGCCCTTGGCGCGGCAGACCCAGCGACCGGAGAGGCGCCGCAGCAGCTCTTCCGGCCGGACGCCGATGTACAGCGCGGCGACCACCCGTCCCCCGACCTGGGCGAGGGCGGCGTCGAGCGCCTCCGCCTGGAGGCGCGTACGCGGGAAGCCGTCGAGGATCGCGCCGGCCGCCGCGTCCGGGCGCGAGAGCCGCTCCATGACGACCTTGATCGTCGGCTCGTCGGGAGCGAGCGCACCGCGCTCGAGGTAGCCCTTCACCTCCCTGCCGAGCGCCGAGCCGCTTCTGACGGCTTCGCGGAACAAGTCGCCCGAGGCGACGTGCGGGAGCCCGAGCCGCTGGGAGAGGATCTGGGCCTGCGTCCCCTTGCCCGATCCCGGCGCGCCGACCATGACGACGACGTTCACCGGATGAAGCCCTCGTAGTTGCGCATCATCAGTTGCGCCTCGAGCTGCTTCATCGTCTCCACCACGACCGAGACGACGATGAGGATCGCCGTGCCGCCCAGGCCGAGGCTACCGACGATCGAGCCCGAGAAGAGGGAGCCCATGATCACCGGCGAGACAGCCACGATCCCCAGGAAGAGCGCCCCGGCGATGCTGATCCGGAACACGACGCGGGCGAGATAGTCGCGGGTCGGGTTGCCCGGACGGATGCCCGGGATGAAACCGCCGTTCTTGCGCAGCTGGTCGGCCGTCTCGTCGGGCTTGAAGGTGAAGGCCGTGTAGAAATACGTGAAGCCGACGGTCAGGAGGAAGTAGCCCAGGATGTAGGGGATCCCGCGCGGATTGAAGAATTCGATGATCGCGCTCGAGGCCTGCCGGACGACGTCGACCTCCGAGCCCGAGAAGTAGGCCGCGAGCTGCTGCGGGAACAGGAGGATGCTGATCGCGAAGATGATCGGGATCACGCCCGCCTGGTTGACCCGGAGCGGCAGGAACGTGGCGCCGCCCTGGTACATGCGCCGGCCCCGGACGCGGCTCGCGTACTGGATCGGGATCCGCCGCTGTCCTTCCTGGATGTAGACGACGACGGCGACCGCGACGATCGCCACGAGCACGAAGGCGATGCCCGCCGTGGGGTCCGGAGTCTCGAGGAAGCGGGCGATCGCGCCGGGCACCTGGGCCACGATGCCGGCGAAGATGATGAAGCTCACGCCGTTCCCGATCCCCCGCTCGGTGATGAGCTCGCCGAGCCACATGAGCAGGATCGTGCCCGCCACGAGCGTGACCATCTGGGTGATCGTCTCGTAGCTCGCGAGGTCGAAGTTCGTCACGACCGGCGTCCCGCCCGTCGCCTGTGGCGAGGCGAGCAGGGCGAGGTAGCCGTAGGCCTGGATCAGGGAAAGGGGCACGGTCAGGTAGCGGGTGTACTGGTTGATCCGGTTGCGCCCGTACTCGCCTTCGCGCGAGAGCTGCTGGAGCCGGGGCACCACCCCGGTCATGAGCTGCATGATGATCGAGGCGTTGATGTACGGGTTCATGCCCATCGCGATGATCGAGAAGTTCGACAGCCCTCCGCCGGAGAACAGGTTGAGGAGCTGAAGGAACTGGTTCTGCTCGAGGAAGGTGGCGAGGGCATCACGGTTGATCCCCGGGACGGGCACCGCGGCGAAGAGACGGAAGACGACGAGCAGGCCGAGAACGAACACGATCCGCCGCCGGATGTCCGGGGCGCGGAGGGCGTTGACGAGGGCGTCGAACACGGAAAGCGGCTAGGACTCGGCGTCGGCGGGGGCGTTCCCGCCCTCCGGAGCGGCCTCGACCCGCGTGCTCCGCCGTCGTGAGCGGGCAGGCGGTTCGGACCCCGGGATCTCGCTGGCCGGCGTCTCGGGCGTCGAGCTCGTCTCCGCCGGGGCCGGCGTCTCCGTCACGGCCGTCGTCTCCGTGGCGGGCTCTTCAGTCGCGTCGTCGGTGGGCGTCTCCTCGCCGGCCGGAGTCGCGCGGTCGGCCTCCCCCGGCCGACCCGGCTCGGTCACGGGCTCTCGGCGGACCGGCTTCGTGCCCACGCCAACGGCGGTCGTCGCCGCCGCGGGCACCTCGAGGGTCATCGCCGTCCCTCCCGCACCCTCGATCTTCGCCCGTGCGCTCTTCGTGAAGGCGTCTGCGACGACGAAGAGCTTGCGCCTCAACTCACCCTCGCCGAGGACCTTCAGCGGTCGGCGCAGGTCGCGGACGAGGCCGGCCCCATGAAGCGTCTCCGCGTTCACGGTGAGCGCCGCCTCGGTGCGGGAACGGCCGCGCTTCGTCGTCGGCGCCTCGGCGCCGTCCTCCGACGCCGTGAGGCGGCCCCGCTCTGCGGCGCTCTCGATGTCGCCGACGTTCACGACCTCGTACTCGATCCGTCCGCGCCGCTTGAAGCCGCGGAGCTTCGGGACGCGCATGTGGATCGGCGTCTGACCGCCCTCGAACCAGGCGGGCAGCTGCGCGCCGCTGCGCGACTTCTGACCCTTCGTGCCCCGCCCGGCGGTCTTGCCCTTCCCGGCCGCGATCCCGCGCCCGACGCGGGTCCGACCCTTCGTGGCACCGGCGGCGGGGTGAAGTTCGTGCAGCTTCATGCTGGCTCCTCGTCCGCCGCCCGCCGCACCCGCCGGGTCCGCGGACCCTTCCTGGCCGAAGCCTCGGGCTCGTCCCGGCGCTCGAGCTCCTCCACCTCGACGAGGAACCCGATCGCGCGCGCCATCCCCCGCGTGACCGGGGTGTCGGGCACGTCGACCGAGTGGCCGATCCGGCGCAGGCCGAGGGCGCGCACCGTCCCCCGGGCCTTGGCGGTCGTGCTGATCGGGCTTTTCCGTAGCGTCACGCGCAGCCTACCGGGCATCGCTGGGCTCCCGTCCGTTCGCCCCGACCGGGCTCGGCTGGCCGCTGACGTAGCTCCGCAGGGGCTTGCCGCGCCACTGCGAGAGCTCCTCGGCGCTGCGCAGGTTGCGAAGGGCCTCCAGCGTCGCCCGCACGACGTTCACAGGATTCGTGGAGCCCAGGGACTTCGAGAGGATGTCGCGAATGCCGGCCGCCTCGACGACGGCCCGCACGGAGCCGCCGGCGATGACGCCCGTTCCCTGCGAGGCGGGCTTCAGGAGGACCGTGCTCGCGCCGTAGACCTGGCGAATCTCATGGGGGATCGTGGAGCCCACCAGGGGGACGCGGATCAGGTTCTTCTTCGCGTCCTCAACGCCCTTGCGAATCGCCTCGGGCACCTCCGTCGCCTTGCCCAGACCCGCGCCCACGTGGCCGCTGCCATCGCCCACGACGACGACCGCGCTGAAGCTGAAGCGGCGTCCGCCCTTCACGACCTTCGCGACGCGATTGATCTGGACGACGCGCTCCTCGAGCGTGAGCCTGGTGGGATCGATACGGGGCACTTGGTCGCTTCCTTCCTAGAACTCCAGACCGGCTTCGCGGGCGCCCTCGGCGAGCGAGCGCACGCGACCGTGATAGTGATAGCCGGCCCGATCGAACACGACGCGCTGGACGCCGGCGCCTCGGGCGCGCTCGCCGAGCAGGGAGCCGACCCGGCGCGAGCGCTCGATCTTCGTCCCGGCCCCGTCGCGCAGCCCGGCTTCGAGCGACGACGCGCTCGCGAGCGTGCGACCGGTCGAATCGTCGATGAGTTGGGCGTAGATCTGGTTCAAGCTCCGGAAGACGGCCAGTCGCGGACGCTCCGGGGTGCCGGCGATCCGGAGGCGCAAGCGCTCGTGGCGCTTCTCCCGGGCCGCCGTTCGGCTCAGGGCCTTCGCCATCGTCGTCCCTCGTCTGGCTCCATCACTTCTTCCCGCCGATCTTGCCCGCCTTGCCGGCCTTGCGGCGGACCTGCTCGCCCGCATACCGGACGCCCTTGCCCTTGTACGGCTCGGGCTTGCGGCTTGCCCGCACGCGCGCGGCGACGTGGCCGACGAGCTCCTTGTCGATCCCCACGACCGTCAGGTGGGTCGGGTTCTCGAGCTCGAAGGAGATCCCCTCGGGCGGGTCGATCTCGACCGGGTGGCTGTAGCCCAGGCTGAGCTGGAGCTTCCGGCCCACGAGCTGCGCGCGGTATCCGACACCGGCGATCTCGAGCGCCTTGCGATAGCCCTCGGTGACGCCGGAGATCATGTTCGCGACGAGGGTGCGGGTGAGCCCATGGAGCTCACGGTGGCGCTTCTCGTCCGAAGGGCGCTCGACGCGGATCGTGCCATCCTCGCGGAGGACGCGCATCTCCGGGGTCAGCACGCGGGCGAGCTCACCCTTCGGGCCCTTCACGCTGATCCGGTTGCCCTCGAGGGTGACCTCGACCCCGCTCGGGATCGTGATGGGCATCCGACCGATCCGGGACATCGCTTCCTACCAGACGTAGGCGAGGATCTCCCCGCCAAGCTGTGCCTTGCGCGCCTGCGAGCCGGTCATGATCCCGTGGCTCGTGCTGATGATCACGAGTCCCAGGCCGCCCAGAAGGCGGGGGATCTGCGTCTTTCCGGCATACACGCGCAGGCCGGGCTTGCTGATCCGCTTCAGGCCGGAGACGACCGGTGCCCGCCCGACGTACTTGAGGTGGATTCGGATGAGCGAGCGCGGGCCTTCGCGCAGCTCCTCGAAACCTTCGATGAAGCCCTCGTCCTGGAGGATGCGGGCGATCTCCCGCTTCGTCCGGGAGGCCGGCACGAGCACGTCGGTGTGGCGCGCCCGGCTGGCGTTCCGGATCCGAGTGAGCATGTCGGCGATCGGATCGGAGACGTTCATCGGCCTACCAGCTTGACTTCGTGATTCCGGGCAGCTCGCCGAGGAGGGCGCGCTCCCGGAAGCAGATCCGGCAGAGGGCGAACTTCCGCATGTAAGCGCGCGGCCGGCCGCAGAGCGAGCAGCGGTGATAGCCGCGCACGCCGTACTTGGGCCGGCGGCTGGCTTTCGCGACGAGGGATTTCTTGGCCATCCGTACTGTTGCTCCTCTGCTCAGCTCTGGAAGGGCATGCCGAGGAGCTCGAGCAGCCGCTTCGATTCCTCGTCGCTCCGGGCGCTGGTGACGATGCTCACCTCGAGTCCCCGCAGCCGGTCGATCTTGTCGTAGTCGATCTCGGGGAAGGCAAGCTGCTCGCGCAGCCCGAGCGAGAAGTTCCCGCGCCCGTCGAATGAGCGCGCCGGCACGCCGCGGAAGTCGCGCAGTCGCGGCAGCGCGAGGGTCACGAGCCGCTCGAAGAAGTCCCACATCCGTTCGCCCCGGAGGGTGACCTTGGCCCCGATCGGGTTGCCGGTGCGCAGCCGGAACTGGGCGATCGAGCGCTTCGCCCGCGTCACGATCGGGCGCTGGCCGGTGATCGTGGCCAGGTCGCCGACGGCCGCATCGAGCGCCTTCGCGTTCTGGAGTGCCTCGCCGAGACCGATGTTCACGACGATCTTCTGGAGCCGCGGCACCTGCATCGCGTTCGGGTAGCCGAACTCCTTGCGGAGGGCAGGCGCGACCTCCTCGCGGTACCGCTCGTGCAGGCGGCCGCTCACTGCTTCGCCTCCACGCGGGTGAGTGCCTCGCCGCAATGCCGGCAGACCCGCACGCTTTTCCCATTCGGTGCAGCGCTGTGAGCCACCCGCGTGGGCCTGCTACAGGAAGGACAGACGATCATCACGTTGCTCACGTGGAGCGGCCGCGCGACCTCGATGATCCCGCCCTGCTGGATCCGCGGGGAGCGGTCGTTCCGCCCCTGACGGGCGCGGGGCTTCTGATGTCGCTTGGCGATGTTGATCCCCTCGATGACGATCCGGTCGGGCGCCACGAGGCGATCGACGGCGCCCTGCTTGCCGGCATCCTTGCCGGTCAGCACGAGCACGCGGTCGCCGCGGCGGATGTCCGGCACCTTCGTGCCGCGCCGGATCTCGAGGGCGGACATCAGAGGACCTCCGGGGCGAGCGAGATGATCTTCATGTAGTTACGGTCTCGAAGCTCCCGCGCGACCGGCCCGAAGATCCGGGTCCCGCGGGGATTGCCCTGGTTGTTGATGAGCACCGCTGCGTTCTCGTCGAAGCGGATGTAACTCCCGTCGGGGCGCCCCAGCTCCTTGTTCGTGCGCACGACGACGGCACGAACGACGTCGCCCTTCTTGACGGCGGCGTT
>DASYTK010000028.1:0-46113 GCA_036002405.1 Candidatus Limnocylindrales bacterium
GGCCTACTTCCCCGAGCCGACCGACGAGGCGATCGCGCAGGCTGCCCGGCTCATCCGCGACGCCGAGCGGCCGCTCGTGCTGGCCGGCAACGGCGTCCTCCGCCGGCGCGCGGCGCCCGAGCTCCGCCGCTTCGCCGAGCGGCTGGGGATCCCGGTGGCCGTGACGTTCATGGGCAAGGGCGCCATGGACGACCGGAACGAGCTCTCGCTCATGGCCGTTGGGCTCCAGGCGCGGGATCACGTCCTGTCGGGCTTCGAGGAGGCCGACCTCGTCGTGAGCGTGGGCTACGACCCCGTCGAGTACGCTCCTTCTCGGTGGACCCCTGGGGGAAGCCTGCGGATCCTCCACGTCGACACGCAGCCGGCCGAGGTCGACGCCGATTACCGTCCCCAGGTCGAGCTGATCGGCGACATCGACGGAAGCCTCGAGCGGCTGACCGAGGCGGTCGGCAGCCGAGCGGCCCGGGCGGATGGTCGTCACCGGGAGCTCCGCCAGGCGCTGCTCGAGGACCTCCGAGCGTTCGAGTCGGACGAGGGTTGGCCGATCAAGCCCCAGAAGGCGATCGCCGAGCTGCGCCGGGCCCTGGGGCCGAACGACATCGTGATCAGCGACGTGGGCGCCCACAAGATCTGGGTCGCACGGCTGTACCAGGCCTACGAGCCGAACACCGTGATCATCAGCAACGGCTTCGCCGCGATGGGCATCAGCGTCCCCGGCGCGATCGCGGCGACGCTCGTCCATCCCGACCGGACCGTCGTCGCGCTGGCCGGCGACGGCGCCTTCCTGATGAACAGCCAGGAGCTCGAGACGGCGGTGCGCGTCAAGGCGCCGATCAAGGTCGTCGTCTGGCGCGACGACGGTTACGGCCTGATCGACTGGAAGCAGCGCAACGAGTTCGGCCGCCCGTTCGGGGTCGAGTTCGGCAACCCCGATCTCGTCCGCTATGCCGAGTCGTTCGGGATCGCCGGCTTCCGGCCTTCATCATCGGCGGAGCTCGGTGCCTGCCTTCGCCAGGCGATCGAGCACCCCGGCCCGGCCCTCGTCGACGTCCCGATCGACTACCGCGAGAACCTCCGCCTCACCGAGCGACTGGGCGCGCTCTCGGTGGGCGCGTGACCCGGCCTCCCGGCTGCTGGCATTCGATCGAGCCGGCGTGGTTCGGCGCTGCCCCCAGGCCGCCGTCCGAGCTTTGCGCCTGGCGCACGTAACTGCGAACGAACCGAGAGCCGCCGTCGATTCCTTGCGCGAGAAGCACGAAATCGAACTGGCCGACCTGATTCGTGCGTGCGATCGCGGGGATCCGGTCTCGGCGTGGGCGCTCGAGCTCGGATACGTGCGCCTGGCGCAAACGACGCGGGTCGACGCCCTGCCCCCGGGCCAGCCGCCCGGCCTCGTCGAGCCTTCCGCCCGGCCAGTCGATCGTTCTGCCTGGCCCCAGTCGAGCGTTCCGCCTCGATCTAGTCGATCGTTCCGCCCGGCTCGACGGCCAGGACCTCGACGTCGCGGAGGCCGCGGCGGGCGAGCTCGTGGCGCAGCTCCACGGGCGTCCCGGCGAGGATCGGGAACGTCCCGTAGTGCATCGGTGCGACGCGCTTCACGCCCAGCAGCTCGACGGCGTAGGCGGCCTCGCGGGGGCCCATCGTGAAGTGACCGCCGATCGGGAGGAACGCCAGCTCCGGCCGGTAGAGCTCGCTGATCAGGCGCATGTCGCCAAAGAGGGTGGTATCGCCCGCGTAATAGAAAAGGAAGCCGTTCTCGAGCTCGACGACGAAGCCGACCGGCTCGCCCAGGTAGATCGGGACGTCCGCGGTCTCGCCGCCCGAGGCCGGGGTCGTGTCGCTGCCAGAGTGGACCGCGGGCACCATCGTCACCCGGATCCCGGCCGCCTCGACCGTCCCTCCCGCGTTCATCCCGATCACCCGGTCGCCGCCCTCCGCCCACTGGCTGGCGACCCACAGGCTCATCTCGTGGATGCAGGGCCAGGCGGGCGAGAAGCGCCGCGCGATCTCGAGGGCATCGCCGAAGTGGTCGAAGTGGCCATGGCTCACGAGCAGGAGGTCGCAGGCTTCGAGGTCCGCAGCGCGCTTCGGTGAGCGCGGGTTCTGGAGGAACGGATCGAAGACGATCCGCCTTCCGCCCGGCGTCCGGGTCTCCCAGGCCGAGTGCCCGTACCAGATGAAGCTCACGTCGCGACCGATCGACATCGCACGCTCTCCTCGGCTGCGCTCCCGTGGCGCCGGCGTCCCGGGCCAATCCTAGCCGCTACACTCGCCGCGCCGTGGACCCCCGGACGATCGCCGGCAGCCTCGCTTACATCAACTGGACGGTGCTGTTCGCGCTCGCCCTGGGTAGCTTCGGGGTCGTCGTCCTGGGCCGGCTCATGGCCGGCGCGACCCGCGGCTACCTCGCCTTCACGTCCGGTTGTGCCGCGCTCCTGGCCCTTCTCGCCCTCCTCACCGACCTCTCGCTCCCAGCCCCGACGGGGCTCGCGATCGAGCCTGCCCCCGCCCTCGACCAGCTCCGCCAGGCGCTCCTGGGCGCCTTCGTCGTCCTGGCCGCGGCCTACACGATCGTGCTGGCGCGGGATGGCAGGCTCCCTGCGCTCGCCCTCGCCGGACTCCTGGCCGGCGTTGGCGCGGCGGTTCTGGCGGCTGTCGGCTGGGCGGGCAGCCTCGTGGGCGGCGTCCCGCTCGCGGTCCAGTTCCTCGTCCTTGCCGCCGCCACGGGCGGGGTCCTCGCGGCGATGATCCTGGGCCACTGGTATCTCGTCACGCCACGCCTCTCCGAGCGGCCGCTCGTCCTCGTCGCCCGGCTGTTGACCGCGGTCGTCTGTTTTCAGGTCGTCCTCTTCGTCGTCTGGGCCGCCGCCGGCACGGGCGCAGGAGGGCAGCCCTTCGCCGCGCTCCTGGGGAGCTCGGCGGTGTTCGTCTGGCTGCGCCTCACGATCGGGCTCCTCTTTCCGCTCGTCGTCTCCTGGATGGCCTTTCGCACGGCGAGCACGCGCTCGATGGAGTCGGCAACGGGGTTGCTCTACATCGATACCGCCGCGATCGCGGCGGGAACGATCGTCGCGGCCGGGCTCTACTTCGCGGCGGGGCTCCTCGTCTGACGGCGCCTCCTCCTCACCAGAGCGTCGAATCCCGGCAAGATGGGCCGGTGCGACTCCGTGTCCGCTACTTCGCGATCCAGCGCGAGCTCGTCGGGCGGCGGGAGGAGGAGATCGAGCTTTCGAACGGGGCGACCGTGGGGGACGCCTGGGTAGAGATCGCGACGCGGCACCCGGAGCTCGCGAGCAGCGGACCAAGCGTCCGCTTCGCCCGCAACGGGTCGTACAGCGACACCACCGAGGAGCTCACCGACGGCGATGAGCTCGCGATCATCCCACCGGTGGCAGGCGGGAGCGCCCAGGACACGCCGCCAACGCAGCGCCGCAGGCTCGCCCTGACGGCCGAGCCGATCAGCGAGGCGGCGATCGCCGATCTCTGTCGCTACGTCGCTTCCGAGGCGGACGGCGCGGTCGTGACATTCGTCGGGCGCACTCGCGAGGCGCCGGGCACGCCGGCCCCGGGGCAGGAGGATGAGGCGGCGCGCTTCCTGGGACAGCCGGTCGTGGCGCTCGAATACGAGGCCTACGAGTCGATGGCCATCAACGTTCTCGGGGCGATCGCCGACGAGATCGAGGCACGGTATCGAGTGGGTGGGCTGGCGATCCTCCATCGCCTCGGCACGGTCGCCCTGGGCGAGGCGAGCGTCGCGATCGCCGCGGCCGCGCCGCATCGGGCGGCGGCGTTCGACGCCTGCCGCTACGCGATCGAGGAGCTGAAGGCCCGGGCCCCGATCTGGAAGTCCGAGCGATTCGCCGACGGGCGAATCTGGCTGGGCACACCGGCCCGGGTCGGCCCGGTAGAGGCGGGCCCGGGGTTGCCCGAACAACGGGGCGAACCGGTGGACGCCGTCAGCCACGCAAGCGCCGCGGAGGAGCGATGAGGGTCTACCTCTCGGTCGACATGGAGGGCGTCGCCGGGATCAGCCATCCCGGGCCGACCGACCGGGGGGACGAGCTCTACCCGGCTGCGGTCGAGCTCATGACCGGGGAGGCGAACGCCGCCATCGAGGGCGCCCTCGCCGGCGGCGCAGAGGCGGTCGTCGTGAACGACAGCCACGGCTCGATGTTCAACCTCTCTCCGGCCAGGCTGCACCCGGACGCCCGCCTGGTCCAGGGCCAGAAGCCGCTCAGCATGGTCGAGGCGGCGGCCGATGGCCGGTACGACGTCTGCCTCTACGTCGGCTATCACGCACGGGCGGGCCATCCCCGGGGCACGATCGCGCACACGTACAGCGGCCGGGCGACGCTCACGACCCTGAACGGTCGCCCCGTCGGCGAATACGGGATCAACGCGCTCTACCTCGGCGCGCTCGGCGTCCCGGTCGGGCTCGTGGCAGGCGACGACGCCCTCGCCGAAGAGGTCGCGGAGTGGCTGCCCTGGGCGGAGCGGGTGGTGGTGAAGCGAGCCGTCGGCGGTAACGCGGCCGACTCCCTCCACCCCGAGCGGGCCCGGGGCCTCATCCGGGCGGGCGCGCAGCGCGCGGTCGAGAAAGCGCGGGCGGGAGAGCTCCAGCCGCTCAGGCTCGAGCCGCCGATCCGGCTCGGGATCGAGTTTCGCAGGCCCGTCGAAGCGGACTTTGCGGCCGTCCTGCCCGGGCTCGAGCGGGGCGGCGACCGCGGGGTCCGCTTCGAGTCGGACGACCCCATCGGCGTCTACCGCGCCTTCGTCGCGGCGATCCGACTGGCGGGTCTCGTCGAGTGAGCGCGGCGCGACGCGACCTCCAGGCGCGCGCGCAGGAGCTCCGCCGCCGAGCCGCCGAGCTGGCCGGCCCGATCGCGACCGAGGCGGCCGCCCGGACCTCGCTCGCCTGCGAGCGCGCGGTCCTGCGGCTCTTCGGGGTGAGCGGCCGCGACCGTGAGGGACGGCCCCTCGCCCTGGAGGTCGTCGAGCGCTTCGTTGCTCTCGGGCCCGGGCGCTTCGGCGGTGGGATCGCCCTGCCCTTCGCCGTGGCCGCCCTCGAGTACGACCTGCCGCCCGAGGAACTTGCCCTGGACATCGCCGCCGGCAACGTCGACCTCGCCCTCGAAGCCGAGCTCCTGAGCGAGCCCGAGCGCCGGTCCGATGCCGAGAACGCGGTCCGCCGCTGGCTCGATCTCGCCTGGCAGCGCTTCGATGCGAACCGGACAGCCCGGGCGGAGCTCCGCGGACTCCTCGGCGAGCCGCCCGCGCCGTGGACCGGAGCGGATCTGGAGCCGACCTCCGCCGCGCTTGCCGCGGCCGCAGTGGGCCCCCTCGTCGAGGGAGGCGCCGACCTCGTCCGGGTGCGCGTGCCCCGCGACGGGGAGCTTCGGCGGGGACTGGGCGAGGAGATCGACCGTCAGGCCGACGAGGAGGAGCCGTCAGTGGCGCCGGCCGGCAGCCAGCGAGGCCTGGCGCTGCTGCGGACCGCGATCGACGAAGCCTCGACCGAGGCCGAGCGCTACGTCCGCCTGGCCACGCGGGCGCTCGGCCTGGCCGCGCCCGACCAGGCCGTGGTGGCCGGCTTCGAGCGGGTCGACCTGCTCGATCTCGACCCGATCGCCTCGATCGTCGAGTACGGCATCGACCCGTCTCGCGCCTTCACCGACCAGCTCTTCGCCCTGCGGCTGCTCGCCCGCTCAGGAGCCACGCTCGCCCTGGGGCCGGGTCCCCTGGCCGTCGCCCCCGAGCTCTCGCGGGGCGAGCCGATCGGGTCGGCGACGCGGTCGGGCCGCGCCCTCGCCATGCAGGCCCTCGATCTCGAGTTCTCCCTGCTGGCCGAACTGCCGGCGGAGCGGATCTTCGTCGGCGCTCTGCCGGCCGACCTGCTCGGTGCGCCTTCGGGCATCCGGGCGGGCCTCGCGGAGGTCGAGCTCAGGCGGCTCGTCTTCCCCGGGCACGGGCTCGTCTTCGAGGAGCCGGAGACGGCGACGGCCCTCGCCGGCTGGCCCTCGGCGTTGACCGCCTGGTGTGCCGGCGGACCGGCGCCTGCGCTCGTCCTGCGGCGTGCCACGGCCACCACGACCGGGATCGGGGCTGCAGAGGTGCGCGCCGCGGCCGAGGCAGCCGCCTGGCTGGCGACAAGCCGCCGGCTCGGGCCCCTCGCCGGCGATGCCCTCGCGGGGGCGACGCGGTCGCTCGACGTCGCCCTGCAAACGCTCGAGGATCTCGCCGCGCAGGGCTGGGAGCCGCTGCTCGGGGCGACGGGATCCCAGGGCGCGGAGGCAGGAGCCGGAGCGGCTGGTGGTCGCCGGGACGTCGGTGCCTCGGGACTCGTGGAGCGACGGCAGTACTTCGATCCCTTTGAAGCCCTTCCCCGGGCCGGCCCGATCGAGGCGCCTTCGCCGCCTGCGGTCGGGGCGGAGCACTGAGCCGCCCGGCGCGCCGGCCGCCCTCGACGCCCGAGGCCGCCTGGGCCGCCTGGGCCGCCTGGCGCTGGGCGAGCCGCCGGGACCGCACTGTCTGGGTCGGGATCTTCCTCGTCGTACTGGGCCTGGGGCTCGTCCTCCAGCGCTTCATCCCGGGCCTCAGCTTCACGGGCCTCGTCCTGCTCGCTCTCGGCATCTGCGCCGCGGCCGCCTGGCTCGGCTGGCGGTGGCGCTGGGCGATCGTCCCGGCCGTCCTTCTGCTGTCCCTCGCCCTGGCCGAGCTGGCGACCGGTGCCGGCCTTCTCGAGGGCGAGGGCTGGACTGCGCTCGCTCTGGGCACCGGCCTGCTCCTTCTCTGGGCGATCGGCTATCGGGCCGGCCGATCCACCTGGGCGCTCTGGCCGGGGGCGCTCCTCGCCCTGATCGGGATCGGACAGCTCTCGGCGGGGAGCGGGCCGATCCGCGGGCTCGAGGGCTTCTGGCCGCTTCTGCTCATCGGACTGGGAGCCCTGCTCGTTCTGAGCGCGATGCGCGGGGCTGGGCCGAGCTGGGGCCGCACCTCGCAGGCCGGACCGGACGAGCGGTGGCCGATCGAGGACCGTGACAAGATCCCCTAGATGGTTCTTTCCCGCGACGTTGGTGCCACCGTCGGTGCCACCGTCATTGAGGCGACGTAAGCGCGCTCTGACCCCGATCCGCCACCAGCTGGGATGGAGTGCGACGTAAGCGTCGCCCGAACGCTCGAGCCGCGCCGGATCTGGCGGCGCACCCGCGGCTCACGCTCAGCCACCCCCTTCGAGTGACGCCGGATCCGTGGGGAGGCCGATGAGGCTCGCCTTAGTCGCAGCTCATCGGCGACCGGGAGAACGAGTCCCAGGCCTCGCCCGTGACGGGCTCCTCGTCGTAGCCGACTCGTCGAACGGATCTAGAGGACGGCGCGGAGCGCCTCGACGGCGAGCGGGACCCAGCGGTCGCCGACCGTCCGAGCCAGGATCTCGAGGGCCTTCTCCGGTGCCACGGGGTGCGGGTAGGGCCGCTCGGCGGTGAGCGTGTCATAGAGGTCGGCCACGGCGACGACGCGGGCCGCCACCTCGAGGCGGGGCTCGATTCCTGCGAAACCGCTGCCGTCCAGCGGATCGTGGTGATGGGCGACGAGGGTCGCCGCCGGAGCGAGCTCTTCGATCGCGCCGAGGACCTCGGCGCCGAACGAGGCGTGCGCCGCGAGGACGGCCCGCTCGTTCGCGTCGAGCGGCGAGGTCTTGTCGAGGATCGTGTTCGGGACGGCGAGCTTGCCCAGGTCGTGGAGGAGGCCCGCTCGGCGGAGGTCGCTGGCCAGCGGCTCCTCGATCCCGAGCTGGATCGCCATCAGGCTGGCGAGGTTGCCGACGCGCAGCGAATGCTTCGCCGAGAAGGACGCCTTGCCGTCGATGATCGAGGCGAACGTGACGGCCACCCAGTCGATGTCGGTCGGGCTCGACAGCCGTGGACGGTGCTCCGACTCGAGGGAGACCGTGCGGGCGAGCAGGTCCGGCGCGACGAGCTCCTGCCAGAGGCCGAAGCGCGCCATGCCCAGGAGTACGTCGATGATCTCCGGGTCGTACCAGCTCCTGCGACGTGAGCGGAGCATCCGCTCGGCGGCCTTCTCGTCGTAGCGGGCGCGGAACGTCTCCGCCGCATCGGCCACGGCCACGATCCGGGCCGCGAGCGGGATCTCGCCTCCGCGCAGGCCGGCTGGCTCGCCCCTTCCGTCCCAGCGCTCGTCGAGGCCGACGATCGTCTCGCAGACGCTGTCGCTGAATCCCAGCTCGCGGGCGATCCCGGCGCCGCCATCGGCGCGGACCGCGACGAAGGCCTTTCGGGCCCTGGCATTCCTCAGCGCCACCGTCGCGACGCGGCCGAGACGCCGGATGACCGCCTCGTCCGCCGCGTGCTGGATTGCGAACCGTACGCCGGCCAGCGGCCGGCGGGGATCGACCACGGCGAGATCGCGCTTCCGGTCGATCTCGCTGCCACCGAGCAGCCGGGTCATCGCGCTCGCATTCGCCGGTCCGCCGGCGTCCTTGAGGAGCGCGGCGTAGAAAACGTCGCCTCGCTGCCGGTGGGTGAGCTGGAGGGCGTGGGCCAGGCGCATCGCGAGATAGCACGTCCTGAGGGCATGGCCGCTTTGATGCCCTTCGGCGCGGTCGAGCGCGGCGGAGAGACCGGCCAGCAGCTGGCCGGTGCGCATCGACCGCTCGGGGAGGACCCGGTGCTCCGCGGCCATCGAGCGTGCCGAGACACCGAGGGAGGATCCGCGCCGCTCGGAGTGGGCGATCGTCAGCGAGCCGGCGATCGGGGCGCTTGCCTCGGCCGCATGGCCGTTCCCGGCCGCATGGCCGCTCCCAGCCGTGTGCCCGTTCCCGGCCGCATGGCCGTTCCCGGCTGGCTGCCCCTTCCCGTTCGCGTGGCCATTCCCCGAAGCCTTCAGGGCATCGAGCGCGTGGAGGGTCCGCCAGGTCGGTCCGAGCGCTCGTCCTGTCGCCGCCCCCTCTGCTCGGAGCAGGTAGGCGATCCTCGCCGAAGGCGACACGGAGGGGTGGCGCTTCGGGTCGAGACGTGCCGCGCGGCGCGCCAGCCAGCGCCGATCGAGGCGCGTCGGGAGAAGGTGCGTCAGGCCGGCCCCGGGCACGGGGAGCTGGGTCTCGGCGGTCACCGTGGCATCGTCGCCGTCCGGGCGGCAGGCAGGTGCGACTCGGATGTCCCGAGGAGTGCGGACAGTGGTACTACGCCATTTGGGGGAGGGGCGAGCCTAGCGTGTGTACACGCCGGCCGGGTCGAGCTCCTCGCGGATCAGGCGGAGCTCCTCCAGGCTCGGGGCCGGGGTCTCGACGAGCGAGCCTCCGAAGCGTGGCTCCCAGCCGGTGTTCGCGCGGACCTCGTCGAGCGAGGCGCCGGGATGGATCGTGTCGAGGCGCATCTCGCCGCGCTCGTCGAAATGCCAGATCCCGAGATCCGTGACGACGAGCGATGGTCCCCGGCCCAGCCATCCCTGCTGGCGCCGGGTCCGCTCGCCGTCCACCCCGGCTGGATTTCCGGGCGAGGTCCGGAAGTCGATCCGCTCGACGAACGAGCGCGGTGACTGGCGCATGATCACGAAGACCGCCTGGGCGTTGATCGCGATCTCACAGGCGCCGCCCGACCCGGGCAATCGCGTCCGGGGCCTGTCGTATGTGCCGATGACGGTCGTGTTGATGTTCCCGAAGGGGTCGATCTGTGCCGCGCCCAGGAAACCGACGTCGATCAGCCCGCCCTGGAGGTAGTAGCCGAAGAGCTCGAACATGCTCGTCACGGCCGTCGCCCCCGTCACGATCGTCGGATCGCCGATCGAGAGCGGGAGCCGTGCCGGCCGGGCACCGAAGACCCCCGCCTCGTAGACGAGCTCCAGGTCGGGCGCCACCGTTCGCTTGGCCAGGTTCACCGCGATGTTCGGCAGGCCGACGCCCACGAAGCACACCCGCCGGCCGGCCAGCTCACGCGCCGCGGCCACGATCATCATCTCGGTGCGGCTGAAGGCCGGCGCGGTCGCCTTCATCGACACGGTTCGCCGACGCGCGCCTCGGCCCGGCAGTCCGGCTGGGCGTGCATCAGATGCACGTAACAGTCGGCGAGGGCGCCCATCCGGCCGCGTTCGTGCAGCCGGTGCACAGATCCGTCGATTTCGTGCATCCGCTGCGCAGATCTGGCGAATGAGGGCCCTGATATGTCGCTTACGTGCATGCGCTGCAAACCCGTCGAGGTGGCCTCAGGTTCGAGGCGTGGAGAGAGCCCACCGATCGAGGAGTGGACCGGGTCACGCGTATGTCCCGTAGTCGACCGAACCCGACGGCGCCTTGCCCGGGCGCAGCGAGGCGACCCGCTTCCGGCCGAGCTTGTCCAGGTACTCGGCGCGGCTGGAGACGCCGTGGACCCACTCGTCGAGCCAGTCGTCCAGGCGGCCGGGATCTCGACTGATCTGCTCCCATTCGAGGTAGAAGCGGTTGTCGCGGTCGTAGTAGCCCTGGGCGTACGAGGGATGGGCTCCGAAGGGCTCCACGACGACGGCGTCGACGACCAGGCCCGGCAGGATCGTCCGGTTCGGGTCGGCCCGGATGACGGACTCGTCGACCACCTCCTCGACGACGACGATCACCCGCTCCGCGGCGAAGGCAGCCTCCTTCTGGCAGCCGAGCAGCCCCCAGACCTGGGTGTCGCCGTTCGCGTCGGCGCGCTGGGCGTGGACGATCGTCACGTCGGGCTTGAGCGGCGGGACCGCGTAGACGGTCTCCTCGCCGTATGGAGAGGAGACGGGTCGGATCCGCGGGTTCACCCCGGGCAGGTCGGTCTCGAAGTACGAGCGGAGGGGGAAGAAGGGGAGGTTCATCGCGCCGGCGGTATACCGCCCGACCATCCCGAAATGGCTGTACTCCTCGAGCTCGAGCGGCTCGGGATCGGCCGACTCCACGCGTCGGCGCACGGCGTGGAGCCCGCCGACGCCCGGGTTCCCCAGCCAGCTGAAGACGAGCTTCCGAGCCACTCCGGCGCCCACCATCTGGTCGTAGATCACGTCAGGGGTCAGGCGGCAGAGGGTCAGGTCGCGCCTGCGCTGTCGGATGATCTCGTGGCCGGCCGCGAAGCAGATCAGGTGGGTGAAGCCCTCGATCGCGACCGTGTCGCCGTCCCGCACGAGCTCCGCGACGGCGTCGCGCATCGTGGCGACCTTCGCCGCCGTCATGCCCGCGGGCTCACCCCCCGGCCTCGACCTCGTTGATCGCGCCCGCTTCCCCGGCGCGCTCGAGGACCGCGGCACGCGACGCGGCGACCTCGCCGACGGCCTCGCCGAGGAGCTGGATCCCGGTCGCGATCTCCTCCGACGCGACGACGAGGGGCGGCGAGATCCGAACGGCGTCATCACCCGCCTCGAGGACGAGCAGGCCACGCTGGAAGGCCGCCCACTGGACCGCTTCGGCCGTCTCGGCCGAGTCGAACGAGACGCCGATCATCAGGCCCAGCCCGCGGATCTCGCGGACCAGCTCCGGGAACCGCTCCACCAGCGGGCGGAGCGCATCGAGCGCCTCGCGCCCGCGGAGGGCGGCGTTCTCGACCAGGCCGCCTTCGAGCAGCCGGATCGTGGCCAGCGCAGCCGCGCAGCTGACAGGGTTGCCGCCGAACGTCGAGCCGTGCGCGCCGGGTCCCCAGCCCATCAGCCCGGCGCGGGCGATCGCGGCGCCGAGGGGCAGCCCCGAGGCGATCCCCTTTGCCGCGAGTACGACGTCGGGCTCGACGCCCCAGTGCTGGATCGCCCACATCCGGCCCGTCCGCCCCATGCCCGACTGGACCTCGTCGGCGACGAGCACGATCCCGTGCTCGTCGCAAATCCGGCGGAGTCGGGGCAGGAATCCGTCGTCCGGCACGACGTAGCCGCCTTCGCCCTGGACGGGCTCGACGAAGATCGCCGCAACCTCGTCGGCTGGCACCAGGCGCCGGAAGACGCGCTGCTCGAGCTCGTCGAGGCCCGGGCTGCCGTAGGGCACGTGGACGACGCCCGGGAGGAGCGGCCCGAAGCGGGCGTGGTATTTGGCCTTGGATGCGGTCAGGCTGACCGAGCCGTAGCTCCGCCCATGGAACGCCCCCAGGAACGCGACCAGGCCCTGGCGGCCGGTGGCATGGCGGGCCAGCTTGATCGCGGTCTCTACGGCCTCGGTGCCGGAGTTCGTCAGGAAGACGCGTGTCGCCTCCCCGATCGGGGCGAGACGCGCCAGCTCGGAGGCAAGCTCTGCGTAGATCGGCAGGTAGAAGTCCGAGGCGCTGAAGTGGAGGAGCTCGCGCGCCTGGCGCTCGATCGCCGCGACGACGTCGGGATGGCAGTGACCGGTCGAGTTGACTGCGATCCCCGCCGCGAAGTCGAGGAAACGGTTGCCGTCGATGTCCTCGATCATCGCGCCCTCGCCACGGAGGGGCACGAAGGGATAGGCGCGCGGCAGGCTGGATGACGTCACGGACTCGTCGAAAGCGATGTGCCGGCGAGCCTTGGGTCCCGGGAGCTCGGTGACGATGTCCGGGACTGGACGGGTGCCCGCCGGCCGCTCGGCCGAACGCTCGGCGATCTCGGTCACGCCTGACCTCGGGCTGGTGTGGGTGACGGCCGCGGCAGTATAGCGAGTGCCCTCGGTCCGCCCGTGGGCTAGCCCGGATGGGTCATGGCAGGTCCGGCATCGGTCCCGGTAGCGTGCCGCCGTCGACCCGATAGCCCTTCCGGCCCGGGCAACGGATCGAGGTCCAGATGACGTCCGATGGAGGAGGGGTGCGGCCAAGCAAGCTGCCCCGGCCCGACGCCCGCGCCGTCCGTCGGCGCCACCACCGGCACCCGTTCGACCTGCGCCTTCGCATCGCCGTGCGCCGGCTCCTGCGGGACGTCGAGCGCATCCTCGTGCCGGCGACGCGCGGCGAGACGGTCCGGAGCGACGACTTCCGACGCGTCATCGGCCTGATCGCGATCCTCGCTCTCGGGTTCTTCGTCCCGTCGCTCGCGATGGCGGGCGTGCCGCTCGCGCTCTGGCCGCCCTTCCTGTTCACGGCGGCGGTCGCGGGCGGAAGCGTCGCCCCGTCCCTCCTTCTCGTCCGGCGTGGCTCGCCGCTCGCCTTCATCGCGGCCTTCGCGGCGGCCTCGATCGTCGCCGGCATCGGCTGGTACTACCAGGTCTATTACCACCAGGTGGGCCTGCTCTTCGCCCTGGTCGTCTCGGCCTATGCGATCGTCCACGGCTTCCGGGCCGCTCTGGGCGCCGTGCTGCCCGGGACGATCTACGTCCCATTCCTCATCCACGAGCGGGCCGGTGTGAACGCGACCGACCCGGTCTACGCTTTCATCTACCTTCTCGGCGCGGCGCTCATCCCCTGGACGGCCGGCCGACTCGCACGCCGGAGGGCGGAGGCGCTCGCCCGCCAGCTCCGGGCGACCCGCGCAGCGGAACGCGAGGCGGTGCTCATCCTCGCCCGCGCCGCGGAGGCGAAGGACGAAGACACGGCCGAGCACGTCGCCCGGGTGGGCGACCTCTCGGCCGAGCTTGCGGCGCGGGCAGGGCTCGAGTCGACCATTGTCGAGGACCTCCGCTTCGCGGCGATGCTCCACGACGTGGGCAAGCTGCACGTCCCCGACCGGATCTTGACCAAGCCAGGCCCGCTCGACCCGGAGGAGTGGGAGATCATGCGCCGGCACACGATCTGGGGACCCCAGATCCTGGGCGGCTCGACCGCCTTTGCCCAGGCCCGGCTGATCTGTCGCTCCCATCACGAGAACTGGGACGGGAGCGGGTATCCCGACGGGCTGAAGGGGGAGCGCATCCCGCTTGAGGCGCGGATCGTCCGGCTGGCGGACGTCTTCGACGCGCTGCGCAGCGAGCGCCCGTACAAGCCCTCCTGGGACCTCGCCCGCTGCCTCGAGGCGATCGCCGCCAGCCGCGCCCGGCAATTCGATCCGGAGCTCGTCCCGCTCTTCCTGGAGATCCTCGAGACGACCCCGCTGGGCCCCTGGGTCGCGCGGCGGAGCAATGCCGGCCAGGACGCGGAGGATCTGCGCCCGTTCGGCGTCACTGGGCGGACCGCGCGCCGCTCGGGATCGGCGGGAGTCTAGCCGGGCGGCGGAGGGACCTGCACGGGGATCGAGTCGCTGACGATCCTGCCGGACACGGCATCCTCGGCGTGGACGATGATCCAGAGGGTCCCGGGCGGAGGGTCCGCCAACCGAAGGCGGGCCGAGAAGAAGTCGAAGGCCGGCGCATGAGTCAGGTCCGGGCGCACGGGCACGCTCGCCCGCGCCAGGACCCTGCCGGAGGGGCGCTCGACCCGCACCGTGACCCGCTCGAGGCCGGGTCCCGCTCGCCCGCTGACCACGAGCACGCCGTTGCGAACCCGCTCATCGGGCAGCCAGGGCGTCGTGATCCGAAGCGGCTGTTCGGCGTCGAGGACGAAGGGCAGCTCGGCCAGCGGCGTCTGGCCGGGCCGGCTGATGACGAGGCGCAGCCCGATGGGATCGCGGCCGGGCTCGAGCCTGATCCAGCCCGCCAGGCGGCCGCTCCGCAAGGGGAGCTGGAAGAGGCGCACGAGCCCGGCCTCCGAGGTGATCGCGACGTCGAGGCCGAAGACGTCATGGAGGTCGGTCACGGCGCGGATCTCGAACAACCCGTCGCCCGGGACGATCGCGCCCGGCTTCGGCTCCAGGATCAGCACGGGGCCGCCGACGGCGGGTCCGTCCAGGACCGGCTGCGGCAGCGCGGGCGAGGCGGTAGGCGAAGCGACCGCCGGCGTGCCTGCCCCTTGGGGCGAGGCCGCGGCGACCGCCGCCGCTCCAATCCGTGGCGGTGCTGCCGTCGGTCCCCGGCCGAGCACCGCGAGCGCCACGACGGCGCCGCCGATCAGCGCCCAGAGAAGGAGCGAGCGCCGAGCCGACTCCGCCCGAACCGGTTGCGGCCCCCCATCGGCCGGGTCAGCCATTATTCGGACTCGCCGGCAGGCGCCGTCCGCGATGCCTCAGTCGACGATCGTCTGGGACTGCTCGCGCATGAACTGCTGAACGTAGTACAGCCCGCCGCCGGCCTTCCCCGTCGACCCGGATCCTTTCCACCCCCCGAAGGGCTGGATCCCCGGCCAGGCTCCGGTCGTCGCCCCTGCGCGACGGTTGACGTACACGACGCCCGCCTCGATCCGGTCGAGGAAGTCGCGAACCTCGAGCGGATCCTCGCTGAAGAAGCCCGCCGTGAGGCCGTAGACGCTGGCGTTCGCGCGCTCGATGCCCTCCTCGACCGAGTCGACGGGTGCCACGGCGACGAGGGGCACGAAAAGCTCTTCGCGGAGCAGCCGGTGATCCGCCGGCAGGTCGGTCACGACGGTCGGTGCGACGAAGTAGCCCTTGCCGAGCCCCCCGCCGATCAGCCGCTCGCCGCCGACGACGACCCGACCGTCCTTCTTCGCCTCCGCGACGGCCTGTTCGTACTTCGCCGTCGCGCGCTCGTTGATGACCGGCCCGAGCCAGTTCTCCCGCTCCAACGGGTCGCCCACGGCGATCGCCTTCGTCTTCTCGGCCAGGAGCCGGACGAACTCGTCGTGGACCGGCCTTTCGACGTAGACCCGGCTGTTCGCCGAGCACTTCTGCCCACCGAAGCCGAAGGCCGAGCGCATCACTCCCTCGGCGGCCTCCTCGAGGTCCGCCTTGCGGCTGACGATCGCGGCGTTCTTGCCGCCCATCTCGACGATCACCGGCTTCGGATAGCCGTGGCTGAAGTGCTTGAAGATCGAGAACCCGACCTCGTAGGAGCCGGTGAAGATCAGTCCATCGACGTCCTCGTTGTCCTGGAGCTCCGTCCCCACGGTCTCGCCCGGCCCGGCCACGTAGTTGAAGACCCCGGGCGGGAGCCCGGCATCCCGAAGCGCCTCGTAGAGCTTGAGGCCAAGCAGGGGCGCGTCGGTGCTGGGCTTGAAGACAACGGTGTTGCCGGCCACGAGGGCGCCGCCAGATGGGCCTCCGGCAAGGGCGAAGGGGAAGTTGAAGGGGCTGATCACGGCCCAGACACCGTGCGGCTTGAGCACCGAGCGGGTATGGACAGAGCGATCGCCCAGGTTGCCCATCGGCTGCTCGAAACCCTCGTGCCCCTCCATCTGGTCGCAGTAGTACCGGATCAGGTCGGCCGTCTCCTCGACGTCGCCCAGCGCCTCGAGCCGGTTCTTGCCGACCTCGAATGCCATGAGCGCGCCCAACTCCATCTGCCGCTCGCTGATCAGGTCCGCGGCGCGGCGCAGGAGCCCGACGCGTTCCCGCCACGGCGTGCTCGACCAGGCGGGGAAGGCCGCCCGGGCCGCGGCGATCGCAGCGCGGGCGTCCTGGCGGGTGCCCTTCGCGAACCAGCCGAGGACGAGGTCCCGGTCGATCGGTGAGCGATCCTCGAACTCGCCGTCGCCGTGCCGTGGTTGCCCCTCGATCCAGTTCGGATGGTGCTGGCCGAGCTGCGCCCGCGCCTTCTCGATCCCCTCTTCGTAGGCGCGGTGGATCTCCTCGTTGTCGTTGCGGAGCGACGCGTAAGTGATCTTCAGCCGCGGCGCGCTCTCCGTTGGTGCGGCCATCGTTCCTATCGCCCTCGTGGGTCTCGTCGGCCGCGTCCGGCCTGCGGAGCGGCCCGTGAAGGCAGTCTACTCCGGCCCCCGGGCCGGACCGGGGGCCCGGCTCCGGCGCATTCCGGCCGCCCAGCTGGCCGCACCCCCGTCCGGGCTCTGCGCCGGCCCCGCGATCTCGGGTTCGACGCCGCGCGGGTAGACTCCGGCCGTGAGCGGAGCGATCGCCCTCGTAGGCTCGGGCGAGTTCACCCCGGCCCTCGAATCGATCGACCGCGAGCTGCTTGCGGCCACCGGCCGGCGCCGGCCCCGGGTCGTGATCGTCGCCGTAGCGGCAGGCCAGGCGGAGGCCGCCGAACGGGTCGCCGAGATCGGCCGGCAGCACTTTGCGGCCCTTGGCGCCGAGGTCGAGCCGCTGGCGATCCATGAGAGCACCTCGGCAAATGACCCCGCGAACGCGCAGGCGGTCGGGGAGGCCGATCTCGTCTACCTCGTGGGGCCTCGTTCCAACGCGCTGTGCGGGACGCTTGCCGGCTCGTCGGTGGGTCGCTCGATGAGCGAGATGAACCGCCGCGGCGGCGCGATCGCTGGCTGCGGTGCAGGAGCGATCGCGCTCGGGGCCCACGAGCTGGGACTCCGGCGTCGGATCGGATGGCCCTTCCGGGTACGGGCGGGGCTGGGGCTGGTTCCCGGCGTCGCGATCATGCCCGCCTATGACGCGCGCCCCGAGGTCCTGCGCCTGCCGCCGATCCTCCGTGCACCGCGCGGGACCCTCGTTCTCGGGATCGACCGGGAGACGGCCCTCCTCGGCGACGGTGCGCTCTGGCAGGTCCAGGGTCGTGGGCGAGTCACCGTCTGGCATGGACGCCGACGCAGCCGCCACCGCGATGGCGAGATCCTCCGGATCGACCCCGGGCGCTGGCCGGCGCGGGAGGCGGACCGAGGCGAACCCGGTGGCGGCCCGAGCGCGGGGTCAGGGGGGGAAGGGGCCGGCGATCGGGAGTCGGGACCGGTGCGCGGGCAGGATCGGCGGGGCTCCCGCTCGAGCCTCGCAGCGGGGGGCGAGGACGATCTCCCGCCCGAGGCGCAGGATCGCCCCGCGGAGCCCGCAGCCGCGGGGGCGCTGAGCGACCGCTGAGGACGGTGGCTCCCGACGCCGACACGAAGACGCCGGTCCCTCCTGGGACCGGCGTCGGGCATCGCTGGCCGCGGGCTTCAGACGGAGGCCTGGACCTCGCGGAAGCAGTCGGAGCAGTAGACCGGCTTGTCGAGGCGTGGTTTGAACGGGACCTGGGCGGCATTCCCGCACTTCGAGCAGATCACGGCGAAGTACTCGCGCACGGGGCGGGTGTCGCCGCGCTCGTAGCCGCGCGGGCCGCCGATGTCACGCAGGTCGTATCCGTCCGTCTCCCTGAGCGCACGCCGCGTAGCGCGACAGCTCGGGCAGCGCTTCGGGTCGGAGGCGAATCCCTTCTGTGTATAGAACTCCTGGTCGGCGGCCGAGTGGACGAACTCGACGCCGCAGTCCTGACAGGTGATGTTGCGATCGACGTACACCCCGATCCCTTCCTCTGCGGGCGCTAGACGCTTCATCCGGGGCGCTTCCCTGGGACGAGCCGACCCGGGGGAGCGGCGAGGCGTCGGGGGGACCAGGCGCCACGCGACCCAGGTGCTCTGCCGAGGTCCCTGGAAGGGGCGCACCGGAGACTGGCCGAGAGCGTACCACCGCTCCGCAAGACCGCGCCAGCGGGGGCGGGCGCGGGGACACCCTGAGCGTGCCAGGCAAGATGGCACAATAGCCGGCGAGCCTCTCCTCGCGAGCGAGGGCCGGGGGCTCCTCGCTCGCGACGCAGCGCGCGTCCTCGCGGACGGCGGCGAACCGTCCAGCCGACCGTTCCTCTCCGACCGGCGCGGCCCCGGGCGATCGAGCGCGACCGTAAGGGAGGAGCCGAGCTCCGCACAATGCCTCGCCTGCTCCACATCGCTGACGCGCATCTGGGCGCGCGTCACCAGGATCTCGGCGAGGCGGCCGCCCGCCAGCGGGAGCGGCAGTTCGCCGCGTTTCGTCGTGCCATCGACCTGGCGATCGAGGAGCGCGTCGACCTGTTTCTCGTGGCCGGCGACCTGTTCGACTCGAACAGCCAGCCGCGACGCTCTGTCGAGCGTGTGGCGAGTGAGCTGAAGCGGCTGCCGGCGAACGGGATCGCCGCGGTCCTCCTCCCCGGTACGCACGACGTCTACGACGCGGCGTCCATCTACCGCACCTACGACCTGCGCCGCCTGGCCGGGCTCCCGGAGACGTCGCCGGACCTCGTCGTCCTCACCCCCGAACGATCGGACATCGAGTTCCCCGGTCACCGGATCGTCGTTCACGGCCGCGTCTTCGCCACGAAGCGCGCGCCTCGGAGCCCTCTCGCTGCCCTCCGGCTCGACCCTTCCGGCCCCGAGCGCTGGCACGTGGGCTTGATCCACGGCTCGCTCGTCGTACCCGGCCGCATCGAGCAGGACGAGGTCATGCTGACCGAGGCGGAGATCGAATCGAGCGGCCTGGATTACCTTGCCCTCGGCCACTGGCACTCCCACCGAAGCGGGCGGGCCGGGCGCACGGTCTGGGCGTATCCGGGGGCCCTCGAGCCGATGGCCATCGACCAGGAGGGTGCCGGCAACGCCCTGCTCGTGACACTCGAGATGCGTGACGGCCACAGGGAAGTCTCGTTGGAGCCCCGGCGGGTGGGGGAGACACGCTTCCGGAAGCTCGATCTGGATGCCGGTGAGGTCGCGTCGCAGGCCCGCCTGGTCGAGATGGTCCGGAGTCAGGCCGATCCCGACCTGGTCCTGGAAGTCCGACTGACGGGGATCGAGCCCGACACGCTCGAGCTGAACGACGACGAGATCGAGCGGCAGCTGAAGGGGTCATTCCTCCGTTACCGGATCCGTAACCAGGCCGTGCCGGCGCCGGTCGAGGGTCCAAGGCCGCCCGTGGACACGGTCGCCGGTGCCTTCCTCGTCGAGATGGAGACACGGATCGCCGCCGCCGAGGCGGCAGGCGCGGGCGACGTCGTCGCGGAGCTGCGGGAGTCGCTCCGCCTGGGGCGGTTGCTCCTAGAGGATCCCGAGCGTATCCAGCTCGCCTGATGCGCATCAGCCGCCTCCTGCTCCGCGACGTCCAGCGCCACGAGGACCTCGACCTGCGGCCGGCCCCCGGACTGACCGTGATCCGAGGGCCGAACGAGGCCGGCAAATCGACCGTCCAGCGCGGACTGGAGCTGGCGCTCTTCCGGCGCTGCACCGCGACCGGCCGCGAGATCGACGGGATGCGGCGCTGGGGAGCGGCGGACGATGCCTGCCCGAGGATCGATCTCGAGTTCGAGGTCGACGGCAAGGCTGGCCGGCTGGCCAAGCGCTTCGCAGGGGCGAAGGGGACCGTTCGGCTCGAGCTGGACGGCCAGGTCATTACCGATCCCGCAGCCGCCGACCGGCTGCTCGCCGAGCTGACCGGCCTGCCCTCTGAGAAGTTCTTTCGCTCGACCGCGAGCGTCCACCACCAGGAGCTCGACGAGCTCGAGCGGGACGAGTCGGCCCTCCGGGACCGCCTGCAGCTCTCGATGAGCGGCACGGACCGGGGCACGTCGCTTGCGAAGAAGCGCCTGGCCGAAGCGATCCGCCGCCTGACGACGGAAGGTCCCAAGAACCCCGGGCTCCTGCGCCGATTGGGCGATGAGACAGCTCATCTCGCAACCGAGCTGAGCGCTGGCGAAGGGGGCCTGTCGCGACTCGAAGCGGACCAGGCGGCGCTCTCACAGGCGCGGGAGCGGCTCGCTTCCGCGGAGGCTCGAGTGGCCGAGGAGCGTCGCAACCTCGAGAGCGCGGATCGGGCGGCCACGCTCCTCGGCGAGCGCGACGCGGCGCGGGGACGCTATGCCACGCTGAAGCGCGCCGTCGAGCTCCGCGAGGAGGTCCAGCGGCGCGAAGCGAGCCATCCATCGAAGGTGCCCGTGGTCGTCCTGCGGACCGGCGTGGAGCGACTGCGCGGACATGAACAACGGATCTCGGAGCTCCGAGCGGAGCTCGCCGAGGAAGGGGACTTCGGGGTCGACATACGCGAGCTGCCGCCGCCCTGGCAGCCCTGGGCGGGGGTCGGGATCGCGCTCACGTTCGCGGCCCTCGTCGTCGCCGGGGCGGCCCTGAACCTGGGCCAGCAGCTTGCCCCGGTCGCCCTCGGGCTCCTCGCCGCGGCCGTGGGAGCAACGCTCGTCGCCCTTCGGCGGCTGCGGAAGAGCCACGAGATCACGCGCCGGAATCTCCTCCATGAGGGGCAGATCGCGCGCCGGCTGCGAGGCCGCTCCGAGGTTGCCGAGGAGCTGAGCAAGCGCGAGCAGCAGCGTGCGGAGGAGCTGCGCCGGATCGGGCTCGCCGATGCGTCGGCCGCAGAAGCCCTCCTCACAGCCGAGCAGGAGCACGTCAACCGGATCGAGCAGCTGAGGGCCGAGGAGCGAGGGCTGTTCGGGGAGCGCGGCCCGGAAGGTGACCTGGCCGCCCTGCGCGATGCCGCAGCCGCTGAGGCCGACCAGCGCGCGCATGTCTTGACCGGCATGGGCGCGATCGGGGCCGACCCGGCCGCCGCCCGGGAGCGATATCGGAGCGCCGCGGCGGCTGCCTCGACCGAGCACCAGGCAGCGGTGGCGGAAGAGGCGGCGGCCCGGGCGCGCGTCGAGGCGAACCAGGTCGACGCCGAGGCGGTCGCCGCGATCGCCGAGCGACTCGCCGACGCCCGCGAGCGGCTCGATGCCTCCGAGCGACGGTTGCGCATCTACCGCACGACGCTGGAGGCACTCGAGACAGCCGAGCGATCCACGATGAAGAAGGCCGCCCGCTACCTCGAGGAGGAGATGGCCGAGGACATCGCGCGGATCACCGCTGGCCGGTACCGGCGCTTGAAGGTGGACGAGGCCTCACTGGCCTTTTCGGTCTGGTCCGCTGAGCGAGGCGATTGGGTCGACGTGCGGGAGCTGTCGCAGGGCACGCTCGACCAGTTCTACCTCGCCGCGCGTGTCGGGCTCGTCCGGCAGCTGAGCCAGGGACGTCATCCCCCGCTCCTTCTCGACGATCCCTTCCTTACCTTCGACGACGAGCGCGCCGCGACCGCTCTCGTCCTGCTCAAGGGACTCGCCGCCGACCACCAGGTGATCTACCTGACGACCTCGGATCGGTACGACGCCCTCGCCGACAAGGTCATCGAGCTGCCCCGGCCGACACTCCTGGACGAGTCGAGCCCGGGCGCGGAGTCGGCCTGAGCAGCCTTGGCCTGGCGCTCGCAGTGGGGGCGGCGCTCTCCGGGGCGTGGCCGATCTTCTTGGGGGTCTGGGGAGCCGGCGCGCCGGTCTGCTCGCGACGCTCGTCGGGATGGAGGCGGTCGGGCTTGTCGGTGCCGTCGCTGCGCTCGCCCTGAGCCGCGAACCGGCTCCTCCTCCGATCGCGCTCGCCTGGGCGCTGGCGGCGGGAACGAGCGGCGTTCTCGGCCTCGCGGCACTCTACCAGGCCCTGGCGGGCGGGCTGATGAGCGTCGTCTCACCGATCGCGGCGGCGATCGCCGCCGGACTCCCGGCGGTGATCGGGACGCTCCTCCTCGACGAGCCGCTCTCGAAGTGGCAGGCCGCGGGCGTCGTCTGCGCGATCGCCGCCGTGACGGTCGCATCGCTTCCCAGCGGGGCGGCCCGGCTCGAGCGCGGCCAGCTGGTCCTCGCGGTGGGGGCCGGACTCGGGTTCGGCCTCTTCTTCGTGGCCGTCGACCAGGCCCAGGAAGCCGGGGCCGGTCTCTGGTGGCTGCTCGGCGGCGTCCGTGGGATCTCGACGCTCCTCGTCGTCGCGGCAGCAGGAATCGCGGTCGCCCTCTGCCGAGGGCGACGCCCACCCCGCGCCCTCATCCCGCTCGTCGTGGCGACCGGGGTCACCGACCTCGGGGGCAACGTCTTCACGACCCTCGCGCTGCCCCTGGCGCCGCTTGGCGTCGTGGCCGTGCTTTCCTCGCTCTATCCCATCGTCACCATTCTCCTCGCGGTCGGTCTGCTGGGCGAGCGCGTCGGGCGGCTCCAGGTCGGGGGTGTGGCGCTGGCGGTCCTGGCGATCCTCCTCTTCGCCGCCTGAGCTCCCGGCCCGGTCGCGATCTCCGGAGGCATCCCCCATCCGCCGGTGCGACCCGGCACCACCGGGGGATGGCGCCGGCCGGGCGGCCGGCCGCTATCCTGCCGCCCCGTGAACCAGCGTCGTGAACGCCTGCTGCTCGTGGGCGGACTGGTCCTGGCCGCGATCCTCGCGATCGCCGGCGGGTACTTCGTGGGCTTCGTCCTGACCCGGCCGCCCGAGGCGACTCCGAGCCCGACGCTGATCGCCGCCTCCCCGACCGAGCGGCCGACTCCGTCCCCGAGCTCCTCGCCGACACCTTCTCCCACGCCCTCGCCGTCAGCGACACCAAGTCCCTCGCCAAGCCCCAGTCCGTCTGCCTCTCCGGTCAGCTCGGCGACGCCGACAGGCACGCCCTCGCCGACGCCGCCTCCCGCGAGTCCGATCGCAGTCAGCTTCCGCCAGGTCGGGCTGGACGCATCCGACGACCCCGACGAGCAGAGCCGCACGATCACGTTCGCGACGAATGCCCGGGGCGAGGTCCTGGCCGGGATCGCGGGCACGACCGGCGGGACGGTGCAGCTCTGCCTGACAGAGGGCCTTCCCGGGGCGCCGGTCGGCATCCCGATCTGCCAGGAAGGGGAGACACTGACCATCCGCGGGCAGGCCCTCGGTCCGCGGACGCAGTGGACGGTCACGCTCGCAGGCCTCGACCGTGGCGCACGACCCGTCACGAACCTGACCATCCGATTCCCCTCGAACCGCGCGGGCCTCGAGCTCAGTGGCTTCGAATTCCAGGGCACCGACGTCCCCGCCTACGACGGCTTCACGGTCGACCTGCCGGCCCGGGCCACCGGCGAGCTCACGCTCGCCGCTCGCTGGCACGACGCCGACGGCAGCGACAGCCACGACTACCAGCTCACTGTCACCGACCTCACCGATGCGGGGGCAGTGCCCTTCGAGCGCCGGGGCACCGACACCGGCCTCTCCGCGACGGTGCCGTTCCTGGGCGGCCACACCTACCGCGTCCACCTCGGCAACGGGAGTGGATCGATCAGCACCCGGGTGACGCTCGAGGCCGAGCTCAGCTGGCCCTAGCGCACCTCAAGGCGGTGCCCGGCTGAGGCGCCGCCGGGCTCAGTCCCCGCAGCGCGACCCGGCGAGAAGCTGCTCGGCCCAGGCCTGGAGGCCGACGGGCGCCGGGCGAAGGCAAAGGCTGCCGGGGAGCCGCGAGCGGAGAGCCTTCAGGTCGGCCGATCCACCGACGACGAGCGGTGCCTCATCGCCCAGCCGCACATCGGCATCGGGGTCGTCGGAGCCGATCCATGCGATCACCGCCGCGGGCCCGAGCGCCATCAGGCCGGCCAGGCTGTTCCGCGCTGCGGCGGGCCGGACCGAGAAGATTTCCGCGCTCCGACCGCGCTCGCTGAGGACGGTGAGGGGAACGAACGATTCGGGATCGCGCTCGAGGAGCGGGCGCAACTCGCTGGGCGTGAATGCGTCGGGTCCGATCAGGACGAGGAAGCGAACGTCCTCCGAGCCGAGGACCCGCCGCCAGCCCTGCCGCGGGATGCCCAGCATCCGCTCGCCTCTGGGCCCGATCCATACGAAGCGGCCGGGATCACGTCCCGGATCGATCTCGTCGACCGGGACGACGCGCACCGACGCGCGTCCGTACAGCGCGACCGCGAGATACGAGCGCTCGTTGAAGGTGGCGACGATCGTGTCGCCGGGACGGAGCTGCGGTCTCAGCCAGTCGGCGACCGAAGCGGCGAGGCTCGTCCGGTAGACCCCGGGCGCGGCGAGCTGGCCGGTCACGACGAGCGCAGCCAGGACGATGCTCAGCGTCACTCCCGCGCTGCGGCTCACGAGCGGCGCATCCTGCCGGCGTCCCGCGGAGCGCCTCTGTCGCCCCCATAGAGCGAGGCTGCGCAGGGCGGATGCGGCTGCGGCGCCGCCCGCGATCGACGTGAGCAGGACGAGCGGCGCGAACTGCCGGGCATGAAGCCCATAGAGATAGGCGAAGAGCGAGGGAGGCACGAGCGCGCCTCCGGCGATCATCAGCAGACGGGCTCGCGGGTCGTCGCGATGCTGCCACGCGAAGACCGCCCAGGTGATCCCCGCGAAGATGGCGACGGCGATCGCCAGGCCGCCGGGGAGCAGACGCGGCAGCTCGACCGGGCTGCGGACCCCGCGATCCGCGGTCGCGACGATTGCGTTCAGCGGGAACAGGGCGCCGGTCTGGGTGAACACGTAGACCCACCACCAGCCGGCGACGACGAGGGCGGCCAGGCCGAACGCGAGGCCCAGCGCGACGACCCTGCGTGGCGGAACCGAGCCCAGCCAGGCGAGGGGGAGGAAGGCCGCCAGGACCGCTGCCTCCTTGACCAGCACGGTGAGGCCGAACAGGCCTCCGCCCGCGAGCGCTCGTGGGAGTGTCGGGCCGGCCAGCAGCAGGATGACGCCGACGAGTCCGGCCGCTTCGGCCGGGTCGACCCGCATCGTTGGCAGCAGCCACCAGACGTAGGGGTCCGCGGCGAGTGCTGCCGCGGTCAGGAGCGCGGCGGCCGGGCCCCCGAGGAGCCAGGCGAGCCGGAGCGCGCCGAGCAGGCCACCGATCGTCAGGGCAGCCGCGACGACGTGGCCGCCCGCGAAGGGATCGACCCCCAGGATCCGAGCCGGCAGCGCGAGCGTCATCCCGTAGAGCGGGGAACGGATCAGGACCGACCGACCGGCCTCAGTCACCGCCCCCCGACCATCGAGGACCGACAGACCGACGTAGAGATAGCGCGCATCGTCCTGGGCGACGTTGGCCCAGCCGAAGGCGAGGAGCCGGAGGAGGGCGAGAGCGACGATCGCGGCGGCCAGCCCGAGTCCCAGCCAGCGTCCTGTGCCGATCTGCGATGCCGGGTCGTGCACCCGGGGAGTATCCCTGCGGCGGCCGAGGCGCGCGTGTTCGGGCCGGCGCGGAGGTGATCAGGGGAGGGGCCTCCCCCGAGCCCTAGAAGGTGCCTGCCCGGACCTCGCGGATGATCGTCCGCATGTGGCTCGTGAGGGTGGGATTCCGCTTCAGGTCCCGATCGGCCTGGGGGTTGTTCCAGGGATAGAACACGATGCCTTCGGCCTGGAGGTAGTCGAATCCCTCACGGACCTCGCGCGACAGCTGCGCGTTCGTCGGCGTGCACTTGTCGCCCCGGTAGTAGGCGTGGGCCTGGACCATCAGCCAGATCGGGACCCAGGGCGTGACCTTCTCGACGTAGCTCCGGACCTTCGGGAAGTTCGTCGCCGCCCCGGTCAGGTAGCCGCGCGAGCAGCTCACCGGATACCAGTTGACCCAGAGCATGTTCGCGACGCCGGTGGCCCAGGGGTTCTGGCTCGTCCCGAAATGCGGCGTGTCGCCGAGCAGCGCGATCACCCGGTGGTTCGGGTCGGCGTCCCGGTAGGCGCGATAGAGCGAGCGCATCTCGGAGATGGTGATCCCGCTCCAGTTGGGCTCCTTGACCGAGAGGTAGCCGTAGAGCGCGGGGTGGTTCTTGATCTTCGAGACCTGGCTCGCGACGCGGCTGGGGTAGACCGTGCCGCTTCGATAGTCGACGGTATTCACGAAGTAGACGACGACCCGGTCGCCCTGGGCCTGGGCGGTGTCGAGGTAGCGCTGGATGTTCATCGTCGGGTCGAAAGCCTTGACGAGAATGCCGGTCTCGAAGGGGCTGACCGTGCCCAGGTCGGCGGTTGGCACCTCCCAGAGGGCGAAGGGTGTCCACGTCTTGTAGTTCGCCGCGGCCGCGGGCGCACCGGCGACGAGGACGAGGGCGAGGGCGAACGCGAGCGTCGCGCCGAGACGACGGGCCATGCCTGGGATCCTCGCCCCGGACAGCCCGTCCGGGCCATCGGTCGCTCGTCCGGGCCTGGCCAGCGGAAGTACCAACCACGAGGTGACCGGACGCAACGATCGAACCGGTTTCAGCGCCGCGAAGCTGGGACCTCCGCCGGAAGCTCGGCTGCCGCGGCCTCGTCGAGGAGCCATGTCGCGTTCTCGCGCATCGCCAGCTGGGCCGGCAAGCGCTCCGGGTCATCCTCCGAGCCGAAGAGCTCCCGGACGATCGCGGCCTTTGCCTGTCCCGGGATCATCACGACGATCCGGCCTGCCGCCTCGAGGAACCGCGGGTTGAGCGTAACCCGCTCGAGATGCGGGGCGTCGTGCCCGGGTGCCCGCACGGCGACGACGAGGGGCGCGCCCTCCGCGAGCGCCCGGCTGCCGGGGAAGGTCGAGAGGATATGGCCGTCCGGTCCGACGCCGAGCAGGACGAGGTCGAACGCCGGGAGGCCGCCCGGACCGACTGGAAGCGCCCGGCGCAGCTCCTCGGCGTACTGCGCGGCCGCCCAGCGGGCGCCGTCGGGTCCGCGGGCGATCGCGGCATCGACGGGGATGGGATGGACGTTCCCGGCCGGGATCGGCAGCCCGCTCACCTTCCCCGCCAGCAGGTCGGTGCCTCCCGCGCCCTCCCCCGATTCGCCCGCCCGCGCGGCGATCCCCAACAGGTGCTGGTAGGCGAGGCCGGCGTTCGAGTCGGGGTGCGTCGAGGGGACGTAGCGATCGTCGCCCCACCAGAGATGGACGCGACCCCACTGGAGGCGCCCCCGGGATTCCGGCGCCGCCAGGGCCCGGAACAGGCCCGTCGCCGACGAGCCGCCGGTGAGGGCGGCGTCGGCCCGGCCACGCCGCTCGATCGCCCTGCCCAGCGCCTCGAGTACCAGCTCCGCCGCCTCACGGGCAAGCGCGTCCGGATCAGGCAGGACGACGACCCTCGGGCGGGCTGCTGGCACCCGCTCGATCGCGCGGCCCGTGCCCGCCCGGCCGGGCTCAGCGCCCACAGAGCCGCGCGGCGCGGGCGAGAGCCGCCTCGAAGACGCGGTCGGGCGCAGCGACGTCGAGCGCCTCGGCGATGAAGGGCGCCTCACCGAACGGCTCGAGCCGGCCGGCCCGCCGATTGACCCGCGCCCCGTTCCAGTCGGCCGTCGCGAGAAGGTGATCGGCCCGGCGCGTCACGAGGGTGACGATCTCATGGCTGCCGCGGCCCAGCTGAAGCTCGACGCGCGCGAGGGATCCCGGCGAGCGCAGCGCGCGGTCGGTGCCCGGCGAGACCGGGCGGAACTCGACCCGGACCTTGTTTCGACCGCGCCGGAACGTCCCGACGAGGCTGTCGCCCGAGCCGGATCGCCGGAGCGGCTCGCCGTCGGCCCAGTCGAGCATCGCCGCCAGCCAGCCTGCGAAGAGAGCGGCCTTCGAGATCCGGAACGTGTCGGCGGGACGGGAGACGTCGATCCGGAGGCTGCGAGCGTGGACGAGTTCGGGCAGCAGCAGGGGATGGTCGAAGAGTCCGGCCAGGAGCTCCCGCCAGAGCGTGAGCCGCATCCAGCCCACGTCATGGACGACCGGCTGCCCTGCGCCGACGACGGCGGCGAGGGCGCTCAATCGACGCGTCCCGTCGTCACGGAAGGTCCCGCTGTCGACGAGCACGCGATCGCACATCTCCATGAGCTCGCGGAACGGATGCGTCCCGATGGGCGGGTCGTCCGGCCACCACACGACGACGGGAAGGTCATGGATGAGCAGGGGAGCGACCACGCCCGTCAGGTGCTGGACGATCTCGCCGCCGCAACGGAGCAGGATCTGTTCGGTGCAGGCCTCGCCCGCCCCGCGGTCGGCCAGCCGGCACTGGGCGAAGATCTGCGCCTCGATCGTCGGCGGCCCGTCGGGATCGCCCGGCGCGAGGACGATCGCGCGGGAGGGATGCCTGCCGGCCAGGGTATTGATCGCGTCCATGGCGCGGTCGACCGTCTCCGGTCGAGCGGCCTCCACGAGGAGGGTGAGGACGCTCGTCCGGGTCCGGATGCGTACGTCCTCGCCGACGTCGAGGCGCCCCTGGAGCTGGGGAGAGGAGACGCCACGCCCATCATGGGTGTGGCGCGGCGCCTGCTCGCGCGCCTGCCGGGCAGCCTCCGCCCAGATCCTGCTCAGCTGCTCCTCGATCTCCCGGATGCTGCGCGCCCGCGCGTGCCAGCGCTCGGTCGGTGCGCCCTCGGGCGCGGCGCTCAGCATCTCCATCAGCCCGTACCGCGGTCCGCCCGGCTCACATCCGGCGCCAGCGGCGCGCGTCCCGCTCGATGAGCCGGTCCGCCGCTTCCGGGCCCCACGAGCCGGCTTCGTAGAAGTGGAGGTCCTCGACATCGCGCCCGCGGGCGTGCCACGCGCCGAGGATCGGCGTGACGATCCCCCACGCGGCCTCCACCTCGTCGGCGCGGGTGAAGAGCGAGGCGTCGCCGAGCATCGCGTCCAGGAGGAGCGTCTCATACGCCTCGGGCACGTCGCTCATGAACGAGGAGCCGTACGTGAAGTCCATGTTCACGCTGCGCACGTCGAGCCCCAGCTGGGGCACCTTGGCCACGAAGCGCAGCATGATCCCCTCGTCCGGCTGGATCCGGAGGGCGAGCAGGTTCGGCTCGGGTTCGCTTGCCGCATCACGGAAGAGGAGAAGCGGAGGGCGCTTGAAGTGGACCGCCACCTCGGTGGCCCGCTTCGGCAACCGCTTACCGGTACGCAGGTAGAAGGGGACATCCGCCCAGCGCCAGTTCTGGACCTCGACCTTCATCGCGACGAACGTCTCGGTCGTCGAGTCGTTGGGAACCTCCGGCTCGTCGCGGTAGGCCGGAACGGGTTTGCCCGCGACCCAGCCGGCCGCGTACTGGCCGCGGACGACGTCGCGGGCGATCCGCTCCTCGTCCCAGTCGGGGTCGAGCGCCCGGAGGACGCGCACCTTCTCGTCGCGCAAGCTCTCTGCGTCGAAGTTGATCGGCGGCTCCATCGCGACGAGGCTCAACAGCTGGAGCATGTGGTTCTGGACGATGTCGCGGATCGCGCCGGCCTCTTCGTAGAAGGCGCCCCGACCCTCGACGCCGAGATCCTCGGCGACGGTGATCTGCACGTGGTCGACGTAGCGCCGGTTCCAGATCGGCTCGAAGATCCCGTTCCCGAACCTGAACACGAGCAGGTTCCGGACGGTCTCCTTGCCAAGGTAGTGGTCGATCCGGTAGACCTGCGACTCGTTGAAGACGCGCATGACGTCGTGGTTCAACTCTCGCGCCGATTCGAGATCCCAGCCAAAGGGCTTCTCGACCACCGCCCTGGCCCACCGTCCGCGGCCGCCGCGGCCTTCGTGGTGGAGCCCCATCCGTCCGACCTGCTCGACGATCTCGACGTACGTGCTGGGGGGCGTGGCCAGGTAATAGAGGCGGTTGCCGCGGGTCCCGTGCTCGGCGTCGATCCCCTCGAGGCGGTCGGCCAGGGCGCGGAACGAACCCTCGTCGCCGAACTCGCCCTGGTGGTAGTGGATCCGGCGCGCGAACTCCTCCCAGATCGCGGGCTCGACCGGAGACCGGGAGTGTTCTTCCACAGCCTTCTTCATCTCGTCCCGGTAGGAGTCGTCGTCGTAGGCGCGTCGCGCGAACCCAAGGACCAGCGTCTCGGGCGGGAGAAGCCCCGCCCGGTGGAGGTTGTAGAGGGCCGGGATCAGCTTCCGGTGAGTCAGGTCGCCGGTTGCCCCGAAGACGACCACGACGCATGGTTCGGGGATCTTCTCCAGGATCAGGTTCTCCCGGAGCGGGTTCACGAGCCGCGTCTCGGCGCCGCGCGGCTCGACGGCGCGCTTGGGGCGGGCGACCGGCTGGGTCCCGGGCGCTGTCAGCCTCCGTTCACGGGCGATCCTGGGGCGGGCCGGCGTGGTCACGCGACGGGGGTCGCCCTGCCGCTCTCCTGGCCGGCCTGGACGGGCTCCACGACCTCCTCCGTCGTCGTCGCCTCCGTGCTGCCGGGCCCGCTCGCCGCCTCGACCGTGTGCCCGCCGAACTGCTGGCGGAGCGCAGCAATGACCTTCGCGCCGTAGCTGTCCTGCTGGCGGCTGCGGAAGCGAGCGAGCAGGGAGAGCGTGATGATCGGCGCGGGGACGTCGCGATCCATCGCCTCCTGGATCGTCCAACGGCCCTCGCCCGAGTCGGCGACCCAGCCGCGCAGGTCGGTCAGCTCGGTGCCGTGCTGCTCGAAGGCGAGGCCGGTGAGCTCGAGCAGCCAGGAGCGGATGACAGTGCCGTTCATCCAGGCCTTCGCCACGGCGGCCAGGTCGAACGGGTACTCCGAGGCATGGAGGATCTCAAAGCCCTCGGCATACGCCTGCATCAGCCCGTACTCGATCCCGTTGTGGACCATCTTTGCGTAGTGCCCGCTGCCGGATGGACCGCAGTGGATGTAGCCGCCTTCGGGGGCGAGCGCCCGGAAGACCGGCTCGAGCGGCTCGACCGCCTCACGGTCGCCTCCGACCATCACCCCGTAGCCGTTCCGAAGCCCCCACACGCCGCCGGAGATCCCGGCGTCGACGAAGTAGATGCCGCGCTCCTTCATGAGCGCGTAGCGGCGCTTCGAGTCGTGGAAGTTGCTGTTCGCGCCGTCGACGATCGTGTCGCCCGCCTGGAGCACCGCGGCGAACTCCTCCATCGTCGCCTCCGTGGCGGCGCCCGCCGGGACCATCAGCCAGACGACCCGCGGTGGAGCCAGCTTCGTGCCCACCTCGTCCGGGCTGAAGGCGCCCTCGAGTCCCTCGTCGACGATCTCCCTGGTCTTCTCGGGCGAGCGATTGAAGGCCACGACGCGGTGGCCGTTCTCGTGGAGGCGCCGGGCCATGTTCGCGCCCATCCGGCCGAGGCCTACGATCGAGAGGTCCATCCTTCTCCTCCGTTCCGCAGCCGCCGACCGTCGGTCAGGCGGGCTGCCCGAGGGCGCGTTCGAGGGCAGCCAACCCGGCGTCCGGGTCGTCCGACAGATGGACCCGCAGGACGGGCAGGTCGTGCCGCTCGAGCGAGGCGAAATCGCCCATCGCCTGGGCGTCGATCAGGACCCCGAAGGTCTCCTGTCGGCCCGGGATCGGCACGTCCTCCGGATGGCCGCCGGTCAGCTGGATGAAACAGCCGGTCGAAGGGCCGCCCTTGTGCAGCTGGCCCGTGGAATGGAGGAAGCGCGGGCCATAGCCCAGCGTCGTCGCTCGTCGCATCCGCGTTCCCAGGAGCCGACGGAGTCGGGCGAGTGACTCGTCCCGCGCCGCCGTCGGTGCGATGTACGCCTGGAGCGCGAAGTAGCCGCTGGGGCGAGCGCGCGCGAAGTGGCGCTCAAGCTCGGCGCGCACGTCCGCGTGCGGACCGGTGAGCCTGAGCGCGGCGTCGCCGTAGAGCGTGAGCGGCCCGTCGGCGACGAGCGGCTCGACCTCGGGCAGGCGGCCCTCGGCAGCGAAGCGCTCCAGGACCCGGCTCGTGTTCTCCTTGGACTCGGTCACGTTCGGCTCGTCGAAGGGATCGATGCCCAAGACCGCCCCGGCGACTGCCGTGGCGAACTCCCAGCGGACGAACTCTCCGCCGAGTCCGCCTCCGGCTCCGCTCGCCAGGTCGAGGACCGGGTGCCCGAGCTCCGCGAGCGCGTCGAGCACGGCGTCCGACTCGGACCGCCAGGCCTCTGCATCCTCGGGGCCGAGGCGGACGAAGACGCGGTCGGTCCCGTAGTCCGCGGGCTCGGCCGGCGCTTCCCCGACGATCGGGACGATCCCCACCCCCTTCTTGCCGGTGCTCTCAGCGATCAGCTGCTCCACCCAATCCCCGAACGCGGCGATCGAGGGCTCCAGCAGGAAGGTCAGCTTGTCGCGGCCGTGTCGCGCCAGCTCGCCGAGCGCGATGCCGAGGCCGATGCCCGGGTTCTCCGGACCCTCGTCGCGGCAGAGCTCGGCCATCCCGACTCCCTCGTCGAGGAGGCGGCCCAGCTGGAGATCCATGAGCGCGGCGGGCACGAGCCCGACGAAGGTCAGCGCGCTATACCGCCCGCCGACGTTCGCTGGATTGAGGAAGACGCTCCGGAAGGCCGCCTGGTGGGGGATCGACTCGAGCGGGCGCCCGGGATCGGTGATGGCCACGAAATGCTCGCCGGGAAGACTGTCGGGGATCGCCCCGTGGAGGTCGTCTTCGAGCGCCCAGAAATAGCGCAGGAAGGAGAGCGTCTCGGTCGTCGTTCCCGACTTGCTCGCGACGAGGTAGAGCGTCCGTTCCGGATCACAGCGTCGGCGGATGGCCAGGACCGCCGCCGGATCGGTCGAATCGAGGACCGTGACCGGGATCCCATGCGCGCCGGGCTCGAGACTTCGGGCGAGCGTCTCGGGAGCGAGCGAGCTCCCGCCCATGCCCAGCACGACCGCGGCGCGGAAGCCTTCGATTCCGACCCCGGCCGCGAAGGCCTCGAGCTCCTCGACCCGCTCGTGGAAGGTCTCCGGCGCCTCGAGCCACCCGAGCCGGCTCGCGATTCGCTCCCCGACCGCCTCGTCGTCCGTCCAGATCGACACGTCGCGAGCCCAGATCCGCCGCGCCCAACGGTCGGCCAGCGCGCGCTCGACCGACTCGTCGACCACCGCTCGCAGCTCCCCGGGGAGCCGCAGCGGTCGCATCGCGGAGGGGACGTTCCGCATCACATGTACCCAGGCCTAGCCGAGCGCCTGCGCGGCCAGCCCGGCTCCCACCGCCCGGCGCGCGGCGCGGGCGATGTGAGGCGCGCTGATCCCGGCCTGGTCGACGAGCTCCTCCGGCGTGCCCGAGCCCGGCATCTCGCGGACGGCGAGCGAGATGACGCGCGGCGGGCGCTCATCGTCGGCGAGCGCCTCGAGGACGGCCGAGGCGAGTCCGCCTTCCGGCCAGTGGTCCTCGGCCACGACGAAGCGACCATCGGTCGCAGCCGCGGCCTCCCGGAGGGTCTCGACGTCGACCGGCTTGACGGTGTACAGGTCGATGACCCGGGCGGTGATGCCATCACCGGCCAGCTCGTCGGCGGCCTTGACGCACTCATGAAGGGTGATCCCGGCGCCGACCAGGGTGAGCCGGTCGTCGGGTGACGACCGGACCACGCGGGCTCGTCCGATCTCGAACGACTCGTCCGGTCCGTAGATGACGGGCGTCTTTCCCCGCGTGGTGCGGAGGAAGACGATCCCCTGGCGGTCGGCCATCGCCTCGACGAGCTTCGCGGTTTGGTTGGCGTCGCAGGGATAGAGAACGGTGCTGCCGTGGACGGCCCGGAACGCCGCGAGGTCCTCGAGCGCCATCTGCGAGGGGCCGTCCTCGCCGATCGAAACGCCCGCGTGCGAGCCCGAGAGCCGGATGTTCGCCCGGCTGATCGCGGCCATCCGCACGAAGTCGTAGGCACGGCTGAGGAACGCCGCGAACGTCGAGGCGAATGGGCGCCACCCTCGGACCTGGAGGCCCACGGCGGCCGCCACCATCTGCTGCTCGGAGATGTACATCTCGAAGTACCGCTCCGGGAGGGCCTCCCGGAAGAGCTCCGAGTAGGTCGAGTTGCTCACCTCGCCGTCGAGCGCGACCACGTCGCCCCGGGCCTTGCCCAGGGCCGTGAGCGCCTCTCCGTAGGCCTTCCGGGTGGGGACCTCCTGCCCGAGCTCGTAGCGCGGCAGGTCCAGCCGTCCGGCCTCGAAGACGTGAGGCGTCCCATCCCCCTCCGGTCTCTTCGTCTTCAGGCTGAGGTGTCGCTCTCCTCCGAGCTCGCGGATGGCCGGCTCCGGGTCGTCGAGGGCCTTGCCATGGAAGCCGTTCTTGTCTGCCACTGCCGCCACGCCGTGGCCCTTCTCGGTCCTGGCGATGACGACGCTCGGCTTCCCGCTCACGCCGAGGGCCTCGCGGTAGGCGCGGTCGATCGCGGCGACGTCATGTCCGTCGACGGTGATCGGGTGCCACCCGAAGGCCTCGGCGCGGGCCGCGTAGCGCTCGAGATCCCACCCGACCATCGTCTCCCCGGTCTGCCCGAGGCGGTTGACATCGATGATCGCGATCAGGTTGTCCAGCTTCTCGTGGGCGGCGTGCTCGAAGGCCTCCCACATCGAGCCCTCGGCCATCTCGCTGTCGCCGCAGAGCACCCAGACCCGGTAAGCCAGCCGGTCGAGCCGCTTGCCGGCGAGCGCGACCCCCACCCCGATCGGGAGACCCTGGCCAAGCGAGCCCGTCGCGACCTCGACCCAGGGGAGGACAGGCGTGGGATGGCCCTCGAGTCGGCTGCCGAGCTTCCGGAAGGTAAGCAGCTCCGCGTCGTCGATCGCGCCAGCCGCCTTGAAGATGCTGTAGAGGAGCGGCGAGGCGTGGCCCTTTGAGAAGATCAGGTGGTCGTTGCGGGGGTCGCCGGGCTGGTCCCAGTCGTAGCGGAGGTGCTCGGCGACGAGAACGGCCATGAGATCCGCCGCCGACATCGAGCTCGTGGGATGGCCCGATCCCGCGGCCGCGCTCGATCGAACGGAATCGACTCGCAACTGCTGGCCCAGCTCACGCCAGAGTTCCGGGCCGACAAGCTCACCCATGTCCGCTCCTCGGGAGATCTCCTCGAGCTCCCTATGATAGTCGCCGCTCGTGAAGGCCCCGAACCAGCCCCTCCAGCCGCGGCGCTCCGCGGGGGAGGGCCGCTCCGCGGTCGTCCGGGTGTCTGTCGCCGCACCCGGCCGGTCGCGTTCGCTGGTCCGGGGTCGCGTTGCGCGCGGCTTGCGGGTTCTCTGTCTCGGCGATCTCGTGCTCGACGTCCTCACCTCGCCCTCAGAGCCGCTCGTCGTCGGCAGCGACGTGGCTGGGACGATCCGTTTCCGTGCCGGCGGCTCGGCCGCGAACACGGCGCGTGCCGTCGCGCGCCTCGGAGGCCGGGCGACGTTCGTCGGGGCGATCGGCGACGACGCGATCGGCCGTCGGCTCGCCGGATCGCTGCGGGCCGACGGCGTGCGCTGCCATCTGGTGAGGGCCGCGGGACCTGCCGCGCCGACCGCCCGGCTCGTCGCGCTCCTCGGTCCGCGGGGCGAGCGCTCGTTCGTGACCGAGCGTGGAGCGGCCGACCGCCTGGCCGAGCGCGACCTCAAGCACGCCTGGTTCCACGGTCTGGCCGCGCTGCACCTGCCAGCCTACGCACTCCTCGGCGAGCGACTCCGCGGCGCCGCCATCGCTGGGGCGCGACTCGCCCACGAACGGGGGGCGATCGTGTCGGTCGATCTCGCCTCCAGCGCGCCGCTCGCCCGGATGGGCCGGCAGATGGCACGCGGAGGACTCTCCGATCTCGGCCCCGATCTTCTCTTCGGCACGGCTGCCGAAGCCTCGGTCCTGGCCGACCACGACGGCGCGCTCCTCGACCTCGCGCCGCTCGTCGTCGTCCGCGCCGGCCACGCGGGCTCTCGGATCCTCATCAGGACCGGGCGGGGCGATCGGCGCCTGGAGATCGCGATCCATCCGCTGCGCACGACCGACTCGACCGGCGCCGGCGATGCGTTCGATGCCGGGTTTCTCCTGAGCTGGTTGCGCGACCGCGGCAGCGGTGACCCGGAGTTGCGGCGGGCGGCGCTGGCAGGGCACGAGGCCGCGGAGACGTTCCTCCGCGAACCCCGGCCCGAGCTCGCGCTGTGAAGAGCTCGTCCAACGACGACCTCTTCGTCGTCGAGCCCGCGGTGCGCGCCGCGCTCGACGCGGGCCGCGCCGTCGTGGCGCTCGAGTCGGCCCTGATCACCCATGGATTTCCGGCACCGACGAATCTGGAAGTCGCCCGAGCCGCCGAGGAGGCCGTCCGCTCGTCCGGCGCAGTGCCGGCAACCGTCGCCATCCTCGAGGGTCGCCTGACAGTCGGCGTGGATAGCGGCGCGCTCGAGACGCTCGCTCGGCGCGAGGACCCGGCGAAGGCGAGCCGCCGCGACCTGGCCGCGCTACTGGGGAGGGGCCGCTGGGCGGGCACGACGGTCAGCGCGACGGTCTTTGGCGCCCACCGCGCCGGGATCGCGGTGTTCGCGACCGGTGGGATCGGCGGGGTCCATCGGGGGGGAGAGCGGAGCCTGGACGTCTCGGCCGATCTGGACGAGCTGGCCCGGACGCCGCTCCTCGTCGTCTGTGCCGGCCCGAAGGCGATCCTCGACCTCGATCTCACCCTCGAGGCCCTGGAAACGCGAGGCGTCCCGGTCGTCGGCTATGGCACCGACGACCTGCCGGGCTTCCTGGCCCGGGAGAGTGGCCGTCCCGTCCCGACCCGGGTCGACACCCCCGGAGAGGCCGCCGAGCTCCTGCATCGCCAGCGGGCGCTCGGGCTCGACGGCGCGGTCCTTCTCTGCGTGCCCCCACCGGCGGAGACGGCACTTCCCCGCGGGGAGCTCGATGCGGCGATCGAGGCCGCCCTCGCCGGGGCCGAGCGGCTGGGCCTGCGAGGCGGCGCGACGACCCCGTGGCTGCTGGGCCGCCTGGCTGAGCTCACCGGCGGCCGCTCGGTGTCGGCGAATGCCGCGCTCATCGAGCGGAACGCGGCGGTCGCGGGAGCGGTGGCCGTCGCCTTCGCGGGCCTCGCCGTCGCCTGACACGCCCACCCGACCGGGTCTCGGCCGACCCGATTCGGCGGTGCTACGATGCCTCGGTCGCGGCCGCCCGGACGCGGCGTACCGGCGCCCGTCCAGGGCCCGGGCACGCGACCGAGCCCGGTCGGTGCCGCCGGCTCGTTTCTTTCTCCTCGGCTCCCGAGGTGCTCCGTGTCCGCGCCTCTCCCGATCCCGGCAATCGAGACTCGCGGTCTCGAACGGATCTACAAGGCAAAGCCCCGACCGATCACCGCGCTCGCGGGCATCGATCTCCGCGTCGAGCCCGGCGAGCTTTTCGGCCTGCTCGGGCCGAACGGGGCGGGCAAGACGACCCTCATCAAGATCCTCACGACGCTCCTGCTCCCGACGGCCGGCGAGGCGCGCGTCTTCGGCTTCGACATCGAGCGCGATACGGTCCGGATCCGACGGATCATGAACATGGTCTCGGGCGGGGAGACCTCTGGCTACGGCCTGCTCCACGTCCGCGAGCAGCTCTGGATGTTCAGCCAGTTCTACGGCCTTCCCGCGCGCGATGGGTGGCGCCGAGTCGACGAGCTCGTCGACGCCGTGGGCTTGAAGGAGCAGCGCGACCAGAAGGTCGGCCAGCTCTCGACCGGGCAGCGCCAGATGCTGAACCTCGCCAGGGGCCTGCTGAACGACCCCTGGATCCTCTTCCTGGATGAGCCCACGCTCGGGCTCGACGTCAGTGCGGCGCGGTCCGCCCGCGACCTCATCCGCGAGTGGCAGGCGGCCGTCCCGGGGCGGACGATCCTGCTCACGACCCACTACATGGCCGAGGCCGAGGAGCTCTGCCAGCGGATCGCGATCGTCGACCACGGCCGGATCCTCGCCGTTGGCACGCCGGACGAGCTGAAGCGGCGCGTTCAGCGCGAGTCGATCTTCCGCGTCGAGCTGGCCGGGCTGGAGAGCCCTGCCGGGCTGGCTCGCCTGCCCGGGGTCGTGAGTGCCGTCGCTGCCAGCGACGGCGAACGGCCCAGCGATCGCCAGACGCTGGCCGTCAACCTCGTCCTCGAGGACGACGCCGCGCTGGGTGCCGTGGTCAGCGCGATCAGCGCCTCGGACGCGCGCATCGTCGAGCTGCGGAAGTCCGAGCCGACACTCGAGGATGTCTTCGTCGAGCTCGTCGGCCGAGGCTTCGAGGAGAGCGAGGCGGTCGCTCAAGCCGCGGGGAGCGCCCCGGCCGGAGACGAGCCGTGACGCGGGCTGCGCTGGCGCCGTCCGGGCGCCACGTCTACCGACCGACCGGCTCGCCACGAGAGGCAGCCGAGTGGAGCCCGCGCCGGCGCTTGGTCGTGAATCTGCGGGCGATCCTCGGTCGGGCCTATCCGCGGCTCATCGGGGCCGCCCGGGAGCCATCCTGGGTCCTCTTCGAGATCCTGCTCCCGTTCCTCACGATGTCGGCCTTCGTCTTCGTCTACCGCGCCCTCCGTGCGCCGGAGGAGTTCATCGGCTTCGTCGTCCTGGGTGGCGCGATGACCGCCTTCTGGCTGAACGTGATGTGGCTCATGGCGGGCCAGCTCTGGTGGGATCGGGACGCCGGCAACCTCCCCCTCTACATGACCGCGCCGGTCAGCCTGATGAGCATCCTGCTCGGGATGGCCCTGGGCGGGATCGGCATGACGCTGACGCGGGCGGCCGTGATCCTTGGCATCGGCGCCTGGCTCTACGGAGTCCGCTTCAGCGTCGAGCAGTGGGGGCTGCTCGGGGCGGTCTTCGTCCTGACGATGGCCGCCCTCTACGGGCTCGGGATGACGCTCTCGAGCCTCTTCCTGCTCTGGGGTCGCGAGGCCTGGCACCTGACCCGCCTCGCCGAGGAGCCGGTGTACTTCGTCTCGGGCCTGAACTTCCCCGTCGGCCGGCTGGGCTTCCTCGGTGCGCTCGCCGTCGCCACGATCCCTCTCGCCGTCGGCCTCGACGCGATGCGTCAGCTCGCCTTCAGCGGGGGCATCGCGTCGTTCGGGACGCCGCCGCCCGGGGTCGAGGCGCTCATCCTGCTCGGGATGTCGATCGTCTTTATCGTCCTGGCCCGACTCTTCCTCGGCACGATCGAACGGATCGCGCGGCGCGAAGGGCGGCTGACGAGCCGGGCCGAATGAGCGACCCTGGCGCCGTCGGCAGGCTCGGCTCCGTGTCCGCCTCCGGGGACCCGGTTCCCGGTCGGCCGGCGCGCGGCTGGACGATCGCCGAAGCATGGCGGGGCTATGCGACGGCGCTTCGCCTGGGCTGGGCGATCGAGGCGAACTGGACCGACCCGCTCCTCTTCTTCACGTACTCGGTGGCGAAGCCGATCGCGGCGGCTCTGATCCTCGTCGTGATGCTCGACATCGTCAGTGGGGGAGGGGCGCCCGGCTACCGCGCCTATCTCGTCACCGGCACGGCGCTCTGGGCCTTCGTGCAGGGAGGGTTCTCCGGCCTGGCGATGTCGGTCCTCGAGGATCGCGAGCGCTATCGGATGCTGAAGTACCTGTACGTGAGCCCGACCGCCTTCGCCGTCTCGCTGCTCGGCCGAGGCACGGCTCGGATCGCGATCGGCGGCATGGGAGCCGTGATCACCCTCGCCTTCGGGGTCATCGCCCTCGGGATCCGCTTCGACCCGGCGCAGATCGACTGGCCGCTCCTGGCTGTCTCGATGATCGTCGGGCTTGGGGCGATCGTTGCGTTCGGCCTCGCTCTCGCCGCCGTCGTGCTCCAGACGCGCCAGGAATCCTGGTCCTATCCCGAGGCGACCGCGGGGGCGATGTTCCTCCTCGTGGGCGCGATCTTCCCCCTCGCCGTGCTGCCGGGCCCTGTCCAGGTCGCGGGGCTCGCGATCCCCTTGACATGGTGGATGGAGGGCGTCCGACGCGCGCTCTTCCCGGACGGCGTGTCTGGCGTAGGCGGGCCCGGCTCGCTCTGGGCCATGCTCACCGGCAGCGGCGCACCCGATCGGCTCGCGATCCTCGCCTTATTGCTGGTGACCACAGCGGCCGGTACACTCGCCGCGGCGGGCGCCTTCGCCGCCAGCGAGCGTCGCGCGAAGGACCGCGGTCTCATCGACCAGACGACCGGGAGCTAGTCGCGACCGCTCATCGATCCAGCCCCCCGGAGGCAGGATGCGCATCTACGAGGGCAGCCCCCGTCAGGATTACGAGGAGGTGCTGCGCTCGATCGGGGCCTATCTCGACGGCCGCGGGACGCGCGAGATCCTCCTGACCGAGGCACCGGACGGGTTCATCGTCCAGGGCCTGGTGATCGAGGAGGAGCGGGGCGAGCGCTCGGAGTCGATGGGCCAGCAGACCAAGGAGACGCTGACCTTCCTCGATGAGGATATCGCCCGATTCATGGACGAGGCGCTCGCCCGACGCCAGGGCGGGGCACCGCAGCCCGATTTCCGGACCGCTGGCTACTATGAACGAGCGCTTCGCGTCCTGGGACGCTATGTCGACCAGCAACGGCCGCGGGATGTCTTCCTCTTCGAGCAGGACGGTGCCTTCGTCCTCCGGCTCCTGATCGCCGGGCAGGCGGGCGCCCACCACGTGCTCGCGGAGTTCACCCGCGACGAGATCGAGTCGATGATCCAGCAGGGTCCCGCCTGGCGGAACCAGCCCCAGCCCAGGTCGGGCGGTCTCTTCGGCCGGCCGACCCAGGAACCCCGGAGGTCACCATGAAGGCGCTCAAGATCGTGGCCGTGGCGCTCGGCGTCACCCTCGCCGCGTTGATCGTCATCCCCCTCGTTATCCTGGCCGGTCTCTTCATCTGGCTGAAGCTCACCGAGGAGGCCGACGAGGAGGCGCTGGACCTCGAGCAGGAGGGGATCGGGGCGGCCTGAGCCTGGCGGCCAGGAGCCCGGCCGTCCAGGCGGTGGCGCGAGCGCCGCTCGTCCCGACCTTCACCGTCGGCGGCGCGCCGGTCAGCATCCTCGTCGACTACGACGGCACGGTCTCGCTTCTCGACGTCGGCGACACGCTCCTCGCTCGCCACGTCGCCGACCGCGCCGCGCTCACCGAGCAGGACCGCCGCTACGAGGAGGGCCGGATCGGCTCGCGTGAGCTGATGCTCTGGGACATGGCGGTCCTGCCCGCCGATGCGGGACTCTTGCGGGCGGAAGCGGCGTCGATCGGCCAGGACGAGGGTCTGGTGCGGCTCGTCGCGATCGCCCGCGGCCACGGTGCGGCGGTCGAGATCGTCAGCGACGGGCTCGGCTTCTACGTCGAGCCGAAGCTCGCTGAGCTGGGACTGGCCGACCTGCCCGTGGTGACGAACGAGAACCGGCTCGAGGCCCCCGGGCGCGGGATGGCGTTCCCCTATGGACATCCGCGCTGCTTCGTCTGCGGCACATGCAAGCGCGAGCGGGTCCGCGCTCACCAGGCCGCCCACAGAGCCGTGGTCTACATCGGCGACGGCACGAGCGATCGTTTTGCCGCGGCACATGCGGATGTCGTCTTCGCGAAGGACTCGCTCGCCCGGATCTGCCGCGACGAAGGCTGGCCGTACCACGCCTGGAAACGGCTCGCCGACGTAGCCGACTGGCTCTCGAGCGCCCTCACCGACGGCCGGCTGCCCGAGTCGCCGGACGGGTTCGATGCCTGGCGCTCCCGCTACGCACCCGGTCCCCGGCCCTTCATCTGCGGCCCCGAGGTGTGGGGCGAGGGGCGGACCGCGCCAGGCCCGGGCCCGAGGTGACGCCCCAGTCGTCCGGCGAGCGCTGGATCTGCTTCGACGTCGGCGAGACGCTCGTCGAGGAGACCCGCGCTCTGGACGATCTGGGCGGAGATGCTCGGCGTGCCGCCCCTGGTGGAAGCGGGGCTGGCCGTGGAGACGGCCTACGGGGGTTTCCGCGCACGCTGTCCCGCGATTTTCCGGGATGCCGATGAGGTGCGACGTATGCGCGATCTCAACGGCCGCGCGCGCCGGATGAGCGCGACGTCGAGCGTGGATCGCGGCTTGGCCAAGGCCAGGGGGAGCTCGGAGCGGCACGTAAGTCGCGCTCCATCGGCAGGCCGGACTGTTTCGGCCCGAGCCCGGCCGTAAGTCGCGCTCCATCGGCAGGCGGGACTGTTTCGGCTCCAACTCGGCACGTAAGGGTCCCAGCCCGACCTTCCCCGTTGCGCCCATCCGTTCGAATCGCTAACATTGGAAAAACCCCGGAGGATCTACCTATGGCGACGTATGTCTTCGTGACCGGCGGGGTGACGAGCTCGCTGGGCAAAGGCATCACCGCCGCGAGCATCGGGCGGCTGCTGAAGAGCCGGGGTCTCTCGGTCTCGATCCTCAAGCTCGACCCGTACATCAACGTCGACCCCGGGACGATGTCGCCCTACCAGCACGGCGAGGTCTTCGTCACCGACGACGGCGCGGAGACCGACCTCGATCTCGGTCATTACGAGCGCTTCATCGACGAGAACCTGACCCAGCTCTCGAATGTCACGACCGGCCGCATCTACCAGTCGGTCATCGCGAAGGAGCGACGCGGGGACTACCTCGGCGGCACGGTCCAGGTCATCCCCCATATCACCAACGAGATCAAGGAGCGGATCCAGCGCGTCGCCTCCGACGCTGGCGCCGATGTCGTCGTGGTCGAGGTCGGGGGAACCGTCGGCGACATCGAGTCGCTGCCCTTCCTCGAGGCGATCCGCCAGATGCGCAAGGATGTCGGGCGGACGAACGTCCTCTACGTCCACGTCACGCTGCTTCCGGCGCTCGCGGCAACGGGCGAGCTGAAGACGAAGCCCACCCAGCACTCCGTGCGGGAGCTGCGCGCGATCGGCATCCAGCCCGACGTGATCATCGCCCGGAGCGACCTCCCCGTGCCCGAAGAGCTGCGCGAGAAGATCGCCCTCTTCTGCGACGTCACGCCCGAGGCCGTCATCCCGGCCACGACTGCCGAGACGATCTACGAGGTGCCCCTCCTCTTCGAGGCTCAGGGCCTGGGCGACCTGATCGTCCGCGAGCTGGGCCTCCAGGAGCGCGCCGGTCCGGCCGACCTGTCCGCCTGGCGCGCGCTCGTCGAGCGGATCAAGCGCCCCAAGCCCGAGCTCGAGGTCGCCCTGGTCGGAAAGTACATCGAGTTGCCCGACGCCTACCTGTCGGTGGCCGAGGCGCTCCGCCATGCCGGCTGGGCGAACGACAGGACGGTCCGGGTCCGCTGGGTCGACTCGGAGTCGCTCAGTCCGGACAACCTCGACGAGCGCCTCGGCGGGGTCGCCGGCGTTCTCGTCCCGGGAGGCTTCGGTCATCGCGGCATCGAGGGGAAGGTGCTCGCCGCGCGCTTTGCGCGGGAGGCTCGGGTGCCCTACCTGGGCCTCTGCCTGGGTCTTCAGTGCGGCGTCATCGAGTTCGCTCGGGACGTGCTCGGCGATTCCGATGCCAACTCGACTGAGTTCGACCTCTTCACGCAGCACCCGGTGATCGACTTCATGCCCGACCAGCGAGAGATGGAGGACAAGGGCGGCACGATGCGGCTCGGCCTCTACCCGGCGAAGCTCGCCCCCGACTCGAGGGCCGGCGAGGCCTACGGCCAGGAGGTCGTCTACGAGCGCCACCGGCACCGCTTCGAAGTGAACAACCGCTACCGCGCACAGCTCGAGGCGCAGGGGCTGCGGGTCTCCGGGGAGTCGCCCGATGGGCGGCTCGTGGAGATCGTCGAGCTGGCCGATCACCCCTGGTACGTGGCGAGCCAGTTCCATCCCGAGTTCAAGAGCCGGCCGGACAGGCCGCATCCGCTCTTCGACGGGTTCGTCAAGGCTGCGATCGCCCACGCCCAGCGAGCGGTCGCAGGCGCCGTGACCGCCAGCGCAACCCCTGCCCGGCCGAGCGAGGAACAGGGCCAGCCCACCGCGGTGTAGGCGGAACCGTAACGCCCTGGCGTGACCGCCCCGACGGCGTCACAAGGGTTGAGAGAACAAGCTACCGACGACCCGGACGACGAGCAGCGCCGGGTCGTCAGCCTTTTCGGCGGCCGGCGTAGACTCGACCCCGGCGCACGGAACATAGCCCGGAAGGGAGCCCCGATGAAGATCTTCCTTGACACCGCCGAGATCGACGAGATCCGCACGGCCGCCCGTTGGGGAGTCCTCGACGGCGTGACGACGAATCCCACCCTCTACGGGAAGGTCGGTGGCTCGTACGAGGACGTCCTCCGCCAGATCTGCAACCTGACGCCGGGCCCTGTCAGCGCGGAGGTCGTGGCCGAGGAGGTCGAGGAGATGCTCCGCGAAGGTCGCGCCTTCGCCAAGCTCGCCCCGAACATCGTCGTGAAGGTGCCGATGAGCGAGGAGGGTCTCGAGGCGATCTCCCGCTTCGCCGAGGAAGGCATCAAGACGAATTGCACGCTCGTCTTCTCCGCGAACCAGGGTCTCCTCGCCGCCAAGGCGGGCGCCTCGCTGCTGTCGCCATTCGTCGGCCGGATCGACGACATCAACATGGAGGGTATGGACGTCGTCCGCGAGCTGGTCACGATCATCGAGGTCCACGGCCTCGACGCCGAGGTCCTGGCGGCCTCGATCCGCCATCCCCGCCACGTGACCGACGCGGCGATCGCCGGTGCGCACATCGCGACGCTGCCCTTCAAGGTCCTCCAGCAGATGGTCCACCACCCGCTCACCGACAAGGGCATCAAGACCTTCCGCGACGACTGGAACAAGGCCCGCGCCGAGGCCGAGAAACGCAGCGCGGAAAAGGAGCCCGCAGCCACCAGCGCATAGGGCCCGATCAGTTGCAGCCACCAGCGCGTAGGGCCCGATCAGTTGCAGCCACGAGCGCATGGGGCCCGATCAGCGGCGGTCTGCTCCGGCTGAAGGATCACGCGACTTGGCGGACGCAATTGGGCGGACCGCGGCGCCGCTTCCGGTCGGTCAGCTAGAGGACGACCAGGCCGTCCGCGCCGGGATCACGGCCGTCGGCGAGCGCGCCGAGAACGGCCCGACTTCGGGTCGGAAACGCAGCGGCGAGTCCTGGATCGGTGATGCGGAGCATGTCGCGGTTCGGCCGCGTCCCCGGGACGAGGAGGATCAGCCGGTCGACCGCCCCGTCGCGACGCTTGACCTGAAGGCGGCGCAGGAGCGCCTGGATGTCATGGAGCCGCATCTCTGCCTCCACGGCGATTCGCAGCTGGTCGGCTGACAGGACGACAGTCGAACGCGCGCAGATCCCCCGGATCCGGTAGCGGCGCTTCGGACTGCCAGCGCCAGGCCGTCGAGATGCGCTCCCGGAAGCGTGCGAGGAGGGCGGAATGGCCGAGATCTCGTAGCGGTGGTCCGGCGGGGAAGACGCGGACCGACAGGTCGAGTCCAACGGCGGCCAGCATTCGAGCGGCATCCCCGAACGTCAGCTCCTCGTCGAGACCGTGCTCGAAGCGGCTGACCGCAGACTGCGACCGCCTAGCCTCAGAGCCGACGTCCACTTGGCGAAGGCCTGCCGCCAGTCGTGCGCCCCGCAGTTCTCCTCCCAGGCTGACGAGCGTGCGCCTCGCGCGCTGCATCGCCACATCACCACGTGCCACTCGGCCCGGCATCCGCGCATCTTGCCCAGGGGCGCTTAGCCGGGGCTCACCTGGCGCTGGTCGGGCGACGATCGCAGGCTCGGCGCAGGTCTCGAGGCACGCCCGCCGGGGTATGTGGAGGGTGGGTGCAAAGTCCGAGAAGGACCGCCGAAGCAGCACGCTCTGGCTGTCCCATGCACGGCGTGCATGGGAATGGCCCCAGCATGTCCGCGGGACCCACGGGATGGATGCCGCACCTCGCGATTGGCTGTACCAGCCACGCGGCGAATACCGACCGCGCGTTTGGTCGTTGCGCCAGTGGGCCCATGCCGGACCCCTCAGTTGGCCGTTGCCGCCAACGCGTGAGGAGCCGTTCGTTGGTGGAGCCACCGTAGCCACGAGGCCTTGACCGCGGTCCGCCTCGTGGTATGATCGCAGCGACCCCTCGAACCCCCGACGTGGCGGCGCTGTGCGCCCGCGTCGGTCCCCATGGGTGAATCCGATCCGACTG
>DASYTK010000029.1:0-38737 GCA_036002405.1 Candidatus Limnocylindrales bacterium
GAGTGAGCGATGCGGGTCATAGACGGAGCTGAGGACGCCCAACGGGTAGCGCGACGTCGACTGGAGACCCCGCTGCGTGACGTACGCGTAGCGCCCGTTTTCGATCTTCCGCTCGTGGCGCGCATACTCCCCCCAGCGCCATCCGCGCGCATCGATTGGCAGCGTGAACGCCACCTGCGCGCCGACCGACCCGGTCCCGGTCAGCTCGATCTCGCCGCTGACGGCGATGTGCGTCGGGGCGGCGCGGTACGTCGCCGAGAAACGGAGGGGCGTGTCGGGCACGGTCCCGCGCTGCTCGAGGACCCCCGGGCTCGGTCCCGACGAGACACTCCCGCGGACCGGCGACCAGGCCCTGAAGAGCCGCCCGACTTGGATGTCGTCGATCCACGCCGTGCCCGATCCGCCGACGATGAGGGTCGTGATCCGCGCCGTCGTCGCTCCCCGCGGTGTCTCGAAGCCGACGAAGCGCCTGTGCCACGACGACGTGTCGCTGTAGGACGAGCCCTCGGCCGTGGCAAGGACGGAACCGGTCTCTGACAGCGACTCCACCCGCAGACGGAACGTCGACGGCGCCGTCGTCGAGACGGTCGGTCTGAGGTCCGTCGTTCGCATCCACATCGAGACCGTGTAGTTCGTCTCACCATCGACGCCGATCGTCCGCGTGAGGACGCCCGACCGGACGTCCGCGTCGCGCCGGAGTCGAATCGATGCCTGGCCTGAGTGGACGACCAGATGGTCGACTGTCGGTCGCCGCGGTGAACCGCTGAACTGCCAGCCATCGGGGAAGCCATCGCCGTCGCGGTCAGTCTCGAAACCGCCATTCGGCAGGACGCTCGAGCCGCGCCCGACGGTGCGGATCTCGAAGCCACCTCCTCCAGGCAGCCTGCCCAGCGTGCGGTCGTGGACGGAGATGCCCGACACTCTTCCGTCGTCCGTAAGGGTCAGGGCAAGCCCGTCCGAGGTGGCAACGGTCAGCCCGGCCCCAGCGACGGGGTGCGCACTCGCCAGGAGCGCGAGCACCACGGCAGCCGATGCCCCGACCGTGCGGTGAGCCGCCCCCGCTTCCCGCTTCAACTCAGCGCCCCCTCTTCTGGTTGGCGACCGGCTCGTGCTTCGATGTGACCCTTCCAGTATGCGCTGCCCGACCGGCCCCCGACCCATACGGGCGGGCCGGTCCCGGCCCGCCCGTATACTCGCTCCATCCCGCGTCATCCCACGGGAGTGCCATGTCCGCAGAGCTCGTCGCGACCGGCCGCCTCGCCCAGCGCGTCCGGGCCGTGCCGCCGTCGGGGATCCGTCGCTTCTTCGACGTGATCGCGTCGATGCCCGACGTGATCAGCCTGGGCGTCGGTGAGCCGGACTTCGCGACCCCTCCCCAGATCGTCGAGGAGGGTGTCCGCTCGCTGCGCGCCGGCCGGACTCACTACACGAGCAACTACGGCACGAGCGAGCTTCGCCGAGCCCTGGCCGTCCAGCTCGAGCGGTTGTATGGCCTGAGCTACGACCCCGAGTCGGAGATCCTCGTCACCGTCGGTGCCTCCGAGGCCGTCGCCGCGACGATGGCCGCGCTCGTTGATCCCGGCGACGAGGTCGTCCTCCACGAGCCGTCGTACGTCGCCTACGTCCCCTCGATCGTCTTCAACGGAGGGGTGACCGTCCAGGTCCCGACCCGCCACGAGGACGAGTTCGCCCTCGATCCCGAGGCGGTCGAGGCGGCGATCACGCCACGGACCAAGGTCCTCTTCCTCGGCTATCCCTGCAACCCGACCGGTGCCGTCCTCCCGGCGGAGCGGCTGCGCGCCCTGGCCGACATCTGCCGGCGCCGCGATCTGCTCGTCGTCAGCGACGAGATCTACGAGCGGCTCGTCTACGGCGGGCACCGCCATGAGCCGATCTCCGGCCTGCCCGGGATGAAGGAGCGGACGGTCCTGATCGGCGGCTTCTCGAAGGCCTACGCGATGACGGGCTGGCGCGTGGGGTACGTCTGCGCGCCGCGCGACCTCCTCGAGGGGATCGTCAAGGTCCACCAGTACGAGATCATGTGCGCCCCCACGACGGCGCAGGACGCCGCGGTGACGGCGCTGACCGGTGCCGAGCCGGATGTCCAGCGGATGGTCGCCGAGTACGACCGCCGGCGCAGGCTCGTCGTGGACAGCCTGAACCGGATCGGGCTGCCCACCTTCGAGCCGCGGGGCGCCTTCTATGCCTTCCCGCGGATCGCGGGGACCGGGCTCTCGAGCAGCGCCTTCAGCGAGCGGCTGCTCGAGGAGGAGCGGGTCGCGGTCGTCCCGGGCGACGCCTTCGGACCGTCGGGGGAAGGGCACGTCCGGATCAGTTACGCGACTGCGTACGATCGGCTCGAGGAGGCGCTCACGCGGATCGAGCGCTTCGTCGGCCGGCTCACGGGCCTGTGAAGAGGGGTTTGCTGGCCGGTTCGCCGGCCTGTGAAGGGGTTCGCCCCCGGCGCATGCGGTGCAGGCTTGCCCGCGCTCCGATCCCGGCGCCAAGCTCCAGCGGCGCCCGGCTTGGTCTCGACCGATGCTGGGGGCGCTTGCCAGCGGGCGACCTGGGCCACAAGTGCGGATGACCCGCCGGCCTGAGCCGGCCAATACCGAGCCACGCGCCGATTGCAAGCCTGGTCCGCATGACCCCAGCGGCAAGGCCGCATCCTGGGTCATGGCCGTGCTTCGGTGACCGCTCCTTTGCCGGCTGCGTTTTCGTGACCGCCCCCGCTGCCCCGGCCACGACCCGCTACGAGGCGGTCATCGGGCTCGAGATCCACGTCCAGCTGCGGACCGCCTCGAAGATGTTCTGCGGCTGCGCCGCCGACCTCCGGGACGCCGCCCCGAACTCCCGTACGTGTCCGGTCTGCCTGGGTCTTCCGGGCAGCCTGCCGGTCATCAATCGCCGCGCCGTCGAGCTCGTCCTCGCGACGGGCCTCGCGATCGGGGCCGAGAGCCCCGCCGTGACCCGCTGGGAGCGGAAGAACTACTTCTACCCGGACCTGCCGAAGGGTTATCAGATCAGCCAGTACGCCCTCCCGCTGACGGCGAACGGTCGGCTCACGTTCGAGACGTCGGAGGGCCCGGTCAGCGTGGCGATCACGCGGGCCCATCTCGAGGAGGACACCGCCCGCCTCCTCCACACGACCGACCCGGCCGGCCGCAGGATCAGCCTGGTCGATTTCAACCGCTCCGGCGTCCCCCTGATGGAGATCGTGAGCGAGCCCGAGCTCCGCAACGCCGAGCAGGCGCGGCGGTATGCCGAGGAGCTGCGCCTGCTTCTCCTGACGATCGGAGCATCCGACGCCGCGCTCGAGGGCGGCCAGATGCGAGTAGAGGCGAACATCTCGCTCCGGCTCGTCGGGTCGACCGCCTTCGGGACCCGGGTCGAGGTGAAGAACATGAACTCGTTCCGAGCCGTCGAGCGGGCGATCGGCCACGAGGTCGAGCGGCAGGCGCGGGCGCTCGAGGTGGGCGAGGCGGTCGTCCAGGAGACGCGCGGCTGGGACGACACTCGTGGCGTGACCGTCCGCCAGCGGGTGAAGGAAACGTCGGACGACTACCGGTACTTCCCCGAGCCGGACCTGCCGCCGCTCACGATCGATCGGGCCTGGCTGGCGGACCTGAGCGCCCGGCTGCCGGAGCTCCCCGCAGCCCGCCGCGAGCGCTATCGCGAGGAGCTCGGCCTCTCGGCGTACGACGCGACGGTCATCGTCGGCGACCTCGGTGCGACGGCGATCTTCGAGGGTGCCCTCGCCGCCGATCCGTCGCTCTCATCGAAGCGGCTCGCCAACTGGGTGATCGGGGAGTATCTCCGGCTCGCGAAACAGCCCGGGACGGAGGAGCCGAGCACAGAGGCGCGCGCCGACCCTGTCCAGCTGGCCGACCTCGTCCGCCGGGTCGAGGCTGGCGAGTTGTCGGGCACGAACGCGAAGGAGATCCTGCGCCGGCACATCGCCGAGGGCCGCTCGACCGCCGACCTCGTGGCGGAGCTGGGCTTCGCCCAGATCAGCGATGAGGCCGCCCTCGCGGCGACCGTCGATGAGATCCTGGCCGCGAATCCGAGCGCGGTGGCCGACGTGCAGGCGGGGAAGGACCAGGCAGTCGGATACCTCGTGGGGCAGGTGATGAAGGCCACGCGCGGGCAGGCGAACGCGGGCATCGTCCAGCGCCTCGTGCGCGAGCGCGTCGCGACCTGAGTGTCCGCCCTCAACCTCCTCCTGCTCGCCGCGGGCATCGCGCTCATCGCGATCGGCTACCTCCGGGGCCGCGGTCCCTACGAGCGGATGCGAGCCCTCGAGGCGACGACGGAGAACATACGACGGTACGAGACCTGGCGCGGCGGGAGGAGCGATCCCGGCGGCGGGACGGCCGCCGAGCTGATGCACGTCGAGCTCCGCCGCCAGGTCCGGCGCTGGACGGGACTCGCGATCGCCGGCTTCGTCCTCGTCTTCGCTGGTTTCCTGATCCGGTAGGGCCGCGCTCCCGTTCAGCGGGGCCGCGCTGCCGCTCAGCGGGCCTGTGCTCTCGCTCAGCGCCGCCCACGGAGCTTGCGGTGCTCGATCGCCGTGCAGCGATCCATGACCACGGGGAGCCCGCCGTCGTGGGCGATCCGGGCGGTCTCCCAATTCACGACGCCGAGCTGGAGCCAGAGCGCACCGCATCCGGTCGCGACCGCGCTTGCCGCGATCGCGGGCGTCGCCTCGGAGCGGCGGAAGACGTCGACGATGTCGAATGGGCCGCTCTCCCGGACGGCCTCCTCGAGCGAGCCAAAGGCGCGGAATCCCAGGACGTCCCGGGCGAAGGGGTTCACCGGCACGCACTCGTAGCCCTGGTGGAGCAGGTAGCGCATGACGCTGTTCGAGGGACGGTTGCGGTCGGGCGAGGCGCCCACGACGGCGATCCTCCCGGCCGAGGCGAGGAGCTCCTGCGCTTCGGCCTCGTCGAGGACCGGCACGGCGCCTCGGCCCTCCTCGAGGTCGAGGACCTGGCGCGCTCGCGACCGTTCGTCGCTCGTCACCGTTCGCTCCCGCTCCATGGGCCCGGCGGGCCGTTGCCGGGATGATTGCACGCGGCATCCGGCGCCGTGCATACTGCGCCCCAGCCGGTGACGTGACGACCGGCCTCGAGCCGGTGGATGCGCCACCGTGGCCGGGCCCGTCACGCCGCGCGGATAGCGCGGCCGGAGACGATCGAGGAGGAGACACCGTGCGGACCACGCGTGCGCCTGCGGCCCTGATGGCGGCCGTCGCGCTCCTGTTCATGGCCTGTCAGGGCGGAGGGGCGAGCCCAACGCCGGCAGCACCGTCGGCGCCGACCACCGAGAGCCCGTCGGCCTCTGTTGGCGAGAGCCCGTCCGCCCCCGCCGAGAGCCCGTCTGCCCCCGCCGAGAGCCCGCCCGAGGCAGGTTTCGCGGCCTGCGGGAACCAGCATGCCGGCGACGCCTTCAAGGTTGGCGGCGTCACCGACGTCGGTCAGCTCGAGGACAAGTCGTTCAACGAGGCCGGCTGGTGCGGAACGATCAAGGGCACCGACGCGATCGGCGGCTCGGCCGAGGTGATCGTGACGAGGGACCCGGCCGACTACGCGACGAACATCCAGACGTTCGTCGACCAGGATTACAACATCATCGTCACGTATGGCTTCGCGCTGGGCAACGCCACGACGATCGCGGCCAAGCAGTTCCCGGACATCCACTTCATCGGGATCGACCAATCGGTGTGCATCACACCCGAGGGCGATCCCGATCCGGCGTTCGCCTGCGAAGGCGATCCGGCGACCGTCCTGCCGAACTACCAGGGCCTGATCTTCGCCGAAGCCCAGGCGGGCTATCTCGCCGGCATCGTCGCGGGGAGCATCACCGAGACGAACGTCATCGGCACCGTCGGCGGGATCCAGAGCGTCCCTCCGGTGCCCCAGTACATGGGCGGCTGGCACAACGGCGCCCTATCGGTGAATCCGGACGTGGAGGTCCTGAGCCAGTTCGTGTCGACGGACATCACGAAGGCCTTCAACGACCCGGCGACCGGCAAATCGATCGCGGAGCAGATGATCGACCAGGACGCGGACGTCCTCTTCCAGGTGGCCGGCTTGTCCGGCCAGGGCGTCCTCGAGGCGGCCTGCGATAACGACCTCTATGCGATCGGGGTCGACGTCGACCAGGCCCTCGCCGTGCCGAACCTGGCCCACTGCATCGTCACGAGTGCCGAGAAGAAGCTCGTGGATGCGACCGCCGCCGCGATCCAGCGGGTGGCCGACGGATCCGCGACCGGTGGGAGCATCGTCAACGACGCGAGCTCCGACCCACCCGGCATCGGGGTCGCTCCGTTCCACGACTTCGAGGACCTGATCACCGACGAGACCCGCGCGGCGATCGACGATGCCCTCTCGAAGATGAAGGACGGTTCGCTCGATCCATGCGCCGGCCCTGGAGTGTGCTTCTTCGATCCCGATCAGTAAGAGGGAGCCACGAGCCTGACCCTCGGGCGGAACGAGAGAGACCGATCGGAGGGGGCGGGCCCGCCAGGGCCCGCCCCCTCATCGCCTGACGCCGCCCCGCAGCAGGGGACCGGCGAGGGATCGGAACGTGTCGTGGCGCCGGCGCTCGAGATGCGCGGCATCACGAAGCGGTATCCCGGCGTCGTCGCCAACGATCAGATCGATTTCGAGGTCAAGCCAGGCGAGATCCACGCTCTCCTGGGTGAGAACGGCGCGGGCAAGACGACCCTGATGAACATCCTCTACGGGCTCGCCGTGCCCGACGATGGGGAGATCCTGCTCGACGGGGTGCCCGTCGAGATCCGCGGGCCGTCCGACGCCATCTCCCGTGGCATCAGCATGGTCCACCAGCACTTCATGCTCGTGCCGGTGCTTACGGTCGCCGAGAACATCCTCCTCGGCGAGGAGACGATGGCCAATCCGATCTTCCTCGACCGTGACGAGGCACGTCGCCGGATCCGGGAGCTGGGACGGCGGTTCGGCTTCGAGCTCGACCCGGACGCCCGGGTGGGGAGCCTCTCGGTCGGCTGGCAGCAGCGAGTCGAGATCCTGAAGGCTCTCTACCGGGAGGCCCGGATCCTCGTCCTCGACGAACCAACAGCGGTCCTCACGCCCCAGGAGACAGAGGAGATCTTCGCAGTGCTGCGGCGGCTCGCCGACGAGGGCCACAGCATCGTCTTCATCAGCCACAAGCTCTACGAGGTGCTCGAGGTCGCCGATCGGATCACGGTCATCCGGCGGGGGCGCGTCGTCGGCTCCCGACGCCCTGCGGAGACCGACGAGGACGACCTCGCCGAGCTCATGGTGGGCCGCGAGGTCCACCTCACGGTGGACCGAGGAGAGTCCCACCCCGCGGACGTGGTCCTCGCCGTCAAGGATCTCCGGGTTCGAGACGACCGCGGGCGGGAAGCCGTGCGGGGCGTCTCGTTCGACGTTCGGGCCGGGGAGATCCTGGGCGTCGCCGGCGTCGTGGGGAACGGACAGGACGAGCTCGTCGAGGCGCTGACGGGTCTTCGGCGTCCTGCCGACGGGCGCGTATCGCTGGCCGGTCGAGACGTGACGGGAGCGTCTCCGCGCGCGCTCTTTGGGTTGGGGCTGGCCCTCGTTCCCGGCGACCGCCATCGGTTCGGGCTCGTCCTCGGGTTCCCGGTCAAGGACAACCTGGTGCTCACGAGCTATCACCGGATGCCGTTTTCGCGGGGCGGCGTACGCAACGACGAGGCGGTCGAACGCTGGGCCGAGCGTTGTATCCAGGAGTTCGACATCCGGACACCGTCTGCCGACGTCCCGGAGAGCACACTCTCGGGCGGCAACCAGCAAAAGACGATCGTGGCTCGGGAGTTCAGCCGCGAGCTTCGCGCGCTCGTCCTCGACCAGCCCACGCGTGGCCTGGACGTCGGCAGCATCGAGTTCATCCACCGGCAAGCGATCGGAAAGCGCGACGCCGGCACCGCGATCCTCCTCGTCTCCGCCGAGCTCGACGAGGTGCTCGAGATGTCCGACCGGATCGCCGTGATGTACCGCGGTCAGTTCGTGGCCGTCGTCGACGGGCGCACCGCGAACAGGGAGGACATCGGTCTGCTCATGGCGACCGGCGGGCGAGAGGAGATGCCCGCCGAGGCCGCCGCCTCGGCCGGATAGAGGCAACGAACCAGTCGTGACGGACAAGGACGCCGCGGTCCCCGGCCGCGTACCGGGCGAGTCTGTTCCCCAGGCGGCGCCGCCCGCGCGGTTGCCGCGCGAACCGCTTGCCCGGGCCTGGGCGCTCGCGGCCGTTCCGCTCATCTCGGTCGCCCTGGCCCTCCTCGTCGGCGCGCTGATCATCCTCGCCTCGAGCATCCTGACGACCGGGCACCTCGATCCGGGACTGCCGTTCGTGGCCTACCAGGCGCTCTTCGAGGGCGCCTTTGGGAACATCAACGGCGTCGTGAACGCGCTCGTTCAGGCCGCCCCGCTCATCCTGGGTGGTCTCGCGGTGGGAGTCGGCTTCAAGGCCGGTCTCTTCAACATCGGGGCCCAGGGTCAGTTCCTCATGGGTGCCGTGGGCGCAGCCGCCGTCGGCGCGGTCGTGGCCGAGCAACCCGCACTCGTGGCGATCCCCGTGGCGGTCCTGGCCGGTGCCGCCCTGGGACTCATCTGGGGCTTCATCCCGGGGGCGCTCAAGGCCTGGACGGGCGCCCACGAAGTCGTCACGACGATCATGCTCAACTTCATCGCCGGCTCGCTGATCGGCTATCTCATCACCGGGCCACTCGGGGCGCAGGGGTTCTCGTTCGCCCGGACCGGGCCGATCGGCAACGCGGAGCTGCCCGTCCTGGTCGGGCGGAACCTCCACCTTGGCGTGCCGATCGCGCTGCTCGCAGTGCCTGTGATCTGGTGGGTGCTCTTCCGGAGCACCCTCGGTTTCGAGATCCGGACGGTGGGCGCGAATCCGTCGGCGGCCCGCTACGCGGGGATGCGCCCGGGATTCCTCATCGTGTTGACGCTCTCCCTGTGCGGGCTGCTGGCCGGTCTCGCCGGTGCGGGCCAGATCCTCGGCCTGAGCAAGTTCATGAACGCCTCGTACGGCACGAACGTCGGCTTCGACTCGATCGCCGTGGCCCTCCTCGGGCGGGCCCACCCGGTGGGCATCCTCCTCGCCGCCCTGCTGTTCGGCGCCATGCGCGCGGGCGCAGGATTGATGCAGATCAAGGCCGGGGTGCCGGTCGAGATCGTCGACGTCATCCAGGCCATCATCCTGCTCTTCCTCGCGGCGGACGTCGTGATCCGGCGGCTGCTGCGGATCCGGGCCGCTCGCGCGACGGTGGAGGAGCTCCAGACGGTCACGAGGACCTACGGGGAGCAGGCCGCCCGCTGATGGAGACGATCCTCGGGAGCCTCTACGACATCCCGCTCCTGGGAGTCCTTTTCCAGTTCCTGGGCTACACCGTCCAGGTGCTGCCGCGGATCTCGCCGATCATCCTGGGTTTGGCCGCGCCGATCGCCCTCGGTTCGCTGTGCGGGATCATGAACGAGCGATCGGGCATCGTGAACATCGGCATCGAGGGGATGATGCTGGGCGCCGCCTTCACCGGCTTCCTGGCCGCCGCGCTCGTGGCGCAGGCGATCCCCGCCGAGCGTTCCGACATCTTCGGAGCCACCCCGGCTCTGCTCGTCGGACTCGTCGTCGCGGTGGCCACCGGGATGCTCCTCTCGGCGCTCCATGCATGGCTGTCGATCAGCATCCGGGCCGACCAGATCATCAGCGGCACGATCATCAACATCGCCGCCCTGGGCCTGACGGGTTACCTCAACCGCCTGGTCATCACGCCGAACCCACGCCTGGGCGCCGGGACGTTCCGCTCCTGGAACCCGCCGAAGGAGCTGACGGACCTGCCGGTCGTGGGCTGGGTGCTGGACATGTTCCTCGACCAGGGTCCGATCGCCATGTCGGTGATCGTCCTGGTTGTCATCCTCCAGGTCCTCCTCTTCCGATCGCGCTGGGGTCTTCGGACGCGGGCGGTGGGCGAGCATCCAAAGGCTGCCGACACGGTGGGCATCAACGTGCTGCGCCTGCGCTATCGAAACGTCATCGTCGGCGGTGCGTTCGCGGGCCTCGCGGGCGCCTATCTGACCCTCGAGGCGATCAGCTCTTTCCAGAACGGAATGACCGCCGGCCGGGGCTTCATCGCCCTGGCGGCCGTCATCTTCGGCCGCTGGACCCCGGTGGGCGCCTTCGCCGGCGCGCTCCTGTTCACGGCCTCGGACGGGTTCGGTCGGGCCGTCCAGCTGCGAGCGCCGAGCGGTGACTTCGCCGAGCTCGGATCGATCCTGAGCGCGATCCCGGATCAGTTCTACGGGGCGTTGCCATACCTGGTCACGATCGTCGTCCTGGCCGGCGTCGTGGGGCGGAGCGTGCCCCCGGCGGCGGTGGGCCAGCCGTACGAGACGGAGGCCCGGGCCTAGCGACTCCCTGGCTGCTCGATCGACTCCGACGCGTCGGCAGCGATCAGGTAGGTCAGGTCGCTGTCGTGGCGACTACCCGCGGGATCGAAGGCGTCGGTGACCGTGACCTGCACGATGCTCGGGAACGGTGCCTTCGGGTCGACCCCCACGAGGACCGATCGTTCTCCCTCGCCTGGAAGCGGAACCCGCGCAACGAGGAAGCAGGCCGGCCCGCCCGGGGCTCCCGATCGTTCCCTGTCGTCTACCGTCCAGCCTTCGCCGGCATCGGCCACGATGCCCGCCAGGAGGTTGGCCCGCTCGGGCTCAGCCGCGTCGGGCAGCTCCTGCCACCCCTCGACCGTCTTCAACCAGAGGTCGCGCCCGATCTGGCGGGTCTCCTCGGGCTCGAGCTCCGGAGCGCCGTCGAGGTAGCGCAGGAGACTCCGGTCGGGCGCCGCATAGGCGCCTTCGAAGGCGACCGCGACCCGCTCGGTGGATGGCGTGGCCAGCCGGTCGGGGTCGAAGACCTCGCGGTAGACGAACCCCTCCGAGCGGTAGCGATAACCGCGCGCCGAACGGAGCGCATCGATGACGTCGGCGGCGAGCTCCGCACGACAGCCGTTCGCCGGCTGCCGGCTCTCCGTCGGCGAAGCCGGGTTCGTCCGGTCTTCCGAGGTGGCGGCTGAGGCGGCCGCCGCGGTCGGGAGGATCGGGGCGGTCTGCGCTGGCGTGGTCGTCGACGCCGAGACACGCGATTCGGCTGGCCCGGGGGTCGAGGGCGTTCGGGCAAGACATCCGCCCAGAGCCGAGCCGACGAGGAGGAGGCAAGCGGCGAAGACGAGGGCGCTTCCGCGCCTCATCACTGCGGCAGGATGATCGTGTAGAGGCCGTTCCAGCGGGTCCAGCGTTCGGCTTCCCAGTAGGGAGTCATCTTTCGCCGGAACGCGGCGTCGCTGTAGTACGTGCCGGCCGGGGGATCGGTCCAGCGGACGAATGGAGCTGCAACGTAGACGCCGGTCACGTCGAAGAAGTCGGTCTTGCCGGGATCGGCGGTCGCGGTGTATCCGATCATCGTCCAGGCGTGGCCGCCGTAGTAGACGAGCAAGCCGACCGGCTGCCGCGTCTCGCGCATCTGTTTCGCGCCGGCTTTGATCGCGGCCGTGTAGGTGCTGAACGTCGCGTCCAGGTAGGGCGTCCGGTCGCCGCTGAAGTAGCCGAGCGCCCGGGCCCAGGACTGCGGGTCGAGCCCGATCGCCTGGATCTGGTAGCCGAGGTTCGCGCGGCCGTAGACGTAGACCCGCTGCTGGAAGGCGTACGAGGTGCTGTACCGGTCGAGGGCGATGTTCAGCTCGGTCTGGACCGAGGCCGGTACACACCAGTAGTTCGTGTACTGCTGCGTGACCGGGTTGCGACGATTCCAGATGAACTGGCGGTAGGGGCCGGAGAGCGAGCTCGAGCGCACCCATCCGCCCTCCCCGGCAGCCGTCCGGACGTACGTCCACGATGCGCCCCAGGTATCCGTGAGCGATCGCGAGCGTGTGACGCGAGTGCCCTCGGGCAGCGAGCGAAGGTCCCAGCCCGCGTAGGCGTAGCGGTGGTGCGTCGTCTCGCGCACCACGGTCCACGTGCCGCTCACAGAAACCGCGATCGTCCCGGCATGCCAGTAGGGGAGGTACCCCTCGACCGTGGTGCTTCCGACCGTCGCGTGGGCGAGGACCCAGCGCCTGCCCCGGGAATCGAGGGCCGACTGCGTCGTTTCGAACACCGTCCCCGACCAGAGAGACGCGACCGGCTCGCTCCAATCGTTCACCCCCGCGTAGAACGCGGTGGGCCGGCGGGTCGCCCGACGGACGACGAACGACGCCAGGGCCGAATGCTCGGCCAGCGCGTCGTATCGGAGGTAGCCGACTCTCCCGGCGGAGCTGACCTTCGCCCACCGGGTCCCACCGACAGAGACGCGCTCGATCGCGGTCACCCGCGTGTCACGGTCGAGCGAGAACAGCGAGGTCGAGCTCGTCGACGGCGATGACCAGACCTGGACGCCGCGCGTCGTCCAGCGATAGCCGCTGAGGGCGATCGGCGGGCTGACGGTGGGGGCGGGGGTGGGACTTGGGGATGCGGTCGGAGCGGGGGAGGCTGTCGGCGTCGGCGTCGGCACGGGCGGCGTCGTGGTCGGGTCAGCGGATGCCGGATCGGGCGTCGCCTCGAGTGGCCCAGGGCCGCTCTCGACGGCAGTCGGCGTCGTAGAGGGGCCCGGGTCGGGCTCGACGGCGGCGGTGGCGGCGGGCCAGGCGGTCGCGAGGATGCCGAGCGCGAGGAGCGCGGCAACTAGACGGCGGCGGAGGATGTCGGGAGGGTTCGTCAACAGGCTCGTCGTCGTGAGGGCGCCACGGCGGGCCGACGTCTGCCGGCCTCCCGACCCTATCGTAGCCGCCAGGTCGAGGGGATGACCCGGTGGTCCTGTCGGGGCGGCGTCGCCCGCTATCCTGAGGCGTGCCCTCCACGCGCAGTGCTCCGCCCGCCGTCTTCGTCTGGCTCGGGCTGGGCATCGTCTATGTCATCTGGGGCTCGACCTACCTCGCGATCCGGGTCGCGGTCGAGACGATGCCGCCACTCCTGACCTCCGGCCTCCGCTTCTGCGCCGCGGGTCTCGTCCTGGCCACGATCATCGCGGCTCGCTCGGGCCCGTCCCGCCTCCTCGTCGGCCGCAGGGAGCTCGTCTCGGCGACGCTCGTGGGCGCCGCGCTCGTCCTGGGCGGCAACGGGCTCGTCATGATCGCCGAGCGCGACGTCGCTTCGGGCCTGGCCGCGCTGATCATCGGGTCGGTGCCGCTCTGGGTCGTCCTCCTTCGAACGATCCTCGGCGACCGCGTGGGTCGGGGAACGCTCGCCGGAGTCGCCGTCGGATTCGTGGGCGTCGCGGTGCTCGTCGTTCCCTCGGGAGGTGAGGGGACTGCGCAGCTCGTCGGCGCGGTCCTTCTCGTCATCGCGTCAGCCTCCTGGGCAAGCGGCTCCTTCGCCTCGGCTCGGCTCCCACTGCCCCGCGACCCGTTCGTCTCGACCGCTTACCAGATGGCGAGCGGTGGCATCCTCGTGACGATCGCCGGTCTGGCGCTCGGGGAGACGAATGGGCTCGACCCGGCCCACTTCTCGAGCGAGTCCCTGCTCGCCGTCGGCTATCTGCTCGTCTTCGGCTCGCTCATCGCCTTCACCGCGTACACGTGGCTGCTCCAGAACGCGCCAATCTCGCTCGTGGCGACGTATGCCTACGTCAATCCCGTCGTGGCGGTCTTCCTGGGCTGGCTGATCCTGGGCGAACCCGTGACGGCGATCCTCGCGATCGGTGCCGCGCTCATCGTCGTCGCGGTCGCGTTCGTCATCCGCCAGGAATATCGACCGGATGCCCGCGCAACGGCCGCCGAGCCCGCGCCGGTGCCCGTCGCTGTCGCCGTCGATCCGGAAGGCTGACTGAGCGCCCGCCGATCGGCGGGCCCACGTATCGTCTGGCGGTGAGGCTACTCGGACATCAGGCGTAGCCCTGAGGTGAGGCGGCCGTAGCAGAAGTCAATCGAGCATTGCCGCTCCGTCCGTTACCCTGCCGGCCATGACCGACACCGCCGAGCCGCGCTGGATCGCCCGCTTCAAGGCCCCCGTCGTCGCGTTCCCAGCCGGAAACCGCGACGCCCCTGACCGGCTCGTCGTCGCGAGCTCGGAGAGCGGCCGCTGGCAGCTCTGGGGATGGGATACGAGGACCGGCAAGCGCCGCCAGGTGAGCGACGAGGAGGTGGGCGTCCAGGACGGCCACGTGACCGCCGACGGGCGGGGCATCGTCTGGCTGAGCGACGAGACGGGAGACGAATCAGGGCGTTACGTCGTCGCCCCCTTCGATGGCGGCGCCGCCCAACCGCTGGCCCAGGGCCTGCCCACGGGCTGGGCCGAGGGCGTCGCGCTGGGCCGGGCGCGAACGATCGTCGGCCTCTCGGACGACCAGGGCTTCGCGATCCACGCAGTCGACCCGAGCGGCGAGGCCCGGACCCTCCACCGCCACGAGGAATCCGTTCGTCTGGCCGGCGATGGAGGCCTCTCCGCCGGTTCGACCGACCAGGCCGCCCTCTCTCCGGACGAGCGACTCGTCTGCCTGGAGCATGCCGAGCATGGCGACCTGCTCCACGAGGCGCTCCGCGTGATCGACGCCGAGACCGGCGCCACGGTCGCCGAGCTCCGCGACGAGGGGCTGGCCCTGGCCGCCTATGCCTGGTCGCCGATCTCGACAGATCCGCGGATCGCGATCGGCCACGAACGGCTCGGCGAGCGGAGGCCGGCGATCTGGGAGGTCTCGTCCGGCACGGTGACCGACCTGGCCCTCGACCTGGAGGGTCTCATCGAGCCCGCGGACTGGTGGCCGGACGCCTCCGCCCTGCTGCTCGTCCAGCTCCACGATGGACGCCATCGACTGCACCGATTCGAGCTCGCGAGCGGACGCCTGGAGACGCTGCCCACTCCGGTCGGCTCGATCGGCGGCGGCCGCGTGCGCCCGGACGGCACGGTGTGGTACCGGCTCCAGGATGGCGAGGAACCGCCGCGGATCCTCGCCATCGGCCGGGACGAACCGCTCCTCGTCCCGAGCGGCCCGCCGGCGCCACGGGGACGCCCCTTCCGCAGCTGGACCTTTGACAATCCCCATGGCGAGCGGGTCCAAGGCTTCCTCGTCCACCCCGAGGGCAAGCCGCCGCATCCGCTCTTCGTCTTCGTCCACGGCGGCCCGACGTCGGTCGACCTGGACCGCTGGGCTCCGGACGTCCAGGCCTACGTCGATGCCGGCTTCCTCGTCGCGATGGTCAACTACCGCGGCTCGATCGGGTTCGGCCGGCACTGGCGCGACGTCCTGATCGGGAACATCGGCTGGCCTGAAATCGAGGACATCCTGGCCGGCCTCGACGACCTCGTCCAGCGCGGGCTGGCCGACCCGAGCCGGGCGGTCATCGGCGGCTGGTCGTGGGGCGGCTACCTGACGCTCCTCATGCACGGGATGCATCCTCATCGCTTCCGGGCGGGGATCGCCGGCGTCCCGGTCGGCGACTACGCGGCCGGCTACGAGGACCTCTCGCCCACCCTCCAGGCGTACGACCGGGCACTCCTGGGTGGACCGCCATCGGAGGTCCCGCAGCTCATGGCCGAGCGCTCGCCGATCTCCTACGTCGACCGGGTCACGGCGCCGATCCTCTTCCTGGCGGGGAGGAACGATTCACGCTGCCCCCTCCGCCAGGTCCTGATCTACACCGACCGGCTGAAGGCGCGCGGCCACCCGCACGAGCTGTACGTCTACGAGACCGGCCACTCCTCCTTCGACACGGACGAGCGGGTCCGCCAGCGCGCCCTCGTCCTCGATTTCCTCTGTCGCCATGTGCCGGGGATCGAGCGGCTCCCCGGGGTCGACGAATGGCGCCCCCAGACGGAGGCCGTCGAACCCGTCACGGCCTGAGGCCGAACGCCCCGCGGGTGGGACTGCGGGCTTAGAACATCCGGTCTATATTGAGGCACCTAACGGCACGCCGCGCCGTGCTAGCCTTCCGGTGGGTCGCCGGGAGGCCCGCCCAGTCGAGATCCTCCAGCCAGGAGCCGCCGGGACCCAGTGCCGACCGCCGTCGCCCCGAACGACTTCGTCCACCTCCACACGCACTCGGAGTTCAGCCTCCTCGACGGGCTGGCACGGATCGACGACCTCGTTTCGCAAGCGAGCGCCCAGGGCTTCGACTCGCTCGCCCTTACCGACCACGGCGCCCTCTACGGCGCAGTCGCTTTCTACCAGGCCTGCGAGGCGCGCGGGGTCAAGCCGATCGTCGGGGTCGAGACGTACGTCGCCCGACGGTCGATGGCCGACCGGGAGGGCAAGGCGGACGCCCAGCCCTATCACCTCCTCCTCCTGGCGAAGGACCTGACGGGCTACCGGAATCTCTGCCGGATCGTCACCGACGCCCATCTCGAGGGCTATTACTACAAGCCCCGGATCGACCGCGAATACCTCGCCCGCCACGCCGAGGGCCTGATCGGCCTCTCGGCCTGCCTGAATGGCGAGATCTCACGGGCGCTCGAAGTCGAGGACTGGGACGCCGCCCGGCACCTGGCCGGCGAGTACCGAGACATCTTCCGAGGCGACTTCTTCCTGGAGCTCCAGGACCACGGGATGCCCGAGCAGCGCCGGCTCAACGAGCAGCTCCTCCGCCTTGCCCCCGAGGTGGCCCTTCGCGTCGTCGCCACGAACGACCTCCATTACGTTCACCAGTCACAGGCGGCGGCCCATGACGTCCTCCTCTGCGTCGGGACCGCCTCGAACCTCGACACGCCTGGCCGCCTGAAGTTCGACACGCAGGAGTCGTACCTCAAGAGCGCGGCGCAGATGGCGGCGCTCTTCGCCGAGGTGCCGGAGGCGATCGCGACGACGAAACAGATCGCCGAGATGACCGATCTCCGCCTGACCTTCGGCCAGCTCCGCCTGCCCGATTTCCCCGTCCCGGACGGGCACACGGTGGAGAGCTGGCTGCGCGCCGAGTGTGAGCGAGGGCTGCACGAGCGCTACGGCGACGTGACCCCGGATCTTCGCGAGCGGCTCGACTACGAGCTCCGCGTGATCTGTGACATGGGCTACGCGGGCTATTTCCTGATCGTCGCGGACTTCACCCGCTTCGCCCGGGACCAGGGGATCGCGACGACCTGCCGGGGCAGCGCGCCGGGGTCGATCGTCGCCTACACCCTCGGGATCACCCCCGTCGACCCGATCCGCTACGAGCTGCCATTCGAGCGGTTCCTCAACCCCGAGCGGGTGACGATGCCGGACATCGACGTCGACTTCGAGGATAGCCGGCGCGACGAGGTCATCGCCTATGTCACGAGGAAGTACGGCACCGACCACGTCGCGCAGATCATCACCTTCGGCACGATGCTCGCCCGGGCGGCGATCCGCGACGTGGGGCGCGTGCTTGGCTTCGGCTACGGCGAGGTCGACCGGATCGCCAAGATCGTCCCGAACCAGCTCGGGATCCGCCTCGACGAAGCGCTCGAGATGGCGCCCGCGCTCCGCGAGCAGTACGACGCCGACCCCCAGGTGCGCCGGCTGATCGATCTCGCGCGCCAGCTCGAGGGAGTGGCGCGGAACGCGTCGACCCACGCCGCCGGCGTGGTCATCAGCCGCGAGCCGCTCCCCGAGCTGATGCCGCTCCAGCGGGCGACGAACTCGGACGGGCTGATGACCCAGTACGAGATGCACGGGGTCGAGGCGCTCGGGCTTCTGAAGTTCGACTTCCTGGGCCTCTCGAACCTGACCATACTGCGGGCCGCGGTCGACCTGATCCGCGAGCACCGGGGCGCAGAGATCGACCTGGAGCGGATCCCGCTCGACGACGCTCGGACCTTCGAGCTCCTCGCCTCGGGCGAGACGACGGGCATCTTCCAGCTCGAGTCGCCCGGGATGCGCCGCTACGTCAGGGAGCTGCGGCCCTCCTCGGTGCTCGACCTGGCCGCGATGGTCGCGCTCTACCGGCCCGGCCCGATGGACAACATCCCGACCTACATCCGTCGGAAGCACGGGCTCGAGCCGGTGACGTACCTCCATCCCTTGCTCGAGCCCTACCTCGCGAAGACGTACGGGATCTTCGTCTACCAGGAGGACATCATGGCCGCCGCGAGTGCGCTGGGCGGCTTCACCGGGCCGGAGGCTGACACGCTCGGTTTCGCGATCCGGAAGAAGAAATCGGCGCTGCTCCGGGCCCAGCGCGAGAAGTTCGTCCGCCAGGCCGCCGAGCGCGGTGTGAGCCCGGACGTCATCGACGCCGTCTTCGCCGCGTTCCAGCCCTTCGAGCGCTACGGCTTCAACAAGGCCCACGCGACGTGCTACGGCCTGATCGCCTACCAGACCGCGTATCTCAAGGCGAACTACACGGTCGAGTACATGACGAGCGTCCTCAATGCCTTCCGGGACAACGCCGAGAAGGTCGCCGCGGCGATCGCCGAGTGCCGGCGACTCGGGATCGAGGTTCTGCCGCCGGACGTCCACACCAGCGGGCTCGACTTCGGTGTTGAGGGCGAACGGATCCGCTTCGGCCTCCTGGCCGTGAAGAACGTCGGGCAGGGAGCGATCGAGTCGATCGTCGAAGCGCGCAGTGGAGGCGGGGAGTTCCGCTCGCTCGCGGATCTGTGCAGCCGGGTCGACCTGCGCCTCGCGAACCGCCGCGTGCTCGAATCGCTGATCAAGGTCGGGGCGCTCGCTCCGTTCGGCCATCCGGCGCAGCTGCTCATCGCCCTCGACGACGCGATTGCCTCTGGGCAGGCGGAGCAGCGTGACCGGCTCACCGGGCAGACGGCACTCTTCGACATCGCGGCCGAAGCATCGATCCTCGAGCGCCCCCTTCCGGAGGCGACGGAGGCGCCCCTCCGGGAGCGGCTCCGCTGGGAAAAGGAGCTCCTGGGGCTCTACCTGTCCGACCATCCGCTCGGCGAGGTGGCCGACCGGATCGGGCGCTACGTCACCGCGTACAGCGGGGAGCTCGGGGAGGAGCTCGACCAGCAACGCGTCGTCGTGGGTGGCGTCGTGACCGAGGTTCGACGCGTGATCACGAAGGCGCGCGCGACGATGGGCGTCGCGACGATCGAGGATCTCCAGGGGTCCCTCGAGGTGATCGTGTTCCCGAAGGTCCTCGAGCAGACCGCGGCGACCTGGCAGGAGGATTCGATCGTCCTCGTCTCGGGCCGGGTGGACCACAAGGGCGATGGGGTCGTCCTGCTCGCCGAGGCGGTCTGGACCTGGGAGGATGCGTCCGCCCTGGGCGAGGAGGCGTTCAGCCAGCAGCTCGCCCGAGCCGATCGGTCTGGGCGCGGGTACCGGCGTGTCGCTCCGGTCGGAGCCAACGGAGGCCCTCCGAGAGGCATTCCCGGCGAGCGTCAGCGTCCGCCGCGACCGCCCGACGGCGAGCGGCGACTCGTCGCCGTGGGACCCGGCCACCCGACGGGAGCGGGCGGCAGGTCGGCCGTGCCGATCGGACCGGGCAGGCAGCCGCGGGACAGCGCACCGGTCGAGGTGATGCGTCGCTCGATCCCGCGCGTCTCGCCGCTCCGCGGCTCGGAGGTCACCGGGACGATCGAGTACGTCCTGGGGACGGGCGGAGTCGTGCTCTCCGGGGGCGCATCGGCGGCGGCGCTGGCGGCCCGAGGGGTGCCGTTGCCGAGCGAGCCGTTCGCCGAGCCCGCCGAGCCGGCCGGGCTGCATGCCCTCGCCCCCGATGACGAGGAGGCGCCGCTTCCCGACGAGGCCGCGCGCCGCGCCGCCGCCGAGATCGGCGCGCCGACTCGTCCCCTCGAGGCGCTGCCGGGGCAGCGCCTGCACGTGCGTTTCCGTCAGCAGGGAGCGGATGCACTCGGAGCCGGCTTCGAGGCCCTCCGCGAGATCCTCCATGCGCACCCCGGCGAAACCTCGGTCGTCCTCCGCATCCCCGCCGGCAGCGGGGAGCAGCGAATGGAGCTGCGGCGCGGTGTCGCGTACGACGCCGGTCTCGTGGCGGACGTCGATCGGCGGCTCGGCGCTTCGGTCGTCCTCGAGCTCCAGGGGCCGGGCACGGGCTGAGGGAAGTCGCGTCATCGACGCCGGCCGCCCTGTTGGGCCCCGGCGCCTGGTGCTTCCGGTCACCGGCCGCACGGACCATCGGAGGGTGGTCGCGACCCTTCTCCAAGGGTATATGCTCCGCCCGCGCGGAGGACGATGACGATGAACGACCAGGCTGTCGAAGCGCTGCGGGAGGCGATGGAGCCGCCGACCTGGTGGACGAACCGTGCCCGGCTGAGCGCCCGCGAGGTGCTCGAACGGCTCCAGGCGCGCGGTTACCAGCTGACGCCGGTCGCCGCCGCTGGCGGAGCTCCGGCCGAGGGGGCCACGAACCCGGGCCAGGAGTCCACCGCCGGTGTTCATCGCGCGACCCCCATGGCAGCGTCGAGCCCCGGGGTCGTCCTTGGGGACGACCCTGGTCTGCGTGCGGCGGAGGAAGCGGCCGCGACCGAGGCGGCGGTCGAGAGCGGCGGCTCCCCGGCGCCGCTCGATCGCGCCCGTGGTTCGCTGGGCCGTCTCATGACCCAGCTCGAATCGCGGGTGTCGGGAGTGCAGGCAGGCGAGTCGACTCCAGAGACGCAGGCCGAGGAAGAGCGGCGCAAGAGCGCCTAGCGACGCGCCTCGGTCGCCGATCCACGGAGGGGATCCGGGCGAAGGAGTAGGTGATGAAGGGTCGGCGAGCCATCATCGTGGTGGGGATCATCCTCGTCGTCGGGCTCCTCATCGTCACCGGGAACTTCCCACCGGGTGCCTCGGGTGGGCCCGGCGGGGGAGGCGGCGGGGATGGCGGCGGAAGCGGCGAAGGCCAGACCTTTACCGGCACGGGGAAGACCACCACCGACCCGTTCCAGCTCGACGGCGGCGAGTACCGCCTGACCTGGTGGATCGAGGGCGACCGGGCCTGCCAGTACGAGGCCCGCCTCCGCTCGAGCGAGAACCAGCTCGTGAACCAGGGGGCGGGGAAGATCTTCAACCCGACCGGCAAGCACACGGAGAAGGTGACGCTCGTCAACCGCGTCTCCCCTGGGACGTACTACTTCCAGGTCAACACGACCTGCCGCTGGTCGATCACGGTCAACCGCCTGGAGGAGTAGGCCGCGGGCTCGCGGTGCGGGGCGCCTGGTGCCGAAGGCGGGAGTCGAACCCGCACGGGCTTGCGCCCAACGGTGTTTGAGACCGTCGCGTCTGCCGGTTCCGCCACTTCGGCCCGAACGATTCTAGCCCCGGTCACGGCAGGCTCCAGGGTGGCCCGGGGAACTGACATCCGAGGGCGGTGGGTGGGGCGATGCTAGACTCCGGCGGCCGACGCGAGGCTGGGCGTCGAGGGAGGAACGCGGCATCGTGCAGGAACGAACGATGGACGCGCCGACCGGAGAGGACGGGGCCACGGACCACGAGCCCGCAGGCGCGTCGCGCGAGCCGCACGTCGCCACCGATCCGTCGGCCGGCCGCGACCGCCTCCTCGTCGAGCGGGCACTGGGTGGCGAGCTCGAGGCGTTCAACGACCTTGTCGCGGCCTACCAGGACTACCTCTTCGCCCTCTGCGTTCGCGTCGTCGGGGACCGCGAGTCGGCCGCTGACGCCGTGCAGGACGCCTTCTACAAGGCCTACCGGAACCTGGCCCGCTTCCGCGGAGATGCCTTCCGGGCGTGGCTGACCCGGATCGCGCTGAACGCGGCCACGGACATCCTGCGGGAGCGCAAGCGCAAGCCGGCCGACCCGTACCCGGAGTGGGAGGACGACGCCTGGCAGCCGCCCTCACGCGAGGAGGACGATCCCGAGCGGGAGACGATCCGGCGCGCCCGCGGGCGGGCGCTCACCGAGGCGCTGGCCACGATCAACGAGGACCAGCGGATCGCGATCGTCCTCTTCGACGTCGAGGGCTACGACTACCACGAGATCGCGGCGATGACGGGAGTGCAGCTGGGCACCGTGAAATCGCGGATCCATCGGGGGAGGCTCGCGCTCCGGATGACACTGGGCGATCGGATGGAACTGTTCCGGTGACGAGGCCGTCAGGGTGGCGATGAACGACCGGGCCGGGCCGAGCATGGCCCTGGATCACGCGCGCCACGACGAGCTGCTCGTGGCACGGTTCGCGGCTGGCGACTTCGAAGCCGCCGAGCGAGCCGCGGCGGAGCGGCTCGTCGCTTCCTGCCCATCGTGCCGCGAGCTCCACAGCGACATCGCCACGCTGATGCAGGCGACGCCGGCCGCCCTGCCCGTCCCGCGCCGGCGCCGTGATTTCCGGCTCTCGGCGGCCGAGGCCGACCGGTTGCAGGGCTCGCTCGTCGACCGCCTCCTCGCTCGGCTCGCCGCGCCCAGCCTGGGCGTCCTTCAGCCGCTCGGGGCCGCGGCCGTCGCGATCGGGCTCGTGCTCGTCGTGGCAAACGCGCTTCCGCAGTCGTTCATGGCGGGGAGCGCGGGTGGCGCCCCCACGATGGGGGCCCCGGCGGCACCGGGTGCCACGATGGCGCCGCCGGCCGCGGCACCGAGTGCCGCCGAAGGCTACGGCGGGTACCAGGCCGATAGCTCGACGAGCACGTTGGCGGGAGCCCCGGCCTCGCGCGCGCCCGATGAGCTGACGCCCGCAGCATCCTCCCGCGGCGTGGGCGGCTACGACGCCGCCGGTAACCCGATTCCCGCAGGCTCGCCCGCCCTCCGTCATAGCGGCGAGCCCGCACGCGACCGGCTCTCGGCCGAGGCCACCCCGGGCGGCGGCGGGGCCTCCGCCGAAGCGGCGGCCGAGGCGCCGACGGTCCCGGCCTGGGCGATCATCGGGCTGCTCATCCTGCTTGGCGGGATTGCCGTCCTGGCCGCGCGCTGGATCGCCCTGCGCCAGATGCGGGACCCGCGGCTGCACTGACCGTGCGCCTCGGCCGTATCATCGGGCCCGAGGAGGATCCGGATGACGTTCAACCTGGGACGGCTGGAGGCCGTCTACCGCCTTCAGCATCGCCACGACGACGGCGAGTGGCGGGAGATGCGCCCGCACCACTCTCCCGCCGATCACGATCCCGAGCGATCCTGGGAACGCGGCGTCGTCTTCCAGTGCACGACCTGCGAGGAGACGGCGACGATCATCCCGGGCGAGCTCGAGGACCGGGGCAGCCCGGCCTAGCTCCGGCCGCCAGCGCGAGCTACGTCTCGGGATCGAGCCGGAGCGCCGCGGAGTTGATGCAGTAGCGCAGGCCCGTCGGCCGCGGTCCGTCCGGAAAGACGTGGCCCAGGTGGCCGCCGCAACTGTTGCAGAGGACCTCCGTCCGGGTCATGAAGAGGGAACGGTCCTCGTCGGTGCCCACCCGCTCGGGGGCGATCGGGGTGGTGAAGCTCGGCCAGCCCGTCCCCGAGTCGTACTTGCACTCCGACGAGAAGAGCTCCGCGCCGCAGCCCGCGCAGCGGTAGACGCCGGGGGCGTGCTCGTCCCAGTAGGCGCCGCTGAACGGCCGCTCGGTTCCCTTCTCGCGCAGCACCCGGTACTGCTCGGGCGTAAGCGAGGCCTGCCACTCCGTGGCGGTCTTCGCGATCTTCTCCATCGCTCTAGCCTACGCGACCTGGCCCAGGACGGATGACCGCGTCGCCGGGTCTCTCGAGGTGGGCTCAACCCGTGGCCCGCGGCTACACTCGGGATGTGGAGGCCTCCCCGGAGCGGCTCATGCTGCTCGACGCGAACAGCCTCATCTACCGGGCCTACTTCGCGCTCATCAACACCCCCCTCACCACGAGCAGGGGCCAGCTCGTCAACGCCGCTTTCGGCTTCTGGAGCATCGTGTTGCGCGGGTTCCAGGACATCCATCCCGACTACGTGATCTGCGCCTTCGACCTCGCCGGGCCCACCTTCCGCCACGAGCGGTTCGCCGAGTACAAGGCGACCAGGCGTGAGATGCCCGACGACCTGCGCGACCAGTTCCCGATCGTGCGGCGGCTGCTGGACGCCTTCGGGATCCCGATCTACCAGCTCCAGGGGTTCGAGGCGGACGACCTGATCGGCACCCTGACCCGGCAGGCCGAGGCGCGGGGGATCGAGACGACGATCGTCTCGGGCGACCTGGACATGCTTCAGCTCGTCTCCGACCGGACCCGGGTCATGACGACCCGGGGCGGCGTCCAGATGACAATCGTCTACGACCCGGCCCGGATCGCCGAGCGGTACGGCCTGCGGCCTGACCAGATGATCGATTTCAAGGCGCTGAAGGGGGACACGACCGACAACATCCCGGGCGTTCCCGGCGTGGGTGACAAGACCGCCGGCAAGCTCCTCCAGGATTTCGGATCGGTCGAGGCGCTCTTCGAGCGGATCGGGGAGGTCCAGCCGGAGAAGCTGCGTACGAAGCTCGCCGAGCACCGCGAGCAGGTCCTCCGCTCGCGTGAGCTTGTCGTCCTCGAGCGCGAGCTGCCGGTCGAGCTCGACCTTGAGCCCGCCCGGCTCGGGCGCTACGACCGCTCGGAGGTGATCCGCCTCTTCCGGGAATACGAGTTCCGCACCCTGGTGGAGCGCCTGCCCGCACTCAGCGGCGAGGCGACCCCTGCCCCGGGGGAGCTCCTCCGCGAGGCCGATCGACACGGCCCGATCCCGGCGGCGATCGTCCCCGGAAGGATCCTCGCCTCCGGACCCGCACAGGGGTCGGGATCGGCTCCGAGCGAGCGGAGCGACCTCCAGTTGAGCCTCGACTTCGATTCGCTCAGCGGGAGCGGTACCCCGACGGCACCGGCAGAGGCCGCCGTCCCCGGGGACTCCCAGGCCGCCGTCGCGGTCGCCGATGCGGTCCTCGATGTCGCATCGGCGGAGCCGCCGGGGGACGGCCAGGCGAGTGCGGTCATCGCCTCCCCGACGATCGAGGCGCTTGCGACCGACCGCAGGGCCGCGCTCCTCGCCGCGATCGCAGATCCGGGCACCGTCGAGCGGCTCCGCGAGGGCGACGATCCGCGGAGCTGGCTCGCGGCGCAGGAGGAGCTATCGATCGGGATCGCCCTCGACGACCCGCGGCCGCGACGGGGGACGCTCCTCGGGCTGGCCGTGACCGGCTCGGACGGAAGGGCGCTCTCCACGGACGCCTCGACCGTCGGTCGGCTGCTCGATGCGATCAACGACGCCGGTACGCCGCTCGTGGGCCATGACGCGAAGCGCCTGCTCGTGGCGGAGATCGATCGACGGGATCCGGTCGGTCACGACCTTGATGCCAGGCTGCGGGCACTCCCGCGGGTGAGCTTCGACACCCAGATCGCGGCCTACGTCCTGAATGCCGCGCTGCGCAGCCAGTCGCTGCCCGACATCGCAGCCGAGCGACTGGGCGTCGAGCTACCCGGCCCGGGCATCCTCGGCGGCCGCGATCATGCCGCGGTCGAGGCGCTCGCCGTGGCCGCGGTCCGCGAGCCGCTCTCGAGCGCCCTCCAGGAGGAAGGCCTGGCCCGTCTCTACGACGAGGTCGAGCTTCCGCTCATCCCGGTCCTCGCGGCGATGGAGTCCACAGGGGTCGCCCTCGACCGGGAGGCCCTGGCCGAGCTCGCCTCCAGCTTCGGCGAGGAGATCCGCCGCCTCGAGCGGGAGATCTACGAATCGGTGGGCCACGAGTTCAACCTCGGCTCCCCGAAGCAGCTCGAGCAGGTCCTCTTCTTCGAGCTGAACCTGCCGAAGGGGAGACGGACGAAGACCGGCTACTCGACCGACGCATCGGTGCTCGAGGAGCTCCGGCCGGCCCACCCGATGATCGAGAAGCTCCTCGACTGGCGAACGTATACGAAGCTGAAATCGACCTACGTCGACCAGCTGCCGCTGCTCATCGACCCCGACACGGACCGGCTCCACACGACGTTCCACCAGGCGGTCGCCTCGACCGGTCGGCTGAGCTCGTCGGACCCGAATCTCCAGAACATCCCCATCCGGACCGACCTCGGTCGCCGGATCCGTCGCGCCTTCATCTGTGGCGAGCCCGGATGCACGCTCCTGGCCGCCGACTACAGCCAGATCGAGCTGCGGATCCTGGCCCATGTCTCGGGTGACGTCCACCTCCGCGAAGCATTCGAGCGAGGGGCCGACATCCACCGCGAGACGGCCGCTCGGGTCCTGCACAAGGAGCCGGGCGAGGTGACCCCCGCCGAGCGCTCGATGGCCAAGATGGTCAACTTCGGGATCGCCTACGGGATGAGCGACTACGGGCTCTCGACGCGGGCCGGGATCCCGCGCGCGGAGGCGCAGGAGTTCATCAACCGCTACTTCGCGACCTACAGCGGGATCAGCTACTACATGCTGCACATCAAGGAGGTCGCCCGGCGGCAGGGCTACGTCACGACGCTCCTGGGCCGTCGGCGCTGGATCCCGGAGCTCGAGGCGCGCAATCCGTCCCTGCGCTCAGCCGGTGAGCGGATGGCGATCAACATGCCCATCCAGGGGACGGCGGCGGACATCGTGAAGATCGCGATGATCAGGCTCGCCCAGCGGCTCCAGCGGGACGGATTCGCAGCCCGGATGCTCCTCCAGGTGCACGACGAGCTCCTCTTCGAGGTCCCCTCCGGCGAGGTCGAGCGGGTCGCTCCCGTGATCCGCGAGGTCCTGGCCGCGGCGATCCCGCTCGACGTTCCGCTCGACGTCGACCTCAAGGTCGGGGACGACTGGGACTCGATGGTTCCGATCCGCTCGGCCTGAGACCCGCCCGGGACCCGAGTCGCCGATGCCCGAGCTGCCCGAGGTCGAGACGATCGCGCGCGAGCTCCGACCGCTCGTCCTGGACGCCGAGATCGCCGGCGCCTGGTGGGATTGGCCCCGCGTGATCCGGAATCCCGACCCGGAGAGCTTCGCGGACGAGGTCGCGGGGCGGCGCATCCTGGGTGTGACGCGGCGGGCGAAATGGATCCTGCTCGAGCTGTCCGGCGAGGCCGTGCTGGCCATCCAGGTCAAGATGACAGGGCAGCTCTTCGTCCTCCCGGCCGCGGCGCCCCGGGATCGTCACGTCCACGTCGCGTTGCGCTTCCTGGACGGTCGCGAGCTCCGGATGCGCGATGTGCGCAAGTTCGGACGGTTCGGGCTCTACCGGCGCGACGAGGCAGGCGCCATCCTCGGCGAGGACGGGGTGCACGAGCTGTTTGCCGAGCACGGCCCGGAACCTCTGTCCGACGTGCTGACGCTGCCGGCCTTTCGCCGCCGGCTGCGGGCGCGGCGCGGGCGGCTGAAGCCGCTCCTCGTCGACCAGTCGTTCCTGGCCGGGATCGGCAACATCTATGCCGACGAGGCGCTCTGGCTCGCCCGGCTCCATCCGCTCCGGCGCGCCGGCACGCTTCGACCTCGGGACGAGCGACGCCTCTACTCGGCGGTCAGGGCGATCCTGGCCGAGGCGATCGCGCGACGCGGAAGCTCGATCGACGACTACACGGCGCCCGAAGGTGACGGGGAGATGCAGGAGCACCTCCAGGTCTACCAGCGCAGCGGCCATCCGTGCCCTCGCTGCGGGCGTCCGATCAGGCGCATCGTCATCGGCGCGCGGAGCACGCACTTCTGCAGCTGGTGCCAGCGGCTTCCGGCGGCCGACCGGACGCCCGATGCGCTCCGTCTTCTCCGCTCGGCACGGCTGCGGGTAGTCCGAGGGCCACGCTGGAGCGAGCTGCCGGCAGGCGAGGGCATGGTCGGGGCGCCTGAGGCGGAGCCGCTCGCCCGGATCGCAGAGCGCTAGGCCCTCGAGCGGTGGCGATCCTCCGCTTCGAGGGAGCGACCCGCGAGATCGGGACGCTCGTGATCCTCGAAAGAGTCACGGCTGCCCTGGCGCGCGGCGAGCGCGTCGGAGTCGTGGGCGCGAACGGTGCGGGCAAGACGACCCTCCTGCGGCTTGCCGATGGGCGGGACGAGCCCGACCGCGGGACTGTCCACCGCGCCCGAGGGCTCACCGTCGGGTTGCTCGCCCAGGAGGCAAACCTGGAGGCGGCCTTCGCCGGCTCGCCGACGCTCCGGGGGGCGGTCCGCTCCGGAGCGATCGAGATCGAGCGATTGGAAGGTGAGTTGCGCCGTCTCGAGACGAGCGGTGCCGAAGGGGTCGCTTCTCCACGCTACGCCGAGCTGCGCGAGCGATTCGAGGCGCTGAACGGCTACGAGATCGACGTGCGCGTGGACGAGGCGCTTTCCGGGCTCGGGTTCCACCGCTCGAGCTGGGGCCGCCCCCCGACGTTCCTCTCCGGCGGGCAGCAGACCCGCGCCGCCCTGGCCCGTCTTCTCGTCGCCGAGCCGCAGCTGCTCCTCCTCGACGAGCCGACGAACCACCTCGACGTGGCCGCGATCGAGTGGCTCGAGGGTACTCTCGCCCAGCGCCGGGGAGCGGTCCTCGTGGCCTCTCACGACCGCGCCTTCCTCGACGCCGTCGTCACTCGCATCTGGGAGCTGCGCGATCGGCGCCTCGTAACGTTCCGGGGTGGCTACTCCGCCTACGTCGTCCAGCGCGAGGAGCGCGACGCGCGGGCGCGTCTCGAGGCCGAACGGCTCGAGTCGGCGATGGCCCGCGAGGAAGAGCTCGTCGGCCGCTTCCGAAGCCATCGGAAGTTCGGGACGATGCACGAGCACGAGGGTCGACTCGAGAAGCTCCGGGCTCGGCGAGTTGAAGCGCCGACGCGCCGAAGGCGCCTCGTCTTGTCGCGTGACGGCCCGCTGGGCGGTCCGCCGCTCCGCTCCGCCGAGGCGGCGGTCGCGGTTCGCGACGCGGTTGTCGGGTTCCCCCCGACCCGGGAACGTCCGGCCGGGCAGCCGGTCGCGCTCGCCTCCAGGCTCGACGCCGGCCGAGGTGAACGGATCGGGCTGATAGGACCGAACGGGTCGGGAAAGACGACGGTGCTCCGAACGATCGCCGGTTCGCTCGCCCCGCTGGCGGGGACCGTCCGGCTTGGCCACGCGGTCGTGCCGGCATTGCTCGCCCAGGTCCGCGAGGCACACGGGCCGGGGACGACGGTGCTGCGCGCCCTGGTCGATGCGAGCGCGGTGGAGGAGGGGATCGCACGCTCGTACCTGGCCCGCTTCCTCTTTCGCGGTGACGACGTCTTCAAGCCGGTCGCCGAGCTGTCGGGCGGCGAACGCTCGCGCCTCGAGCTCGCCCTGCTCGGGATCGGGCCGGCGAACGTCCTCCTCCTCGACGAGCCGACGAACCACCTCGACATCCCGGCCCGGGAAGCGCTCGAGTCCTTCCTCCGTGAGACCCCGGCGACGGTCCTGCTCGTGTCGCACGATCGCCGCCTGCTCGAGGGGGTCTGCACGAGTCTCTGGGTCGTCGAGCCCGATTCCTCCGGCGGGCCCTCGCGCGTCGCGCCCTTCCCGGGCGGCTACCGCGAGTGGCGCGCCGCGGTCGCCAGTGGATGGACGGCCGCTGACGCGGTGTCCTCCGCGGTCGCGGCCGGTCGTCCCGGCGGCTCCGCTCGCGCTCCGCTCGGGACCCCCGCCAGACGCCGCCATCGGGTTGGCAGCGCGGCGGGGGATCCCCACTCGCTCCGCCGGCCGGGCGCACCGGCCGCGCCACGGCGCAGCTCAGGCACGCGCGCAGCGGCGCCTCCGTCCGTACGCGGCGCTCAGCTATCGAAGGACGCCTACCGGCGGGGGAAGGCGACGATCGAGGCCGACCTGACCCGGCTCGGCTTGCGGAAGACCCAGCTCGAGCTCGCGCTCGGCGATCCGACCGTCCAGGCGAACTTCGTCGAACTCCGGCGGCTCGGGAGCGAGCTCGCCGACGTCGACGCGGCGCTGGCCCAGGCGGAGGACGCCTGGCTGGCGCTCGAGGAGCGGGCCCCCCGATGAGCGCGAGAGCTCTGCGGATCGGGCTCACGGGACCGATCGGCTGCGGGAAGTCGACGATCGCGCGGTGGCTGGCGGAGGTCGGTGGCGCCGTCATCGACGCCGACCGCCTCGCCCGGGAGGTGACCGAACCCGGCGACCCGACGCTCCGCCCGATCCGGGACCGTTTCGGCGATGACGTCTTCGAGGCTGACGGGTCGCTGGACCGTGAGGCACTCGCGGCGCTCGTCTTCAGCGACCCGGAGGCGCTTGCGGCGCTCGAGTCGATCGTCCATCCGGCCGTCCTCCGCCGTCTTGCGATGGCCGTCCAGCAGGCGGAAGTCGAACAGAAGCCGTTCGTGGTCGTCGAGGCGATCAAGCTCGTCGAGGGCGGCCTCGCCGCCTGGTGCGACGAGGTCTGGCTCGTGACCTGTGCGCCGGCCACGCAGCGTGCCCGGCTCCGTGCTCGAGGCTTGGATGACCAGGACGCGGAGCGGCGGATCTTCGCTCAGGGTCCCGAGCTCGCCGCGCGCCTTGGCGACGCCGTGCGAGGCTCGGGGGCGGAGACACGGACGATCGACACGGATGGGACGCTCGAAGAGGTCCGCCAGCGCGTCCGTGCCGCGCTCGCGGAGGCCCTCGGCCGCCGCCGCTAGGGCTTCGGGAAGATCTCGGGGATCGGCAGCCCGTAGTCCTCGATGATCCGGTTCGTCGTCGCTCCGTACTCGGCCGTATCGATCGTCCGGCGATCGCCCTCCGGCCGGAGAACGAGGCTGAACGAGGCGTTGCCGGCCGCCTGGAGGTGGCTGATCTCCTCGGCCACGACCTCGTCGACCTTCAGGACGTAGAAGGTCCCGTTCTTGGCAAGGACGGCGATGTCCTGGTAGGTCACCTTCGTGGACTTGTCCGTGTAGAACTCGGCGTTGTCGTCGCCGATGATCCGGCCACTGACCGGTTGCGGATGCTCGACCGTCACCTGGACGGTGACGATCACGTCGACGCGCTGGTCGGCCTGGAGCTGGCCCCCCACGGCGCGGTCGTCGGGGACGTTGACCGAAACGGCCCGCCAATTGGGCGAGTCGGGCGAGATCGTCTCGTCCGGCGAGAGGATGCTGAAGTTCGCCCCGGCCGTCGTCGAGAGGAGAAGATTCGAGAGCACCGGCTGTTGGAGGGAGAGGCTGACCGCGGTCACCCGCCCCACGACCGAAGTCGGATCGGAGACGGCGTTCACGAGCGAGGGATCGTCGGCCATCTCACGGACCGTGAGGTCGCTCGTGCCCAGGATCGTGCGGGCCGGGATGTCGCGCGCCGCGACGATGACCTGGCGTTTCGGAAGGTCGGGCGGCCGAGACTGGGCCTGGCTCAGGACGGTGAACGCCGCGCCGCCGGCGACGAGCGCCAGCAGGACGCCGATGATGATGAAGATCCTCCGTCGGCGATTGCTCGTGTCGTGGTACTCGAGTTCCATGGGTCGGGCTCCTCGCGGGGTCGCTGGGTCGCGGGCTCGTCAGCCGCCGGCTATTGCCAGGGCACCAGCCGGGGCGTCCGGCCCCGGCGCAGGATCGGGTCGTTCGGGTCGATCGCGGCAGGCGTGATCGCATAGGCGTAGATCGTGTTCGTGTTCGCCGAGGCGATCCGCATCAACGCGAAGCCGGTCACATCGACGTACTCGTCCGAGCCGCTCGTGCCGGTCCCACCCACGTTCAGCCAGATCGACATCAGGTGGGTGACCCGGTGGGGGGTGGAGTCTGCGTTCGTGCCGCTGGTTCGGACGACGAAGCGGTGGAGGCCGGTCGCCATCGTCCCGCTGTTGATCGTGAGCGTGACCGACGTCCCGGCCGACGAGGGTGTGGCGGTGACGCTGCTGAATGAGACCCCGCCGGTGCCTGCCGGCATCGGCGTGTCCACCGAGAGCGCGACCGGCCCCCCGAAGGCCTGGTTCTTGTTCGGGGCGTTCTGGAGGACGAGGGTGAAGCTGACGCTGGCCCCGTTCGCCACCGACTTCTCGCTCGCGTCGGCAGTCACGGTGAAGTCCTTCGTCACGCTCCCGATCTTCATCGGCAGGGGTTCGAACTTCGTCGTCAGGTAGGGGCTGCCGGCCTGGCCCTTGATCCAGAGCGTGTAGATCCCGGGCACGGCACCGGCGGTCGTGATGTTCTGCATCTGGACGCTCGTCCCGCTCCCGAGCGAGGGCGAGACTGGGTCGGGGTTGTACGTGATCGGATCGGCCCCGACCAGCGCGCCCGTGTTCATCGGGTTGTTCGGGTCGTTCGGGTCGGTCAACGTGGACAGGTCGACCGTGCCTCCGAAGGCCTGGTTCCGGCTTACCTTGAAGGAGCCCGCGTTCGCGGTCACCCCGGTCTCGGGCAGGTTGATCGTCGAGGGCGGCGTGAGCGCGAAGTCCGGGATCCGCATCACGGTGCCCGGATAGACGAGGACGAGGATCTCGTCGCCGGGGACGAAGCGCGCATTCACGGCGTCGATCGCGATGCCTGTCGTGTTGCCGCTCATGATCCCGACCTGGTCGTTCGGGTCGGGGGGGGTGACGACGAGCGGGAAGTCGGGCCCCGGATAGCCGCCTCGAAGGATCCAGTCGGACTCCATCTGCTTCAGCGTGTTCTGCTGCGTGCCCGCGGTGACCTCGTTGTAGTACTGGCGAGAGGTCGTCGAGGCGAAGTTGCGGATGTCGAGTGCGGCGAAGCCGCGGAAGTCCGAGCCGTTCGATGGCTGCGAGCCCTGGCCCAGGATCGCCACGATCGGCCCGTGGTTCGTGGGGTCGGAGCCGGGGTTCACGGGATCGAAGGTCGCTCCCGCCGAGGGCGACGTGCGGAGCGAACCGTCCGACTCGGTCCCCAGGCAGGCGGTGTTCGCCGTCGCGAAGAAATCCATGAACTCGTTTTCGTTGTCGGGACAGGGCGCCGAGCCGCCGCTCGGTCCCGGTGGGTGGATGAAGCGACGGACGGCGATCGGCAGCATCCCGCCGAGCCAGGTCGCCCGGGCCTGAGCCCCGATGTCCTGGTTGAGCAGGCCCAGCACCCGGCCGAACGTGTAGTGCACGGGGTTCTTCAGTGCGACGCGGATGTCGGTCGAGCCGATGAGGATGCCGTCGATCAGGTAGCGGCCGTCGCCGGCATGCCCGGCGGTGTAGATCGGCAGGAGCGAGGGCATCGGGGGCGGGTTCGCGGTCGGGTCGCCGGCGGCGTAGTTCCTGGTCAGGGAATCGCGGGCCGCCTGTTCGGCCTCGACGTTCGTCTTGCCAACGACGAGCGCCTGCGCCGCGGCGAGCGCGGCCGCGTCGGCGGCGTTCTGGAGAAAGCGGCGCTCCGAGTAGAACCGGCCGACGTCGATCGCGACGGCAGCGAAGCCCATGAGGACCGTCAGCCAGAGGGCGACAAGGACGAGGCTCTGGCCCCGCTCGTCGCCAGGCCGAGAGCGCGTCGCCTCGCGGCGGGGGCGGAGAAGCGCAGATCCCATCAGTTGACGACCATCGTCACTTCGGCGGTCAGTGGCATCCGGCCGCCCCCGTCCTTCGGCAGCACGCTGCTGATCAGGGGGATGACGAGATCCTGGTGATAGGTGATCCGGACGGTGACGTACTGCCCGGTCCGGGTGTCGGTCTCGGCGACACAGTTCGTGCCGCCGCTGTTGCAGAGGGCGTAGCTCAGGACGAAGTCGGTCGCCGTGCTGAACTGGGGGGCCGTCTTCTTCAGCAGGCCCATCGAGCTCGTCGTCGCGCTCTGGGCGGCGCTGAGGCGGTTCGCGTCGTTCGCGGTCTTCGTCAGGCCCCGGTCGTAGAGGTAGATCGTCGCCGTGCGGGCGCCCTCCCGCGTCGCGTTCGAGATCGTCACGTATGCGTTCAGGACGAGGCCCATCTGGAGGATCCCGAGGAGGAGCAGAAACAGCGGCGTCAGGACGAGAGCGAACTCGGCCATGCTCTGGCCGCGCTCCCGCCGCGGGGCGGGCGCGCCGTTCGGACGCTCGGGGCTGCCGGCGGACCGCCGGATGAGACGCATCGGGAGGCGACGCTCCGCTGCTGAGATCGTGGCCCGGGAAGGATGCTCAGCGGTGCGTGCCGGCCACAATGGGGCGTTGGGGTGCCGGAGGGTAGGACCGATGGCGGCCGGCGGGCACGACCGTCGGCGGCCGGGAGCCGCCGAGGCGAGGCCGGCACGACCGTCGGCGGCAGGGGAGCCGCCGGGGCGGGAGCCGGCAGGACGGTCGGCGGCCTCGACTGTGGGCTCCGGAGGAACGTTGGGTCGGCGGTTCGGGGCTTGCCCGCGACGGCGAGGCGTCCCGCCGCGATAATCGGAACGTGCCCGAGTTCAAGCTGGTCGCTCCGTTCGAGCCGACCGGCGATCAGCCCCAGGCGATCGACAAGCTTGCCGACGGCCTGGCCCGCGGCCAGCGCTTCCAGAGCCTCCTGGGAGTCACCGGCTCCGGGAAGACGCACACGATCGCCCGGGTGATCGAGCGCCAGCGACGCCCGACCCTGGTCATCTCACACAACAAGACGCTGGCCGCGCAGCTCTACCAGGAGTTCCGGGACTTCTTCCCGGACAACGCGGTCGAATACTTCGTCAGCTACTTCGACTACTACCAGCCCGAGGCCTACCTGCCCCGCTCCGACACGTACATCGAGAAGGACTCGTCTCGGAACGACGAGATCGACAAGCTCCGGCACGCGGCCACCCGGGCGCTCTTCGAGCGGCGGGACGTGGTCATCGTCGCAAGCGTCAGCTGCATCTACGGCCTCGGCGCCCCCGTCGACTACGGGTCCACGGTCGTGCGGCTTCGGACGGGCGGCCGCTACCGGCGCGACGGCGTGCTGCGCCAGCTCGTCGACCTCCAGTACCAGCGCAACGACCAGGCCCTCTCGCGGGCCCGGTTCCGCGTGCGGGGCGACACCCTGGAGCTCCAGCCGGCCTACGACGACTACATCGTGCGGGTCGGGTTCTTCGGCGACGAGGTCGAGCGGATCACCGAGCTCGACCCGCTCACCGGGGAGGTCCTGGCCGAGCGGAAGGAGCTGAATGTCTACCCGGCCAGTCACTACGTCACGCCGGCCGACAAGATGCGTGAGGCCCTGAAGGACATCCAGGCCGAGATGGAGGAGCGCTGCGGCCAGCTGGAGGAGGAGGGGAAGGTCCTGGAAGCGGCCCGACTCCGCCAGCGAACCACGTTCGACCTCGAGATGATGCGCGAGCTGGGCTTCTGCTCGGGGATCGAGAACTACTCCCGGCATCTCGCTCGGAGGTCGGCCGGGAGCCGGCCCTGGACCCTGCTCGACTATTTCCCGCCGGACTGGCTTCTCGTCGTCGACGAGAGCCACATGACGGTCCCCCAGATCGTGGGCATGTACAAGAACGACCGGACACGGAAGGAGATCCTCGTCGACTTCGGCTTCCGGTTGCCGTCCGCGCTCGACAACCGTCCGCTGACCTTCGAGGAGTTCGAGGATCATCTCAATCAGGTCGTTTTCATGAGCGCCACGCCGGGGCCGTACGAGCTCGAGAAGAGCGAGCGCGTCGTCGAGCAGCTCCTCCGGCCGACCGGGATCGTCGACCCGACGATCGAGATCCGTCCCACGGAAGGGCAGATCGACGACCTCCTCGACCGGATCCGCGAGCGGGTCGATCGGGGCGAGCGGACGATCGTCACGACCCTCACGAAGCGGATGGCGGAGGACCTGACCGACTACCTGCGAGAGCTGGGGGTACGCGTGCAGTACCTCCACAGCGAGGTCGATACGCTCGAGCGCGTCCAGATCCTGCGCGACCTGCGCCTGGGGGTCTACGACGTCGTGGTTGGGATCAACCTGCTGCGCGAGGGGATCGACCTGCCGGAGGTGACGCTCGTCGCGATCCTCGATGCCGACAAGGAGGGCTTCCTGCGCAGCGCCTGGTCCCTGATTCAGGTCACCGGGCGGGCGGCCCGGAACATCGGCGGCGAGGTCGTGATGTACGCCGATCGGGTGACGGAGTCGATGCAGGTCGCGATCGACGAGACGAATCGGCGCCGCTCGATCCAGGAGGCGTACAACCGCGAGCACGGCATCCAGCCGGCGACGATCATCAAGGAGATCCGGGACATCAACGACCGGCTGCGGGCCGTGGCCGAGGCCGGCAGCCGCTACGGCGACGGGGGAGGCGTCGAGCTCTCCGAGATGACCCGGGAGCAGGTCGAGCGCCTGGTCGTGCAGCTCGAGGCCGACATGAGGAACGCGGCTCGCAACCTGGAGTTCGAGCGCGCCGCCTCGTTGCGCGACGAGATCCAGGGGATCCGCCACCGCGTCCTCGAGGATGATGCCTCGGCGGCGGTCGCCAGGGCCGCCGAGCGGGCGGCGCAGGCGACGGATGGGCGCGGGCCGAGCCGACGAGCGGCCGGCGCGGCGAGTACGGGTCGGGTCGCAGCTCGGGCGGCTGGTGGAGGCCGACCCGGGTCGGTCGACCCCGATGCCCCACCCGGAATGGAGGTCACCGCGATCACCGTGCTGCCCGCGGCAGACGAAGGCGCCCCGGATCCCGATACGGCGGCCGACTGGTTCCCCGGCATCCGCGACGAGCACGAGGGGGACGACCAGGGCTGGATGGCCCGCTGGATCGACCGTCCCACGTGGGATCGCCGCGTGACCCCGAACGTCATCAAGCGGAGCGGGACGCGCCCGCCTCGACCGGGGAGGCGCCGCCGGTAGGTCCCGTCCGGCAAGGGGGGTTGGCCCGGAGCGGTTCGTCGGGCGGCCCGCGGGCTAGAGTGACGGGATGCTCACGGGTCCGGTGCGGGTCTGGCTCGAGCCGGGGTACGACGGTGGGCGTGTCGGTGCCTGGCTGCTCGACCTGCCGGGCTGCTTCACCTGGGGGCGCACGCGGCCCGCGGCCATTGGTCGTGCGCCATCGGCGGTCGCGCGCTTCGTCGCCTGGCTCGGCGACCACGGTGCGTCGATCGAGCTCCCCGAGCTCGACGAGACCGTCGTGGTCGAGGAGGTGCCGGCGACGATCGACGGCGACGGCTACGAGCGGAATGCCCTCTTCGAGGCAGATCATCGAGCGGTCTCGCAGGAGGAGCTCGAGACGGCGATTCAGAGGCTCGAGTACGCCCGGTCCGACCTGCTGGCGATCCATGGGCGGCTCCGCCGGCTCGATCAGGGCCAGGCGATTCCCGACGAGCGGGAGACGCGAGCAGACGAGCCCGACCAGGGTCGGCCGGAAAGACCAGCGACCGAGGTCCTCCGCCACGTGGCGGAGGCCGAGGCCTGGTTGGCGAGCCGCCTCGATCCCGGACCGCGGTACGAAGGCCCGCCTCGCAAAGGCGACCCATTCGCGTTCCTCGATGCGACGCGATCCTGGGCCGTGGCACGGATCCGGGAACAGCACGGCCGCGATCCGGCCCCGGCTTGGGTCGACGGCAAAGGGGAGGGGTGGACCCTCGCCAAGGTCGTCCGGCGCCTCCTCTACCACGGGATCGACCACCTCGAGGAGCTCGACCAGCGGCTCGCCCTTGCCGAGGGCCGGCTGGAACGGGTGAACGTCGTCCGAAACGCCCGCGTCGACCCGTCCGAGCTGGCCGTTCTCCTCCGAAACGCCGGCCTCCACGCTGGCCGGCGGTCCCCCCAGCAGGTCGGCCGGATGCTCGCGGCGACCCGGGAGAGCGTGAGCGCCTGGGACGAAGACCGCCTGATCGGCTTCGCCCGGGCGATCACCGACGGGGTCACGAACGCGTACGTCTCGAGCGTGGCCGTCGACGCGCGCTGGCAGGACCGCGGCCTCGGCCGGCGCCTGATCGAAGCGCTGATCGACGGTCGCGAGGGCATGAAGTTCGTCCTCACCGCGCGGGAGGGCACCGAGGACTTCTACCGGCGTCTCGGGTTCAAGCCCGACGAGCGCGTCCTCGTCCGGCAGCGCCGCCGCCCAGAATCGATTCGGTGACCCTCACCTGGCCGCGTGACTGGGAGCGGCGGAGGGCGGTCTACGACCACCCCCGACCATCGCCCTGACATCACGATCCGTCGGGTTCGTGACGCGCTGAGGAGAGGGCCAGCCGCGATCTCGGCACCGCCCTGGCTCGGAGACGCTTGGATCGACGAGGAGCCGGCAACGCCGAATTGACCGGTGGATAAGGTCACGGCTCCATCGTCCGATTGTGCAGGATCAGCGGTTGAGCGCGGCCATCCGAGCCGTCCGGATCCGGCGACGCTGGCGGCATGTGGATCTCGCAGCTGCTGCTGGCGTCTCCCGGGCGACGGTTTCGCGGATCGAGCGAGGAGGGCTCGGCGGGCTGACGGTCGATGTCCTGCGTCGCGTAGCCCGGGCGCTCGACATTCGCGTCGATCTGATCGCCCGCTGGCGTGGTGGGCAGCTCGATCGGCTGGTCAACGCGCGCCACTCGGCGATGCATGAGGCCGTCGCGCGTCGGCTCGAGTGGTCTCGGGGTTTGGGTCTTCTCCCCGGAAGTGTCGTTCTCGATCTACGGTGAGCGCCGGATCGTGGACGTTCTGGCGTGGCACGCAGTCAGGAGGGCGCTCCTCGTGATCGAGCTCAAGACCGCGATCGTCGACGTCCAGGAGTTGGTCGGGACAGTCGACCGAAAGCGGAGGCTGGCGCCCCGGATCGGCCGCGAGCGCGGCTGGCACCCGGCCCAGGTCGGCGTATGGGTCGCCGTCCTGGGTGGCAGGACGACCCGCCGCCGGATCGAGGCGCATCGGGCGATGCTCCGGGCGGCGTTTCCGACCGACGGCCGCAGGATCGCGGCCTGGCTGCACGACCCGAGGGACCCGATCGCCGCGCTCTCGATGTGGCCAGAAGCCACGCAGGGGAGCACAAGGCCGTCCTTGATCGCGCCAATGAGGATCCGGCAGCGACGGCCGAGCGCGGCTGCGGCTTCGTCGCGCTCAGGCAACCCGGCGGAGGCGGCCTAACGCTCTTGCAGCGAGCGTTTGGCAGGGTTCCTCGGCACGGGGACCGGTTAACGCTCGCCCGCCGAGCGACTGGC
>DASYTK010000030.1:0-10202 GCA_036002405.1 Candidatus Limnocylindrales bacterium
TCGAGGGATAGACGAAGACGTCGAAACAGGCATACAGATCCGGTGATGCGCGAAGCGCCCCGGGCAGGACGAGTGCGTCGCCGAGCCCGAGTCGGTCGCCGATCTCCCGGAGCCGTCCCGCGAGGGGCCCGTCGCCGACCACGACGAGGACCGCCTCCGGGCGCTCCGCCCTGATCGCCGGCAGGGCCCGGACAAGGTGCTCGTGCCCCTTCGCCGGCAGGAGCCGGCCGATCGCCCCGACGACGAGCGCGTCGGCTCCGATGCCAAGCCGTGCCCGCCACTCGGCTCGTGCCGCGCCCCGGGCAGCCGGCGCCAGCGGACCGAAGCGTGCCAGGTCGATCCCGTTGTGGATCGCGACGACCCGCTCGGCGGGTACCCCTCGGACACGGATGGCATCCTCTCGGGTGGCCTCGGCATACGCGACGCAGGCGTCGGTCGCGATCCGCCCCACGAGTCCTTCCAAGCGGTAGTAGATCGCGTGGAGTGGCTGGTTCGTCACCGCTCGGCCACCACCGGCCATGTGGTGAAAGGTCGTCACGACGGCGGGCACGCCGGCCAGTCGCCCGAGTGGATTGGCGATGACCATCGCGCCTGGTCCGTGGCTGTGAAGCACGTCGGGCCGGCGTGAGCGGAGGAGCCGCCAGAGCCGCGATGCGCCGCGCGGATCGGCCCGGGACCTGAGACCGAGCACCTCGACGGGGATCCCGGCTCGTTCCAGCGACCGAGCCAGCGGCCCGTCGGCGAATGAGACGACGGCCACCTCGAGTCCGAGCTGGCGCATCCCGGTTGCCAGCGACAGGACGACGTTCTCGCCGCCGGACCACCCTTTGCCCCGGCAGACCTGGAGGATCGAGGTCGTTCATCCGCTCCGATGAGGCCCTACCGGACGAGCCCGCGCTCGGCGGCCGACCGTCCGGGTACGATACATGGCTCCGGAGGGAATCCTGGGGTGGAGGAGGATGGCCTACGACCTCGCCGTCGTCGGTGGCGGCATCCTGGCGCGCGCGATCGTGCATCGGCTCGCGTCGACCGGGTCGCGCGCGGCCTGGGTCCGGCCGGCCGGATCCCCTGTCGGCCAGGCGTCAGCGGCGGCCGGCGCGATGCTCGCGGTCTACAGCGAGGTCTCGCCGCACGAGCGACCCGACCGACGGCTGATCGACCTCCGAACGCGCCGCGAGGCACGCCGCGGCTACGAGCGCTGGCTCCGGTCGATCGAGGCCGCGGGCGCGCCTCCGATCCCGATCCGGGAGGGCCTGTACGTCGTCGGCAACGCCGCCGGTGAGGACGACGAGGCCGCGCTCGACGCGATCTCAGCGGCCGCGGCAGGGTGTGAGGAGCCCGCCGAGGAGCTTCGCGCCTCAGAGGTCCCGGGGTACTCCCCGCATCCCGCGGCGCGCGGCTTCCGCGCCCTCTATCTCCGGAACGAAGGCTCGGTCGATGCCCGGACGCTTCTCGACGCGCTCGAGATCTCGATCCGGGGTCAGGGGGTGGACATCGTCGCTGGGACGGCGATCCGAGTCGTCCCCCATCCCTCGGGTGTCAGGGTCCTCCTCGACGACGGCCGGGAATGCGCGGCGGACGGAGTCGTCCTCGCCGTCGGTGCCGCAACGACGCATCTTCTCCAGCGATCGGCCATCAACGAGACGGGCCTGCCACCCGTGTTCTCCGGTCGCGGCGTCAGCCTCTTGATGCGCGCCGCCCAGCTCCCCGAGCGGACGATCCGCACCCCGAACCGCACCTTCGCCTGTGGCCTCCACGTCGTCCCCCAGGACGATGGACAGCTCTACCTGGGTGCCACGAATCGCTTCTCGATGCTGCCGGATGGTGAGCGCCTGCCGAGCGCGGCCGAGATCGCTCAGCTTCTGTCCGGCGGCACGCGCGAGCTCGACACGCGCCTTGCCGATGCGGAAGTCGTCTCGATCCAGGTGGGGCACCGCCCCGTCACGGCGGACAGGATGCCGTGCGTGGGGCGCACCGCCGTCGAGTCGATCCTCGTCGCCACGGGCACGTATCGAAACGGGATCCTCCTCGCGCCCCTGTGCGCCGAGCTCATCCAGGCCGAGCTCGAGCACCCCGGAAGCACTGCCGATCACGCCTTCGCGCCGGTTCGGGCCACCCCCGCGCCGCCGGACGGAGAGATGGAAGCCTGGCTTCGTCGAGCGAGCCGGAGCCTGGTCACGACGATCGTCGAGCCGGGAGGGAGTCTTCCGCATCACCGCTCCGACGATCTCCAGCGTTTCTTCTACGTCGTGCTCCGCTCGGCCCTCGATCCCGACGCGGACCGCGACGGACTGCTCCAGAAGCTCGAGCGGACGTTCCGGCGCGCCCCGATCGAGGAAGGAGTGCCGCTCCTGTTCGACGTCATCTCGCGGCACGGGGCGTGAGCCAGCCGATCGAGCGGGTCGTCGAGGAGGCGATCGCCGGCGCGGGGGGTCGACGGCCCATCGATCTCGACGCGCCCTGGCGCGAGGTCGGGATCGACTCGCTCGATCTCCTCGACGTCGTCCTGCGCGCCGAGCGGGCGCTCGACTGCTCGATCCCCGACGAGGCCGCGGTGCGGCTGTTCACGCCGCGCGACCTGATCCTCGCCCTCGCCGCCGCCCAGGGGCCAGGTTCGCGGCGCGTCGCGGTGCCGGTCGTGGGCGAGCCAGTGGCGGTCGAGGTGGCAACCGACCCGGTGGGCGGCGTCGAGAGCGCGGTCCCGGCCGAGGCATCCGTGGGCCGAGGCCGCCGGTGACCGTCGCCCGGACCGAGCCCCGGATCGACCTCGAGAGGCTGGCGGTCAGTCAACCGACCTGGGGCGTCGGCCTCGACGATACCGGTCTGACGCATGCCGGGCCGCTCGACCGGATGCGCGGGGCCGGCGTGGGACTCAGCTCGACGGTGACGCTCCTGCCCGCCGACTGGAGCCCTGGCCTGGGGCGGGCGCGGGAGAGGCGGAACGTTCGCGAATCGGCAGCGGCCTTCGAGGTCACGTACCACGACTTCGAGGGCGCCGCCGGCCTCTGGCATGGAGGCGGACACAACTGGATCGTCTGGAGCCCCGAGCCGATCCCGCGGCGGCTCGCGATCTCCGGAACGGCGGACGCGGCGCGGGACTGGGTCCACGTGCGCTTCCTGCTGCGTCACCTGAACACCGCGCTCCTGATCGGGCATGCCCGCCGCGAACCGATCCACGCGGTGGTGGGGGCGATCGCCGACCGGCTCGGCGGAGGCGGCCTCTTGATCCAGGGTCGGAGCGGAGCGGGAAAGACGGATTTCTGGCAGATGCTCCGTGAGGCCGGGCTCGTCGTCGGCATGCCCGAGGACGACTGCGCGATGATCGGGCCCGACTGGGACGCGGCGTGCCTCCTGCCGGAGCCCGACCGTCTCCTGGCGGCCGAACGCATCCCGATCCGGGCCATCGTCAGGCTGGCAGAGGGCGGGCGCGATACCGGGTCGATCGATGGCTCGAGCTTCCTCGCCGACGCGTCCACGACTGGCGTCTCGTGGCCCGCGACGTGGCTTCCCGCGGGCGACCTGCGGCCCCGTCCCACGCGACTGCCGCCTCCCACCGTTCCGATCCTGCGCAGCGGCGAGCGGCCCACGGATACCGGCGCGATCGATGCAGTCGTCGCACTGATCGAGGCGGCGTCCGCGGATCCGAAGACGTCCGCGACTCCTGGCTGATCGATGAGCCTCGCGGCACGCGACCGGCCGATCTACGTGTGTGGCGTCGCACGCAGCGGAACGAGCCTGATGCGGGCGATCCTGGGGATGAATTCGGCCGTCGCGATGCCGCCCGAGGAGCTCCACTGGTGGACCCGGCTCCTTCCGCGATACCGCCAAGCGACGGGCGGACGGGACTGGCAGCTCTTCCTCGACCGCTTCGCCGACTGGCCCCAGACGCGGCTCCTCGGCCTCGATCGGGATGAGCTGCGAGCCCGACTCGAATCGCTCCAGCCAGGCGACCACGGCCAGGTCTTCGGCACGACGATGCGGGCCTTCGCGGAACGGCTCGGTAAGCCGCGCTGGGGCGACAAGGCGCCCCAGCTCGAGCTCTTCGTTTCCCAGATCGGGGAGGCCTTCCCCGGCGCGGCCTTCGTCTACATGGTCCGCGACCCACGCGACGTCGCGATCTCGATGTACCACTACCGCCCGCGGTTTCCGCGAAGACGGATCGCCCGCGACGTGACCTGGGTCACACTGAACTGGCGGGAATCGGTCCGCGTCGCCCGCGGGGTCGCGGCCCGCGATCCTGGTCGCTTCTTCCTCGTCCGCTACGAGACGCTCGTCGATCGGCCACGGGAGACGATCGCCGAGCTCTGTGGCCAGCTCGGTCTGGAATTCGAGCTGCCCATGCTCGAGCCCCATCGCTTTGCGGGCTTCGGAGCGCGTGGCAACAGCTCGTTCGGGGAACACGACGGGATCGACCGGGCCGGCCTGGCCCGCCACCTCGGACGGCTACCGGCGCGGCAGGTCCGGCTCTGCGAGTGGCTGCTGGGCGACGAGCTCGCAGCGATGGGGTACGCGCCCGAGCGCCCGCCGCTCGGAGCGCGCGAGGCGGCGCTCCTTCCGCTGGAGGTCGCCGGCGCTGCCGCCGACGCGAGCGTCCGTGCCCTCGACCGCCTCGTGCGCGGGGTCCCGCGTTAGCGGATCCCGCAGGGCGAGGCGGCGCTCAGACCTCCTTGTACTCGCCCTCGACGGCCTCCTCGTCAGAGCCCGTGCCGGCGCCCGTCGCGGCGCCTTCCGCAGTGGGCTCCTCTTCGGCGGCGCCCGTCCCGTCGCCGTAATCGATCGGGCCTGCCTGCTGGTAGGCCGCGGTGGCGACGCGCTGGAGATGCTCCTGCAGCTCCTGCGAGGCGCTCCGGATCTTGTCGAGATCGTCACCCTTGAGGGCATCCCGGACGCTCGTGATCGAGCTCTCGACCTGCGCCCGGTCCTCGGCCGAGACCTTGTCCCCGAGATCGCGCAGCGTCCGCTCCGCCTGGTAGGCGAGCGCGTCCGCCTGGTTGCGGGTCTCGATCTCCTCGCGCCGCCGGCGGTCCTCGTCGGCGTGCTCGGAGGCCTCCCGGACCATCCGGTCGACGTCGTCCTTCGAGAGCATCGAGGAGGCCGTGATCCGGACCGTCTGCTCGCGATTCGTGGCTCGGTCGCGTGCCTTGACGTCGAGGATCCCGTTCGCATCGATGTCGAATGTGACCTCGATCTGGGGCACCCCGCGGGGAGCGGGCGGGATCCCGTCGAGGATGAACCGGCCCAGCGTCTTGTTGTCGGCGGCCATCTCACGCTCGCCCTGGAGAACGTGGATCTCGACCTGTGGCTGGTTGTCGCTCGCCGTCGAGAACACCTGGCTCTTGGAGGTCGGGATCGTCGTATTCCGGTCGATGAGCCTCGTCATCACGCCGCCGAGCGTCTCGATGCCGAGCGAGAGCGGGGTCACGTCGAGGAGCAGGACGTCTTTCACCTCGCCGCCCAGGACCCCGGCCTGGATCGCGGCTCCGATCGCAACGACCTCATCGGGATTGACGCCCTTGTGTGGCTCCTTCCCGTTGAAGAGGCCCTTGACCATCTCCTGGACGGCTGGCATCCGGGTCTGGCCACCGACGAGGATGACCTCGTCGATGTCAGAGGGCTTGAGCCCGGCGTCCTTGAGCGCCTGCTGGACGGGCCCCTTCGTGCGCTCGACGAGGTCGGCCACGAGATCCTCGAGCTTCGCCCGGGTCAGCGACATGACGAGGTGCTTGGGACCCGAGACATCGGCGGTGATGTAGGGCAGGTTGATCTCGGTCTGGGGCGTCGAGCTCAGCTCGATCTTCGCCTTCTCGGCCGCTTCCTTGAGGCGCTGCATCGCCTGCGGGTCGCTGCGCAGGTCGACTCCCTGGTCCTTCTTGAACTCGGTGACCATCCAGTCGATCACCCGCTGGTCGAAGTCGTCGCCGCCGAGGTGCGTGTCGCCGTTCGTGGCCTTCACCTCGAAGACGCCGTCGCCCAGCTCGAGGATCGAAATGTCGAAGGTGCCGCCGCCCAGGTCGTACACCGCGATCTGCTCATCGCCCTTCTTGTCCAGCCCGTAGGCGAGCGCTGAAGCGGTCGGCTCGTTGATGATCCGCTTGACGTCGAGGCCGGCGATCCGCCCCGCGTCCTTCGTCGCCTGGCGCTGGGTGTCGTCGAAGTAGGCCGGCACAGTGATGACCGCATCGGTGACCTTCTCGCCCAGGTAGGCCTCGGCGTCGGTCTTCAGCTTCTGCAGGATCATCGCGCTGATCTCGGGCGGGGTGTAGCTCTTCCCGTCCTCGAGCGTCACGCGCACGCCGTCCGACTTGGGGTCTTTCTCGACCTTGTAGGAGACGAGCTCCTTCGTGCGCTTGACCTCGGGGTCATCCCAGCGACGGCCCATGTACCGCTTGATCGAGTAGACCGTGTTCTTGGGGTTCGTGATCGCCTGGCGCTTCGCGACCTGCCCGACGAGGCGCTCGCCGGACTTCGTGAAGGCGACGACCGAGGGCACGATCCGGCCGCCCTCCGCGCTGGGAATGACGGTCGGCTCGCCGCCCTCCATCACGGCGACCACGGAGTTCGTCGTGCCCAGGTCGATTCCGATGATCTTGCTCATCTCTCAGTGTTTCCCTCTCAGTGGGTGCCGCCGGACGTGGCCTGCCGATCGGCGTCGGCTGGCCGTCCGGGGTTTTTCGCTACGCTCACGAGCGCGGGCCGGAGGACCCGGTCTCGGATCCGGTAGCCACGCTGGATCTCGCCGATCACGGAGCCGTCGGCGGCGGCCGTCGTCTCCTCGTGGAGCACGGCCTCGTGTTCCCGCGGATCGAACGGCTTGCCGACCGCCTCGATAGGGGTCACCCCCTCCGATTCGAGAAGATTGCGCAGCTTCCGCTCGACGAGCCAGATGCCTTCGATCCAGCCGAGGTGCTCGAGCTCCCGGGGCATCGCCGCAAGGGCTCGGTCGAAATCGTCGACGACCGCCAGCAGTTTCAGCAGGAGCATCTCGTTCGCGAGACCGAGCGTCTGTTCGCGCTCCTGCTCGGTGCGGCGGCGATAGTTCGCGAAGTCGGCCGCCGAGCGCTGCCAGGCCGCCTTGTTGTCGGCCGCCTCCTGTTCGGCAGCGGCCAGCCGCCCCCGCAGCTCCTCCATCTCCCGAAGGAGCACGGCGGGCGAGGTGTCGATCGCTTCGATGCGCTCTTCGGCGCGTGTCTTCTTCGTCATGCGTACAGGTGATCCACCAGTTCGTTCATCAGCCCGCTCACGAAGCGGACCGTGCTGATCGCGTGGGGGTAGGCCATCCGCCGCGGACCGAGGACGCCGATGACGCCCATCGCCCGTCCGGGCCGCCCATACGGGGCGACGACGAGCGAGACCTCCCGGAGCTCGAGCGGCGGGTTCTCGGAGCCGATGTAAACGTGGACGGCGCCGCTGCCGGCGATCTCCCCCAGCAGCTGGCCGAGGTAGTCGCGGTCCTGGAGCGCCCGGAAGACGCTCCGCAGCTTCTCGCTCCGGTCGAACTCCGGCTGCTCCATGACGTTGAGAAGTCCTTCGCTGAAGACGTCCTCCACGAGTGCCGCGTCGTAGTCGCGCATCAGCCCGTGGATCCGCTCGACCGCGGCGGCGGCTAGCCGATCGGCCGGTCGATCTCGCCGATCGCCCTCGGCGATCCGGCCGACCTCAGGGGTCGTCTTGCCTTCGAGGCGAGCGTTGAGGGCCTGGGCCACCGCGTCGAGCCTTTCCTGGTCGAGCGGCTCGTCAACACCGACGAGGGCCTGCTTCACCGGGCCCTCGGCGAGAACGAGCACGATGCTCACGATCAGCTCGCCGGCGGCAAGAAGATCGATCCGCTTCACTCGGGACCGCACCGGCTTGGCCGGGGTGGCCCAGCCGGCCGCTCGCGTCAGGCCGGCCAGCGTCGCGGCCGCCAGGCGGAACCACTGCTCGCTCGCGTATTCGACCTGCCCGAACTGGTGGCGGATCATCAACTGCTGGACCGGGGCCAGGGTGACGGCCTCGCCGATCGACTCGACGTAACTGCGGTAGCCGGCATCGGTCGGGACGCGCCCGGCGCTGGTATGGGGATGGGCCAGCAGGCCCCCCCGCTCGAGATCGGCCATCACGTTGCGGACGGTGGCCGAGCTCACGCTCAGACGGTGCCGATCGACCAGCGTCTGGCTCCCGACCGGCATCGCCGTCGAAACGTATTCCTCGATGACCGCCCGCAGGATCGCCGCCGAGCGGAGATCGAGCGGGCCGGCGGCTCTCTGCTTCCGGCGCGCCATCCTGCGACTCCTGGTTAGCACTCTCAATGGTCGAGTGCTAACTCTACACCGCGCATCCTAGCAAGCCGCGGCGCGGGGTGTCAACGCGTCTCCCTGGCGGATCCGGGCGAACACCTCGTTGCCCAGGAGGCGCCCCCGTGGGGTGAGGCGGACCCGGCCGTCCGGTCGCCCCTCGAGGAGTCCCTGGCGGCGACCCCAACCGACCGCCGGCGCCACCGCCGGGTCCCCCGCCAGCTCCGGCGCGATCCCCTCGGCGAGGCGGAGCCCGAGGATCGCCCGCTCGGCGGGCACCCCGGCCGAGTCGAGCCACTCGAATGCCCCCGGCGGCAAGCGCGGCGACGACCCGCCGGGGGGCAGGAGCGCGGCGAGGTAGGGCTCGAGGCGGGCGGCGTTCCAGCGGCGCAGCCGGCCTCCGTCGAAGGCATGGGCGCCGGGGCCCAGTGCCTCGTACGGCTCGCGTCGCCAGTAACAGAGGTTGTGCCGGCTCTCGTGTCCGGCGCGGGCCCAGTTCGAGAGCTCGTACCACCCGTACCCGGCCGTGGCGAGCAGCCGGTCGGCGAGCAGGTATTCGTCCGCGGCAAGGTCGTCGTCCTGGGCCCGGCGCGCGCGTTCGCGCCAGCGCCGGGCACCCGGCCGGACCGGAAGGTGGTCGCCGAGCGGACCGGTCAAGCCCTCATCGTCGGGATCGTCGAGTGTCAGCGCGTATGCCGAGACATGGTCGACCCGCATCGCGACCACTCGCTCGAGGGTGTCCTGCCACCCAGCCAGCGTCTGGGTGGGGACGTCGTAGAGGAGATCCAGCGACACGCTCGCGAAGCCGGCCGCTCGCGCACCGCTGACCGCCCGGTCAACGTCTCTGGGCAGGTGCCTCCGGCCGAGGCGCCGCAGCTCGCCGGCCTGGAGGCTCTGTGCGCCGATCGAGAGCCGCGTGACGCCGGCGCTCCGGAAGCCGGCCAGGTCGCCGATCTCGGCCGGACCCGGGTTCGCTTCGAGGGTGACCTCCGCGGCCGCGTCGATCCCGAAACGCGAGGCGACCCGCTCGAGCAGGCGGCCAATCTCCCGACAAGGAACGAGCGAGGGAGTCCCGCCCCCGAGATAGACCGAGCGGAGAGGCGGGCGGCTCGACCCGAAGCGCCGATCGAGCAGGTCCGCACGGAGCTCGAGCTCCCGGCCGAGGGCCTCGACAAGGGCACCGACGCGCGAGTGTGGGCCGCGTGACGCCGCACCGGCGTATACGACGAAGTCGCAGTACGGGCACGCGCTGACGCAGAACGGGACGTGGACGTAGAGCGCGATCGGTGGACGCTCGCTGGGGTGACCGTTGGCGCGGGGCTCGGCCGGGTGGGCCGCGGTCAGTGCTCCCGCCGGGGTGCCTCCCACGCGTCCTGTCTCGCGCTCCGGTCGCCGTCGCCGACGACCCGCCAGCCGGCCGGAGGCAGGCGCTCTGCGGCCTCCTCCTCTGGCTCCTCCCCGGGTGCCCGGACCGTGCCCGCGTGTCCGGTGCAGACAAAGATCGCGACCCGCGTGATCGCGTGGCCCAGAATCGCCGCTCCGATCCCCGCCGTGGCCAGGGTGAGGTATCCGGCCGTGATCGCGACCCCCAGCGAGAGCAACAGCATGAACCGGCTGCGACCCGGCGCCCCGAGCCGCGTGGCCAGGGCGTAGAGGATCGCCTGGAAGGCGATCGCCAGCTCGTTCGGCCAGGTGAGGACGAGCAACATCCCCAGCAGGGCGCCGCGGAAACAGACCTCGTCGATGAGGGCCGTCCCGAATGCGTTCATCACGGCGCCCGGGTAGTGACGCCACTCCGGCAGGCGGAAGCCGCCGTAACGGAACCAGGCGAAGGCGATCGCGACGGCCGTGCCCACCATGCCCGCGCCGAAGCCGAGGACGATCGCCTCGGCTCGGTCGCTGCCGAGCGTCAGATGGAGCTCGCTCAAC